>DASTLT010000249.1:0-16774 GCA_035714625.1 Pseudonocardiaceae bacterium | reverse complement strand
CACCGTGACCGCGTTCACCCCGGAGACCCGGACGCCGAGTTGGGTCGCGCCGTGGGGCAGGAACGCCCAGTCCCCGCTGCGTTCGTGGATCACCACCAGCGCGCACCGCTCCCCGTCGTCGGTGCGCCTGCCGGGCACCACCACCCGGCCGTGCTCGTTGTCGCGCTGCATGATCACCGGATCCATCACCTCGGCCCCCTCGCTGCCCGTGGGCTCCCGGCACGGCCAGATCGAGCCGTTCCAGGCCAGCTCCCGGCTGGCGGCTCGTCGGCTGAGCACCGGGCTTCGGGCGCCGGCACCTGCCTGCCGGCCCGGTCAGTCTCGTCGGGGGTGCTCATCGAGCCCCCGGCGCGCATGGGTTCATCACGGTCTCCCGTTCGGTCGGCGAGGCGGTGCCCAGCCCCCTTCAAGGCAGGGAGCGGGCAGTTACGTCGCCGTTCCGCGGAGTGGGAGGACCTCAACCCCCGGCGGCTTGCGCGGCACTTCCTCTTACCGCTGCCGCGTAACGCACCATAGTCCGTGACGTTACGTCTAGCAAGTACCAACGGGACGAAAGGTTAGGTTGTCGTGACGATGGCTGGTCCCACCCTCCGCAAGCGCCAGCTCGGCATGGAACTGCGCCGGTTGCGCACCGCCGCAGGCATCACCCGCGAGGTGGCTGCCGACGAGATCGCCTGCTCACCGACGAAGATCACGCACCTGGAGTCGGGGCGAAACTCCCCGCGCAAGGCCGAGCTGAAGGTACTCCTGCAGCTCTACGGCGCCAGCGTGGAGGAGCACGCCGCGCTGGAGGAGCTGCGGCTGGAAGCCAGCGAGCGCGGCTGGTGGTCCACCGCCCGCCTCCCCGAGTGGCTGGCCGCCTACGTCGGGCTGGAAGCCGACGCGTCCTCGCTGCGGACCTTCACGCTGGAACTGATCCCCGGCCTGCTGCAGACCGAGGCCTACACCCGCGAAACTCATCTGCTGGCCAAGCACATGACCCAGCCGGACGAGGTGGATCGGCAGGTCGCAGCGCGCATGCGGCGGCAGAAACGGCTGACCGATCCCCAGCCGCTGCAGTTCTCCGCCGTGGTGTCCGAGGCGGCGCTGCGGCGCTGCGCCAGCCACCCGGCGATCGCTCCGGCCCAGCTCCGGTATCTGGTCGAACAGGCTGGCCTGCCCAACGTTGACCTGCGCATCCTGCCGTTCTCCGCCGGTATGCATCAGAGCATGTCAGGATCGTTCGCGCTGCTCAGCTTTCCTGACGAGGCGCTGCCCGATGCCGCCTACCAGGAGTACGCGGTAGGCGGGCACCTCATCGACGAACAGGTGATCGTGGCCCGGCTTGATAGGCTCTTCGCGGCGCTCCGAGACCAGGCCCTCGGTGCAGACGAGAGCCTGGTGCTGATCTCGGAGCTGCTGAACTCGACAGAGTGATCGGCAGAAAGAGGCATCATGGATGACCTGACCCACGCCGTATGGCGCAAGTCTAGCCGCAGCGGGGGCGGGAACGAATGCGTGGAGGTCGCTCAGTTGACTGACGGTGGCCGCGCGGTCCGGGACAGCAAGCACCCCACCGGCCCCGCGCTCCGCTTCACCCCCGCCGGCTGGGCCGCGTTCACCGTCAGCATCCGCTCTGGCCAGTTCGGCTAACCCCGCACCGGCAAGGCGACCGCCGGCGACGCGCCGCACGCCATGATCGCCGTCTCGGAAGCGATAACCGCGCACAGCGCGGCTCATCCTTCCGAGATGGCGATCACCGGTCCGGATGGACGGCGGCGGTGACGTCGCGCGTTCGTCACGACGAGCGGAAGGTTCGGATGCGTAAGCTCACCTACTACGTCGCATCCTCCGTCGACGGGTTCATCGCCGGGCCCGGCGGCTCGATCGATTTCTTCCCCTTCACCAATGACGTTAAAAAGTACATCGTCGCGGAGTTTCCCGAGACCCTTCCGACGCACGTCCGCATCTCACTCGGCGTCGAGCGGGAGAACAGGTACTTCGACACGGTCATCATGGGTCGCGTCACCTACGACCCAGCCCTGGCCGAGGGGATCACCAGCCCCTACGCCCATCTGGAGCAGTACGTCGCCACCCGCAGCCTGACCTCCAGCCCGGACCCCGCCGTGAGCATCACCAGCGACCCGATCGCCACGGTTCGCGAACTCAAGCAGGCCCAGGGCGCGGGCATCTGGCTGGCAGGTGGCGCGAAGCTGGCCGGCGCCCTCCTCCCGGAGATCGACGAGCTGATCGTGAAGATCTACCCCGTCGCAGTCGGCTCCGGCATCCCCCTCTTCGACACCCACTTCACCCCGACTCTGCTCCAACTGACCGCGAACACACTCCTGGACAGCGGAACAGCCATCCTGAGCTACACCAAATAGATCCCCGACCGCGAACTCGCCGGCTCACAGCTCGTCGACGTCCAGGTCTGGCGCGACCCTCAGTACCCTGCCCGGGTGTGCGGTCAGCACCGACCACCCCCGCTGGCGGGCCACCAGCACCACGTGGCCAGCGGTGGCGTCAAACACCCGGGCCTGGGCGAGCAGCGTGGCCACCTTCGGAGCATCCGCAGGGTCCAGCTCTTGGTGCACCACCTGGGCTTCCCCCAGCATCCGGTTCAGCGTGCTCGCTCTGTCGGGGAACACCGCGCGGGCCTCGATCAGGGCCAGCGCGGGCAGGTACAGCACCAAGCCGGTCAGCTTCGCGGTTGCCAGCCAGGCTGCCATACCGATGGATCCCTGGATGTATGCGGCGAGCGCGGAGGGGTCGAGAACCTTCCCGCCGATCACGGGGCGATGAGGCCGGTGTACATGCGCCGGATCTCGTCGTCACCGGGCCATTCGACGCCATCGCGGGCGAGGCTGGCATACACCTTGCGGTAGTCCTCGATGGTGGGGTAACGGCTAGTTCGCCGCATCTCGGCTTCCTGCGCCTTCCGGCTGGCCTCGACCCGAGCGCGGAACTCGGGGTTGTCCATGGTCATGGACGCGAGGATCTCGTCGAGGTCACGACGGTCAGGCTCAGGCAGGGGGTAGGCGCACTGCGGGCAGCTGTGCCGGTCCGGGTCGTCGGAACGCATCGGTTGCGCCATCTGCGCCTCCTCTCGTCAGGCGGCTACGAGGTAGCGTAGCCAGGCGGTCAACCAGCGGACCCTGTCGTCCGGGAGGCGGAGGGAGATTTGTGCGTGTCGTAATCGCAGAAGTGCCCTTGGACCTGGAATGATAGGAGTTGCTGACGCTCCTGCGCCCAGGCACGAAAGGGCACTTCGTAGATGCAATTGTGCAGGTCTTCGCCGATCTGATCGACGCACAGCCTGGTCCATCTGCCCTGCGCCTCGTTTGCCGCCAACGCTGGTTTGCTACACGTGGTGTAGTCGGAGTCGGATCTTGATGGTGGCGGTAAGCCGCTGCAGGTCGTTAGGGTCGGAGGTGAACACCGCGGCCCGATATCGCAACGCAGTGAGCACGACGTGGGCGTCGGCCACGTCGGAGGTACCGGCATCGCGGAGCAGACGGCCGACCGCGCGCCCGGCGTTCTCGTCGAAGGACTCGATGATGCAGCCCTTCAGAAAGCGGGAGAGTTGGGGCTGCGGTCCGCCTCGCCAGGCCTGGCCCAGCACCACAGCCGGGACGACAGCCAGACCGGCACGGTCCAGACCCCGACGATGCACTGCCCACATAGTTCGGTCGCCGCGCTCGGCGGCAAGCAATGCGCCGGTGTCGTAGACGAGGGTCACCGGCCAACCGGCCGAACGCCCAGCTTGTCGAGGATCTCGTCAGCACGGTCGATCTCCTCTGGAGTGAAGGCACCGACCTCGGACTCGTACTCGCGGACGGCGGCCCGCCCGGCAGCGAGTTTTGCGGCGTGCTGCGCGGCCTGCGACAGCCACGCCGACAGGCTGAGCCCCATCTCCTCCGCGGCGACGCGGGCAGCGGCGAGCGTCTCGTCCTCCAACGACACCGAGATCTTAGTGACGGCCATACACCCAGGCTAACAGGACGGTGCTACTTCTGGTACGAAGCTGCTCTCGCTGCAGGAACTCCAAGCCCACGGAAGCTCGCCTGAGCTGGTCAATTTGGGGAAGAAACGGACAGTCAAGTCACCGCCACCAGGGAAAGATCGGGGTCGATGGCGCGCAGGTCGTCAGGGTCGCTGGTAATGATGGAGCGCCCACGCTGGCGGGCGCACACCACAACGGACACGTCGACCACATCGGACCAGCCGGACCGCGCACACACCTTCCCGACCGTGAGTGCTTCCAGCCGGTCAAGCGGCACCACCTCGGTGATCGACGCTCGAAGCAGGTGAGCGAGGCGGACTTGACCCCCACTGCCACCCCACGCCTGCACAAGGACGGCTGCGGGAATGGCCAGCGGCACCCGTTGCTCCACAGCGCGACGGACGAGAGCCCGCATGAACGGAACTCCAGCCTCCAGAGCGATCAGCGCCCCAGTGTCGAGCGTTGTGCCGCTCACCGGAGCCCGAGCGCCCGCTCAGCCCGCTCGTAGTCCTCAGGCGAGGGCTCGCCCTCCTGCGCATCCAACTCGACCAACATCTCCAGCAACTGCTCATCGGCCGCCCGCCGAGCGAGCGCAGCGGAGATATAGGCAGACACCGAGGCCGCCCGCCCCTCCGCCACGGCGTTCTTGGCCGCAGCGACCTGCTCGTCGGGCAGCGTGATCGCAATCTTGGTTGTCATACCAATCATCATACCGCTAGTGGCCCTGGGATCGAAACAGGACAGGCACCCGCACAGGGCTTCCCCTGGCAAGAATTGCCCAGCGGCGCTTAGCTCGTTCGCTTCAGGTCAGTCGGCGCGAATGCCCTGGATGAGTTCGATGACGCAACGCGGTCCGGTAGCTTTGGCCAGGCGGGCATCGGCGGTCACGAGAGGCGCTGAGAGCAGTTCAGCGACGGCCACATACGCCGCGTCATAGGACGTGAGGTTGTCGCGCAGTTGCCACGTGCGGGACGCGACAGCAGGTAACTCGACGCGCCGTACGGGTGTGCGCACGAGGTGAGCGATGGCTCGATCGGCCCGTTCCGGCGTTGTCTGCTCCGACCGCACCAGACCTCGAAGCGCGTGCAGAAACTCAACATCCAGAGGAGCCGGGGCAACAAGCTCTACTCCGTGCAGCCGACTTCGCACACTGCGCCCGTCAGGCCCGTCATCGACCAGTGCCGTGACGAAGACGGAGGCATCGACCACGATCACGGGTGGTCACGGACCGCCCGCACCAGGGCTGTGGTGGTCGCCAGTGGTGCGGACGCCGGCGCCGGATCGCGCTCCACCTCGTCGAAGATCTCCTGCAGGGTGGGTTGCCGCGCCTGGGCGATCAGGGTGCTGCGCAGGTACTCCTGCAAGGATTGCCCAGCGACCCGAGCCCGCCGACGGAGCACTTCGTGCACGTCGGAGGGAACGTCCCTGATCTGCACAGCAGGCATGGCGCCAAAGCTACGCGACTTGGCGCCAGTGGCGAGCCAGGGCGATGCTCCTACAGCCCTGCTTCTCAGAGTGTGGGACACGGGCAGGGGCGGCGCGAGACTCAGGGCCGCAGCTCTGGCCGGTAGCTGTTGCGTTCTCGCCGGACCGAACGACATCACTGTACGGAACTGTGCGGCTGGTCATGGAGTAGTGCGACGAAGGGGTGGCGGTGGTAATCGGGCAGGCGCCTGCTGCAGGCAGCGCGATGGACGAACTCCTGCCGTACGGTTTCGGCTTCCTGCTCATCCTCGCCGTGCTGCTGTGGGTTGCCAGGGGATTCTTCGGGGAGTGGGTCAAGAAGGCGGGGGAGCGGTCCTTCAGCCGGTTCTTTGCTGGCAAGGGCCGAGTCGGCAACCACAGGCTGATGGGTTATCGCAAGGCCGTCGAGAGCGTCTACGGCCAGCACGCCCTCGGCTTCTTCAGCACCGAGTCGATCGACATCCGCACCGTGTACGTACCGTTGCAGTACGAGGGGGGCGAGCGGCGCGAGGACGTGTACGCGCGGATCCGAGCCGAGCCGCGCTCAGTTGTGGTCGGTCCGGCCGGTGCGGGAAAATCGTTGCTACTCAAGAACTCCATGTTGATCTGGGCCGCCGAGCGGCCCGGTCGGCGCCCGCCCGTGCCGGTACTGGTCGACCTGCACCGCTGCAACACCGGCGAGCACAGCTTGGTCGACTTGGTGGTCGGGGAACTGCATCGCGGCCGACTGCATCGGCGTAAGGAGGCCGTGGCGTCGTTCGTGCAGAACGCACTGGGCGAGGGCCGGTTGCGGCTGCTGTTCGACGGCCTCGACGAGGTGGGCCGGGACAACCATGATCAGGTGGTTCGTGAGCTGCGTGACCTGGCCAAGGCCTATCCGGACTGTCAGATGGTGGTGACCTGCCGCAGCGCGGTCTACCACGGTCAGCTCGCCCGAGTTCGGTCACGTCGTCGAGATCGCGGAGTTTGATGACGCGAGCGTGCGCCGGTTGCTCGCCAACTGGCCTGGCATCGAGGGGGTCGGCGGTCCTGACCGGCTCTTCGACATGCTGCGCAAGAACCCGCCGCTGATGCGGTTGGCGCGCAGCCCGCTGTTGCTGACCATGATTGCTTATCTGCACGTTGAGGTGTTCGCCAAGACCGGGCGAACCCTGCCGAGCTCACTGGTCGAGTTCTACGACACAGCCATCGCGCACCTGCTCGGGCGCGACATTGACCTCGGCCGCGGCAAGTCGCTGACCACCTATGACGTCAGCGAGAAGCTGGCAGCATTGCAGCGAGTCGCGCTGGCGCTGCAAGAGACCCCGACCAGCGAGCCAGCGGATCGGCTGGCCATGTCTCGTAGCGATCTGCTACGTGTCATTGGTCAAACGTTGCCCGAGCTGAAGCGGGACGACACACATGCCAAGCCGTTACTCGACGAGATCGTGGACCGAAGCCAGCTCCTCGTGCCGCTGGACCGCAGCAATTGGCACTACCAGTTCCGACACCTCACCATGCAGGAGTACCTGGCCGCCCGGGAACTCGCCGGCGATCCCGACCGCCTGATGGCCCATTACCGGGCTGACCCGGACGCGTGGCGCGAGACCGTGAAGCTGTGGTGCGCGGACGGCCGGGACTGCACCGCGGTGGTGGCCGAGGTGTTCGCCGCCGCCGAGCCGCGGCACCGGGTTCTCGCGCTGGAGTGCCTTGCCGACGCCAAGCGGATCGACGTCGAGCTGGCCGACAAGGTGATTAACCACTTTCTCGCTCGGCTGGGCAAGCGCGGCGATGACAGCGAGGCGATCATCCGTGCGTTCGGCGCGGTGGCCGCCGACTCCCGGCCACGCGGCGACAAGGTCCTCGGGCTCCTCACAGATCTCACTCACTTGCTGAGGTCGTCTCGCCGCGCGTCGGCGTTTCGTGCGCTCGCCGCATCCGGGCGAGTCGAGGCGGCACGGGTGCTCGCCCCGCAGGCGCCGGGCGACCCGGACGCCCGCGCGGCTCTGCGTGCCATGGGCGAGCTGGCGATTCCGGTACTCGCCGACCACGCCGGTGACGGCAAGGTGTGGGCCGTGGACGATCTCGCTGTGATCGGTACTCCAGCCGCCGCAGAATCACTGGCCAAGGTACTGTGGGCGACCGAGCAGGTCGCGACCAGAGCGGCATGGCGGCTGGCAGAGCTGTTACGCAATCCCGATGTCGAGGACGGCCTGAGCCGTACTGACAACACGGCAGATCCGGCCACGCCGAGCTACGACTGGATCTGGCGACCGTTCGCCCCAAGCACTTCCACAACGATGCGCGCGATCATGGGCAGGGTCGCCTACCTGCTGGACAAGGGGCCCGCCGACCTCATTCCCCGAGACGCTGAGTGCATCGACACCCGGATCGGCCTGCCGATCGCCGCGCTCGGGATCAACGCAGCGCTCCGGGTGCACGCACCTCGTGTGCCTGAGTGGTACCAGCGTTACGCAGAGCCGACCACAAATCTTGCCAGAGAATTCGTCGATGAGCAGAAAATCAAGGTGCTCAGCGAGATGTGGTACTCCCATGTGCGGGACGCCTTCGACCAGGCAAGTCGCGGCGATGCGCCGAGTTCGTTGGCTACCCAGTTGTCCGGGAAACTACTTGACCGGCAGTGGGTCGACCCACGTTATCGGCGCATGGTCGAACTGCTGACCTGGCCCGTCCGCGCCCAGGTACTGGGCAGACTCATCGCCACGTACAGCCCGGTAACGCAGAAGCATTGGGTCGAGGTCACGGAGACGCCGCGCAGCTCCAATGCATTGTGGGCAGTTACAAGGCTGGTCACGGTGGCGGCATTGCTCGGGACGTGCGGAATTACAACCTACCAATCGGTAACCACTATCACCGGGTCCAGTCCGCTCGGACCAGAATGGCTAGCCTGGCTCTGGTTGTCCAGCCTAGTGCTGTTAGTAATGATGATACTGCTCGTCGTGTTGTGCTCGAAGATACTAGACTACGACAACCCTCTCACCGCAATAGCCGCAGTTGGCTCTATGATATACTTTTTCCTCTCCCTTATTTTCATTCTCATCTTCGGTATCATCACAGTTGTGCAATGGATCGGCTGGGCGGCCATTCCATTTGGGACACTCATCGCTGTGCTGATAGGCGTGCCAGCCGCGGTGGCGATACATCGGGAAGAATTAGTCAACGCCAATGCTCTGCGGCCATGTCTGAACGCCGATCGGCAGGTTCAGCTCGGCCGTCGATCCGTAATCGCGGGCTGATCCGGGCCGGGGCAGGCCGTCGGCGCTGGGCTGGTCCAGTGACCGTTCCCAGGTGTAGCCGACCGCCTGGCGGGCCACCTCGGGATCGCTGACGTCCGGACGGTCGGGCAGGACACTGGTCATCCGCTCACTGAGCGCCTGCTGGTAGGGGGCAAAGGTGCGCCACTGCGCCGCACCCGTCGGCGGGTGGGCTCGTTCTCGCAGGATCAGAATGATCCACAGCCGCGGGTCGGCGTCCAAGGCACTCGCGAGCAGGCCAAGGAAGTCCTCGCGCTCGGTCTCCCCGCAGAGCGTGATCAGCTCCTCAGCCTGATCCACAATCACCCATGAACGTCGCGGGGGAAGCGGGACCGTGCGGAAGCCGACGTCCTCTTCGGGGAGGACCAGCCGACTGTTCCGTGGGAGGAGGCCGGGAAGAGGAGATGACCGGAGTCGGCTCAACGCACGCGGCTTGCCACGCGGCGTGCAAGAGCCACGCCGGCAGGCTGGCGGGTTGCGGTATAGGGCAGCCTGCGGCATCCTGGGACGTGCTGAGACCCAGTGGGTCGAGGAAGTGAGTCCGGGCAGGTCCCGCCACTGACGGGGGCCCGGGCTTCGCGCTGCCCAAGGCTTCTGCTCCACCGTACCTAGATCGATAATGCGATCGACAAGCGGCGAGATGCGACGGCGCCAGTCGCCGCCAGCGCCGTAACACCAGCTCACCGCATCGGGAATCCACAGCAGTGGGTCCTCGTAGGACCGCAGATGCTCATAGACCAGCCCGGAGATGCTGGGCGCAGGTGCGAGTACGGTCGCGAGGGTGCGTGCGTCGCGACGGTCATCGCTGGGTCCGCGAGACTCCAGCACAAGGCGCTGGCAGCGCTGTTTCAGCAGGTCGCCCACGAGCTGACGGAGGCACGCCTGTCGTGCCGCCTCGGGGTCCCCCTGCCCGGTGTAAACCCAACACCGCAGTCTCGCCGTAGCGAGCTGCGCGACAGTTGTCCGTCGTCTCGGGCTGGTCATGGCCTTGAAGTGCAGCCGCCGATCTTGAGGACGCCGCAAGCCCCGCAGCATGGCTCGGACCACCGTCAACTCGCTGGGTTCCAAGACTGCGGCCGTCAACAGATACGAGCCTCGGCGGGACTCGTCGACGAAGGCGTGCACCGTCATGGGGGAATCTTGGCGGACCCGAGGTGAGAGCGATGGCAGGGACTCCGCATCGGGCAAGTCAATACCAGCTGATCCAGAACACCCGACGCCCTGCCCGCTCTGCCCGGTGGCTGCCTCGGCGGCCAGGGTGGTCTTACCAACGCCGCCGATGACGTCGTATGGCGCATGTCTAGCCGCACCGGGGCTGAAACGAGTGCGTGGAGGTTGCTCAGCTGGCTGACGGTGGCCGCGCCGTCCACGCTCTCGCGGGTGACGATGCAACCGGAGTTCCCGCGCAACGCAGCCAGATCCGCCATAATCTCGACGATCTGTACGAACTGATGTCGCAGGTTGACCAGAGCCAGGCCCGTACCACCGGCGTCCTCCACCGCCACAACAACCGGTTCGAGGAGCTGCAACAGACCCCTCGACCTGTACGGCGGCCGACTGGACCGGATCGAGGACAACCAACGCCACCAGTTCGAACACCTGTCCGCCCAGCTGACCGAGATTCTCAGCGCGCTATGCAGCCCCGCAACCGCCGACCCACCGCCAGAACCCGAGCGGTAAACCCGGAAGTTCGAGGATCCTGTGGTCGATCCGATCAATCCCGAATCAATCCCTGATCGAGGGAGGCATGAGGTTGCGTCGTTCCTCCGCACTCAGCTCGCGAGAGGGGCGGCGGTGAGCGTTGGTAACGAGTTGCTCGATACTGATCGTCGCATCCCACACGCGGCTGGTGCCGTCCTCCGACGCAGAAGCGATTCGTCCGCCGTCCGGAGACCACGAAACGGCTTCAACACCTCCTAGCGGCCCCCCGCTGGTACTGCCCCAACGCCCGTAACGTCCAGGCGAGGTGGTGGCGGCTGCGCAGGATGTCGGGATGCTTGCGGCCGAGAATCCGCTGGCGGTCGGCCACGACCTGCGCGAACAGCTCAGCCGTCCGCCAGTACTCACCGAGGCTGAACGACGCGTCGGCGAGGTGGTGCCCACCATAGGGTCCAGATGTTCTGGACCGAGGATCCGCGAGTAGTTGGCCAGGGCCTGCTCGTGTATCTCGGCCGCTCGCTGGTAATGACCCAGGTTATGTAACGCGGTGGCGAGGTTGGCGCGGCAGTTGGCGGATCAGATGCTCGCTGACAAGCGGAGATGCTCCACGCTACAGCTTGATGACTTCCAGGCCGGGCACGTCGTCGTAGTCATCGTCCTGGGTGGCGACCGGCAGCCCGTGCGCAATCGCGGTCGCCGCGATCCACGAGTCGTTGAGGGGTAGCCGGCGCCCTCGTTCCCGCTGCTGGGCTCGCAGGGCAGCCCAGGCGTCGGCTACCGCCTCGTCCACCACGAGCGGATCAGCCTCAAGAGCAGCAATCAGGGTGCGGAGCCTCGTGGCGCTGGTCTCGGGGTCCGGAGCGGACAGCACGCCCAGCCGCAGCTCACCGAGCGTGACAACCGAGACGTGGTAACGCGGCGGCGGTGCTGCGCGCAGTGCCCGTCCTTGCTCAATGGCGATGAACAGCGACGTGTCGGCCAGTGCGACCGTCACCGGGACCGCCGCTGCGCCCGATCCCATGGATCCTCGATGTCATCCGTGGTATCGGGCAGCAGCTCGCGCAGCTCGTCGTAGAGCCCAGGGTCGGCCTGAGCTCTGGTGAGTTCCACCCAGGTGAGGTAAGCCTTGCGGCGGGGGAGTGGGACGAGTTGCGCCACCGGTCTGCCACTGACGGTCACCGTGAACCGCTCGCCGTCCTCGACACGGCGCAGTACGGCGCTGGTGTCGTTGCGCAGCTCACGCAACGGAATCTCGGTCATACCACAAGTGTAGCTCGACTGCTACAAAGTGGGGCCGCGCGCCAAGCCGGTCTCTGGGCACGAGGGAGCGGGCACGATGGTATGGCGGAGCATGCTGACGGTCCAGCAGGTCGGTGATCTCCGCGTCGCGACCGAAGAACACCGCTGAATCATTGCGCCTGGGGCGATCAGGGTGTTGCGCAGGTATTCCTGCAAGGATTGCCCAGCGGCGCGTAGCTGGTTCGCTACACCTGATTCAGCCGGAGTGGGATCTTCGTGGCGGCGGTAAGCCGCTGCAAGTCGTCAGGGTCGGAGGTGAACACCGCGGCCCGATACCGCAGCGCGGTGAGCACGACGTGTGCCTCGACCACGTCGCAGGTGCCGGTATCGCGGAGCAGACGGCCGACCGCGCGCCCGGCGTTCTCGTCGAAAGACTCGATAACACAGCCCTTCAGAAAGCGGGAGAGCTGCGGCTGCGGTCCACCTCGCCACGCCTGGCCCAGCACCACGGCCGGGACGACAGCCAGGCCGGCACGGTCGAGACCCCGACAATGCACTGCCCACATGGTCCGGTCACCGCGCTCGGCGGCAAGCAACGCCCCGGTGTCATAGACGACGCTCACCCGGCAGCGGGCCGAACGCCCAGCTCGTCGAGGATCTCGTCGGCACGGTCGATCTCCTCCTGAGTGAAGGCACCGACCTCGGCCTCGTACTCGCGGACGGCAGCCCGCCCGGCAGCCAGTTTCGCGGCGTGCTGCGCGGCCTGCGACAGCCACGCCGACAAGCTGAGCCCCGCCTCCTCCGCGGCGATGCGGGCAGCGGCGAGCGTCTCGTCCTCCAACGACACTGAGATCTTGGTAACCGACATGTGCCCAGGCTAGTAGGGCGGTGCTACTTCTGGTACGAAGGACCTCGTCGAGTGGGCCGATAGCAGCTCAGCGACGGCCATATACCGGTGGTCGATCCGATCCATCACCGGTCGGCGCAAGCACGGACACGGGCGCTGGACAGTCAAGTCACCGGAACCAGGAGAAGATCGGGGTCGATGGCCCCGAGGTCATCGGGAGCGCTCGTGACGATCGAGTGCTCACGCTGGCGGGCGCAGACCACCACCAACACCGCCTCGAGATCGGCTTCTCAGTGCGGTCCGGCGCCGAGGTACGCCTCGTGCAGCGGCGACGACCGCTGTCCATGATGCCGGTCGAGTACCTCACGCCGGCCGCCGAGGACCGGGCCGTCGCGGTGCAGGCACTGCTCGCCGACCGCGGGCAGCACCGAGCACCGTCCGTCCCTGACCTGCTCATCGCCGCGGCCGCAGAGCTCGGCGCCCTGACCGTGCTGCACGTGGACAAGCACTTCGAGATCATCGCCGACGTCACGGGCCAACCGGTCGAACGGCTCAGGCTGCCTGCGGATCAATGAGCACTCCATCACTGTCGCGGCCATCGTGATCGGCATCGGTGCGGAGCTGGTCGCCCTGACAGGCGTTGGCCGCATCCATCTCGCCAAACACAACCATGGAGTGACCTAGCGCTTCAGCCAGTTCGACGCGGCATCAGACCGGACCGCTCGGACTTCAGCCAGGGCCAACGTAGGCATGCGGGCCACGATCGACCGGTTACGTTCCTGGTCGCTGGCGTCAGGTGGAACCAGCGGCGGAAGGTCCTCATCAGCATGGCGTTATCTCATGGAAAGCAAAGTATCCCACCTTGACCGACTTGACGTACCGCTGGTCCTCGCTCGCCGGTGAGGGAGAGCGAGGACCAGCGGTGTCAGAGCACCCGCGCTCGCCGTCAGATCGCGACGATGCCTTGGGTTCCGGGTGCGAGTCCAACCGGGCCGGGGATGCTGGTGAGGCTGCCGCCGGTCTCGATCCGGTAAGCGCTGATGGTCATCGGGTTGCAGGTGACAGGTACCGCGCTGGTCTCACTGAAACCGCCGGTCAGGACGTACAGATACCGGCCGTCGCTGCTCGCGGCGCTGTCGATGACAGCGTGCGAGTCGACGGCGACAGCGGTGTGGCCGTCGGGATTCAACAGGCTCAGTGCGCCGGACTCGTCGATGCGGTAGCCGGAGATCGAGCCGCTCACCGCGTTGGACACGTAGGCGTATTCGGGATCGGTGGTGCTGTTGGTCACCACCCAGCATGCCCCATTCTCGGTCGTGGGCACTGATCCGCTGACCACCGTGAGCGTCCCGTCCTGGACGACCCGGTAGGAGGAAGCGGCATCGGAGAGCTCGGAGACGATCAGGAGGTCGTTACCGGCGAAGGTGAAGCCGAAGGGGCCCGGGCCGCTGGAATCGTTCTTCACCGGGGCGCCGGCGCGACCGTCGGCGTCGACCACGAAGACGTCGATCACGTTGTTTCCCCGCTCGGTCACCACGAGCTGGGTGCCGTCCGGGGTGAACTGCACCTGGGAGGGACCGGCGTCGGTGCCACCGATCAGGGTCTGGGTCGAGCCGGCCAGCGGGGACAGCTTCCCGTCGGCGTTCACGGTGAACCCGGTGATCGTCCCTTCAGTGCTGTTGAGCACGTAGACCAGGTTCTGGTGGACGGTCACGCTGACTGGGCGGGTACCGCCCGAGGGCGCCCGGTCGGTCAGGGTCAGCGTCTCGCCGTCGATGGCCAGGACGGAGACCTCGTTACTGCCGGCATCGACCGCGAACAGGAAACGACGGTCCTCGCTGATGGCCAGGGAGCCTTGCGAAAGCAAGGAATCCAGCGGGTTGTTCACGCTACCGGCGCCGAGACCGCCGGTCGGAAAGGTGCGCCCCTGGGTGAGGCTCCCATCGGCTGCGCGACTGAAGACCGTCACGGAGTTTCCGGTTTCCTGGTTGGACATGACATATACTATTCCGGTGTCACACGTGTCTTGCTCAGCCGCGGCTGTCATTGCAAGCTCCTTGCTGGTGGGTCGGATTGGCACGGACTCCCCCTCTATCAGTGAGGTCCGGTGCTTACCAGGAGTTTCCAGCGGACAATTTTGATACCCCGGACGCTGGTCCTTCGGTGTGAGCTTGACGGAAGCGGGGCTCGCGGGATCACACTTTGCGGTCATGAACGCACCCCCGCCGGCCGAGGTGCCGCCCGCGGCCACCGTCTCGGGCTCCTTGGCGACCCTCAGCGGGAGCGGTAGACGTCGCCTCGATGATCTACCCGGGCAACGATCACGATACGAGCACTGTCCTCGATCTCGTGCACCACGCGGTACGCACCGCGGCGAGCTGAGTAGTACCCGGCCAGCTCCCGCTGCAGCGGTTTGCCGAGCCGATACGGGTCAGCCGCGAGCGGGCCCGCGATGAACTCCAGGCACGCCCTAACGATCTTCTCCGGCAACCGGCGAAGGCAGCGCTGCGCAGTCGCAGTGAGGCGCACGCGGAAGGGTTCGTCACTCACCCGACCGACCAAACTCCGCCCGGACCTCCTCGATGCTCACCGTTCGCCCCGCTGCGACGTCCGCCGCGGACTCCCGGATCTCTTCCAGCGCCCCTGGCTGGGACAGGATGTTCAGCGTTTCTTCCAGCGACTCCAGATCCTCGGGCGACAGCAGGACCGCCACGGGCCGTCCGTGCCGGGTCACGGTCACCCGCTCATGGGTGCGTTCGACCTCAGCGACCAACTCGGAGAAGTGATCTCGTGCATCGCCCACCGGCACAGCGCTCATGCGGCCATAGTACGCCAAACTTCCCGCCAGACCGGTTGCTGGGCTTCGGTGAGGTGAGGCCCGCTCGACAGCCACCGTGGCGGGCTCACCGGGCAGCCGGGCCAGGCCGAGCAGGTCGGCCAGCGCGGAGCGCTGGTCCGGGGCCAGCGCGGCCAGCCGGACCCGTGCGCACCTCCCCGTCCCCGGCAACCTCGAAGCGCCGGCGCAGCTCGGCCCACAAGGGAGCCAGCGCGGGCCGGTCGAACGCCTCCGGGGCAACCATGGGTTCAGACCACCATCACCGTCTGGTTGGGATGGGGTCTGCTGCCACTGTGCTGGGTCGGGCGCCGGGTCGGCAAGCCTTCCGCGCCGGAATCCCCTCGGGCTCGCCAGGTGCCGGTCGTGTGTTAGGACCGCTCCCAACGCCGGGTTAAGTCCACGAAATCCGTGGTCGGCGACTTGTCCGGCGTTCACCGTGGGTCCGTATGGTCCGCCCTGCCACAAGAACGTTGCGGGCGATCCCAACGACGAGCACGGCAAGTTATCCGGGTCCCTGACTCGCCCACCCCTGCTCAGCCCCCCGGCTGACCTTACCCTGACCTTGACCCGCTCGGTGATCGGGTTCACCACGAGGTCTGCCTGGTCGGTCGGTAGTCAGTTGAGCAGGTACAGTGTGCCCCCGAGTAGCGGCTCACCGGTGAGGGGTATCTGCCACTTGCACGGCGCGACAGGGACCTTCACGTTTCGGTGTCCGATTCTGATAGAAGGTGACTGTATGTCAACCAAGGCTGAGCACAGACCCTGGAAGAAGTGGCTCGATCTGCAGCCTGTGTGTACTGGGTACACCATGTTGCCGCTTCGTCCGGAGCTGCCGGTTGCGGCTTACCACACCTGGACGAAGGAGATGTCCGGAGTCAACCCGCTAAGTGCGGGTGCATTTACTGCCACTCGAGCGTGTATGCCATGACAAGCGGGAAGCGCAGGGGCCAACTTGTTATAGGACTTGCCGGGAAAGTGGCCGCAGGAAAGACCACTATTGCCGGTTTCCTGAGTCAGCAGTTCGGTTTTGAGCATGTAAGGTCACGCGATATCCTGGTTCGCCTGCTTGAGGATCAAGGCATTCCTGCCGATGATGCCTCGCTTCAGGATATAGGAGCACGGATCATAAAAGAACGGGGACCACATGCCGTCTGGGAACTGATGCCGCAGGCCCATGATCTATCACATAGATACGTGATAGATTCCCTAAGGTACACCAGCGACTGGGCGTTCTTCCGCGAGAAGCTCGGCGACAACTTTAAGCTAGTCTTCTTGGTTGCACCTGACGAGGTCCGCCGCGAACGATTCTTGAACCGAGCAGGGCGAGAAGCCAGCGAGTCCGGATTTTGGACTCGAACATCACACGCTCGACTTTTGCACTTTGGCTTGAGTCGGGCGTCGCTGGGTGAGGACGGCTGGCGGACTGGCGGCGGTGCTGTCGGCGTGTCGTGCGGATCTTCCAGGGGGTGATGGGTGGAGCATCGGCGGTGCTG
>DASTLT010000248.1:0-5360 GCA_035714625.1 Pseudonocardiaceae bacterium | reverse complement strand
GATGTGATCGTCGATCAGGACATACAGTGTGATGAGGAGGGTATCGAGGTCTGTCTTCACAACCGACCATCGATGCCCTCCTCCTCATCGCTGATCAAGCCGCCACGCCACACCGAGCCGGATTAGGAATCACTCATCTAGTTGGTGGCTCTTGAAGAGCCGTCAACGTGCCAAGATCGGGCAGGTGGGCACGGTGCTGAGTTATCTCGTCGTGGCGGCGGTCGTGGCCGCGGTGCTGTTCCTGCTCGCCTCGCTGATCTTCGGCCGGGGCGAGGAGCTGGCGCCACTGCCGCGGGACGCGACGCCGACCGGGTTGCCGAACGGGCCGATCACCGGGGACGACCTGCGGTCGGTGCGGTTCGCCCTGGTGCTGCGGGGGTATCGGATGTCGGAGGTGGACTGGACGCTGCAGCGGGTTGCTGCGGAGCTTGACGAGCTGCGCACCCGGGTGGACGAACTGGAGGCGCAGCGATGGACGCCGAGCTGACCATGCGGGTCGATGTGCCGGCCCCACCGGAGACGGTGTTCGCGGTCGCTACCGACTGGGAGCACCAGGACGAATGGATGCTCGGCACCACGGTGCGGGTGCTCCGCGGGGACGGCCGCTCGGTCGGCTCGGAGGTCGAGGCGGTCACCGGGGTGCGCGGGATCGGCATCAGCGACCGGATGCGGATCACCCGCTGGGACGCCCCGCTGCGGTGTGAGGTACACCACATTGGCTGGCTGGTGCGCGGCACCGGCATCTTCGCGGTGCGGCCGCGTGGG
This sequence comes from Pseudonocardiaceae bacterium, assembly GCA_035714625.1. GTDB lineage: Bacteria > Actinomycetota > Actinomycetes > Mycobacteriales > Pseudonocardiaceae. Next base: position 4,595 of record DASTLT010000248.1, on the reverse strand, counting down.
CCCGGCGCAGCCACCTTGGAGTGGACCGAGAAGCTGGAGCTGCCGCTGGGTGTGCTGGGCAGGCTGGGCTGGCTGCTGATTCGGCCCGTTTTCGGCTGGGGACTGCGGCTGTCCCTGCGCCGCTTCGCGGACCTGTGCCGGACCTACTCTCGGTGAGGCCCCGAGCGTGCGGTCGATGAGTCCGCAGCCGGGCCCGGATGGCCGGCTGCGCTGCCCCTGGGCCATCGCCACCCCCGACTACGGTACGTACCACGACACCGAGTGGGGGGTGCCGGTGCACGGGACGGCGCCCCTGTTCGAACGACTCAGCTTGGAAGCATTCCAGTCGGGGCTGTCCTGGCTGACGATCCTGCGCAAGCGGGAGGCCTTCCGGCGCGCCTTTGCCGGGTTTGACCCGGTGAAGGTCGCCGCGTTCACCGTTGACGACGTGCGGCGGCTGCTCGCCGACCCCGGCATCGTGCGCAACCGCGCCAAGATCGAGGCGACGGTGCGCAACGCCAGGGTGGTCACCGAGCTCGGCGCGGATCTCGACGACCTGTTGTGGTCCTTCGCACCCGACCCCACCCAGCGGCGCGCTCCGCGCACCCTGGCCGAGGTACCGGCCCGTACCGAGGAGTCCGTGGCGATGGCTCGCGCCCTGCGCCGCCGTGGGCTCACCTTCATCGGTCCTACCACCTGTTACGCGCTGATGCAGGCGACCAGAATGGTCGACGACCACCTGGCTGGTTGCTTCCGCCGGGCCGCCCCCGGCTGACGCCGCCACTCGCCGCTGCCCGCCGCCTTCGGGGGTCCCGGGTGGACGGACCGGTACGAGATCATCGGTTGGTTTCACGCGTCGGAGCCGATAAGGGAGAATGCAGGGGGTCACCCGTGTCGCGTGGCCACCCGCGGTGACAATTGCATGGAGGGAGCACGCTATGGCGGCCATGAAGCCCCGGACCGGCGACGGTCCCCTCGAGGTGACGAAGGAGGGACGCGGCATCGTGATGCGCGTCCCCCTCGAGGGCGGTGGGCGGCTCGTCGTCGAGATGTCGAAGGACGAGGCAGGCGAACTGGGGGATGCTTTACGAGCTGTCGTGGAGTGACGGCCCTCACCAGTGCCCTCGACACTGACCATCCCCACGCCGCTGGTCGAGGTTCGGGTCGACCCGCACGGCCCCGGCGTCCCGGATGTCGTCCTGGTCCGACAGTCTGCAGCGGACGGTCCGCCAATCCTTGGCCTTGGTGCTGGCGCGCTCGGCGTCGACGAGCAGTGGCTGGCCGAGTGTCGGATCACGGCCACCGCGGGGTCCACGGCACCGGTGCCGCTGGCCACCGCCGCGCCGGAACGCCGGCAGCCGGACCACGGGTGGGTGCTGGGCATCGGGCAGGGCAGCACGCAGCACTGGCGCGCCGCCGGTGCCGCACTGGTCCGCGCTGCCTCGGCTCGCCTGGTGGACCGGACCGAGCCGGCTCCGCGCACCGTGCAGGTGCACCTGCTGCCCGACACCACCGCTGAGCAGGCCGCAGCGCTGGCGCTGGGATGCGTGGTGGGCTCGCACTGCTACCGGCTGACCAGCGGGGCGCCGCCACCACGGCTGACTGCGGTACGGCTGGTCGTCGCGCCCGGGCAGGCGCCGCAGCCGGTCGCCGAGGCGGTCGCCGGAGCGAAGGTGCTCGGCCGGGCCACCGGGCTGGCCAGGGATCTCGCCAACACGCCGAGCGGGCTGAAGGACCCCGCCTGGCTGGCCGGCACCGCGGCGGAGCTGGCCACTGCGGTGCCCGGCCTGCAGACCACGGTGCGCGACGAGCGGTGGCTCGCCGAGCACGGCTTCGGTGGAGTGCTCGCGGTCGGTGGTGGTTCAGCCCGCCCCCCGAAGCTGCTCGAGCTGGCCTGGCAGCCCCCCGCCGCCAGTACCGATGAGCATCTGGTGCTGGTCGGCAAGGGCATCACCTTCGACACCGGGGGAATCTCGATCAAACCCGCGGAGGGCATGCACCTGATGCGCACGGACATGTCCGGAGGTGCGGCGGTGATCGCGGCGGTGCTGGCGATCGGCGAGCTGAGCCTGCCACTGCGGGTGACCGGGCTGGTGCCCTGCGCGGAGAACCACGTGTCCGGGACTGCCTACCGACCGGCCGACGTGGTGCGGCACGTGAACGGCACCACCACCGAGGTGACCAATACCGACGCCGAGGGCCGGCTGGTACTCGCCGACGCGCTGGCCCACGCGGTGCGCGCGTTGGCGCCGACCACCCTGGTCGACGTGGCGACGCTGACCGGCGCGATGAAGGTATCGCTGGGCCTGCGCACCGGCGGGCTGTTCGCCACCGAGCCCAGCCTGGCCGAGCGGATCCAGACCGCCGGCCGCCTAACCGGCGAGGCTTGGTGGCCGATGCCGCTGGTCGCCGACTATGCCGACGACGTCCGCTCCGACCTCGCCGACCTGCGGCAGTGCCCGCCGGGACCGCCGGGGATCACCGCGGCGCTGTTCCTGCGGGAGTTCACCGCGGGGCTGGCCTGGGCGCATCTGGACATCGCCGGTCCGGCCCGGGCTGAGCAGAGCTACGACGAGGTCAACCCGGGTGGTACCGGGTTCGCCACCCGCACCCTCATCGAGCTGGCCCGCTCGTTCACCCGATAAGCTCCGCCCCGATGATCCCTCCAACAGGCCGGGTTGTGATCACCGGAGGAGCCGGTTTCGTCGGCCGTGCTGCCGTCGCCGCGTTCGCCGCCCGGGGCCATCCGGTGACCGTGGTCGATCGCAGGGCACATCCCGATTCGGCGGTCCGCAGCGTCGTCGGTGACCTCACCGAGGCGGGCCTGATCGCCGAAGCGCTGGGCGGCGGGGAGGTGGCGGGGGTGCTGCACCTGGCCGCCATCACCTCGGTGCTGCGCTCGATCGAGCACCCGGCCGCCACCTATCAGGCGAATGTGGCCGTGACCCAGGACCTGCTGGAGGGATGCCGGCAGGCCGGTGTCGGGCGGTTCATCATGGCCTCGACCAACGCGGTGGTGGGCGACGTCGGGCATGCGACGGTGGACGAGATGGCGCCGCTGCACCCGCTGACGCCCTACGGCGCCACCAAGGCCGCCTGCGAGATGCTGCTGTCGGGCTACGCGGGCGCCTACGGCATGGCCACCGCCGCGTTGCGCTGCACCAATATTTACGGTCCTGGAATGGGGCACAAGGACAGCTTCGTGCCGCGGATGATGCGGGCTGCGCTGGCCGGGGCCGGGGTGCAGGTCTATGGCGACGGGCTGCAGCGACGCGATCTGGTGCACCTCGATGACGTGCTGACGGCGGTGCTCGCCGCCTGGGACCGCAGCTACACCGGCACCGCGATCATCGGGACGGGCCGCTCGGTGACCGTGCTGGAGCTGGTCGAGACGGTGCGCACGGTGACCGGCTGCGCGCTGCCGGTGCAGCACGTGCCCGCCAAGCCCGGCGAGATGCCTGCGGTGATCGTGGACATCAGCCGGGCTCGCGAGCAGTTGGGCTACCTGCCCGCGGTCTCGTTGCTCGACGGTTTGGCCACGGTCTGGAAGGATTTCACCGCAGGCACGGCTCCGGAAACCAGCCGCACCGCTGCTCCTCCTGCCCCTGGTGGACCGGGCCGGTGACCACAGCGCTGGCGCCACCCGCGCCCGGTGCCTCGCCGGGACCTGGCCGGACCCTGCGCTGCTGGGTCCAGCGCTGGTTTGCCCTGGCCAGCTCGGCACTGCGCTGGTGGCTGTCCGGGGTACCCGGTGTGGTGCACCGGCACTGGATGCTTCTGGTGATGCTGGCGATGGGTGCCGCCCTGCGGGTACTCACGGTGCTGGCCTACCAGCCCGCCCTGCTGTGGATCGACTCCTTCCAATACCTGGAAAACGTCGAGGCGCTGCGCCCGGACGGGTTTCGTCCGATTGGTTACGAGCTGATCCTCAACGCCCTGCTGCTCTTTGGTGATCTTCGCTTGGTGACCGTGGTGCAGCACCTGCTCGGGCTTGGCATCGCCGTTGGAAGCTACCTGCTACTGCTGCGCTACGGGGCCCGACGCTGGCTGGCCGCGCTGGCGACCGCGCCGTTGCTGCTGGACTCCTATCAGGTGCAGATCGAGCACAACATCTTGTCCGAGGTGTGGTTCGAGGCGATCCTCGTGGTGATCGTCGGTGTGCTGACCTGGTGGGGCCTGCCGACCCCGGGGCGGGCTGGCCTCGTCGGCCTGCTGATTGGCTGCTCCGTGCTGCTGCGGCTGGTCGGTGCCACCATGGTGCTGCCTGCGGTGGCCTACCTGGTGCTCGCCGGATCGCTGTGGGGCAGCAGAGCGGGCTGGCGCCAGCTCGGGCTGCGGGTCGCTGCCCTCACCCTCGGCTTTCTCGTGGTGATGGTCAGTTACGCCGGCTACGTCCGCTCGGTCGTCGGGGGGTGGGGCCTGACCGGGTCGCAGGGGAACATTGTGCTCTACGGCCGGGCCGCGACCATTGCCGACTGTGCTCAATTCCCGGTAGCGAGCAGCGAACGCGCCCTGTGCCCGGCGCAGCCTCCCGACCAGCGGCTCGGTGCGGAGTACTACATGTACCACCCGGATGCCCCGGCGCAGTCGGTGGTCTTGCCGCCGGGTGAGTCCGT
>DASTLT010000247.1:0-18439 GCA_035714625.1 Pseudonocardiaceae bacterium | reverse complement strand
ACCCGCCAGGGTGTGGGAGAGTAGGACACCGCCGAACACCCACCACCCACAAAAAATAAAAAAGGGGGGCCCACCACCCAGGGCCCCCCCTTTATTTAACCCATGCACCCACGAGAGGACCAACACCCGTGGCAGGGGAGCAAGGGGAACGCGGCGGGTGGCGAGCCCGGAAGAATGAGGACCGGGTGGCGTCGCGGCGCCGCGATGAGTCCGACGTCCTGCGCCCCGATCTTCCGGAGGATGTCGATCCGTCGGAGCTTGACCGAGAGGTTCGCAAGGAACTGCTGACACTGCCGAAGGGCCTGGCTGATCTGGTCGCCAGCCACCTGGTGGCTGCCGGGCGGGTGCTGGAGGACGATCCGGAGTTGGCGCTGGCGCATGCCCGCTTCGCCCGTAGCCGGGGCAGCCGGGTCGCGGTGGTCCGAGAGGCCACCGGCGTCGCGGCATACCACACCGGGGAGTGGTCAGAGGCGCTGGCCGAGCTGCGCGCTGCCCGGCGGCTGGGTGGCGGGCCGGGCCAGTTGGCTCTGCTGGCCGACTGCGAGCGTGCCTTGGGACGCCCGGAGCGGGCATTGGAGATCGCGCGGAGTCCGGAGGCTGCGCGACTCGGCACCGAGGAGGCGGTGGAGTTACGCATCGTCGCTGCGGGCGCCCGGCGGGACCTCGGCCAGTTCGACGCTGCGGTGGTGGCACTGCAAGGTCCGGACCTGGACGCGGTCGGGCCGGAACCGTGGCGGGCCCGACTGCGGTACGCCTACGCGGACAACCTGCTGGCCGCAGGTCGCCAGCAGGATGCCGTTCGGTGGTTCGTGGCCGCGGCGGAGGCCGATGTGGAGGGCCTGACCGATGCTGCCGAGCGGGCCGCAGAACTCGATGCCCGGGTGGGACCCCAGTGAAGGCCCAGCGTGCGGGCTACGACGCGGTGCTGCTGGACCTAGACGGCACCGTTGTGCGGGGAGCCGAACCCGTGCCGGGCGCGCCTGATGTGGTCAACGACCTGCGGGCGGGTGGGATGGCACTGCAGTTCATCACCAACAACGCTTCCCGGGGACCGTCCGAGGTTGCCGAGTACCTCACCGCACTGGGTGTTCGGACCCTTCCGGAGGAGGTGCTCACCAGTGCCCAGGCCGCGGTGGCCATACTGGCCTCACAGTTGCCCGCCGGCGCAGCAGTCCTCGTGGTCGGTACCGAGGCGCTGGCCGCGTCGGTACGTGCGGCCCGGCTGCGACCGGTGACCACGGCTACCGAGTGTCCGGCTGCCGTTGTGCAGGGCCACTCCCCGCAGACCGGGTGGGCCCGGTTGGCCGAGGCATGCCTGGCCATTCGGGCCGGCGCCAGGTGGGTGGCCTGCAACGTGGACCGCACGCTGCCCACCGAACGTGGTTTGCTGCCCGGTAACGGTGCCATGGTGGCGGCCTTGCGGGCCGCGACGGACCAGGAGCCCACCGTGGCGGGAAAGCCGGAGCGCCCGCTGCTCGACGCCGCTGTAGACCGTCTCGGCGCCCGCCGCCCGCTGGTCGTCGGTGACCGGCTGGACACCGACATTGCTGGTGCTTGCGCCGCTGGACTGGACTCGTTGCTGGTCCTGTCTGGGGTGGCCGATGCGGCCGCACTGCTGGTGGCGCCCCCGCAGCAGCGCCCGGTGCACCTCGGTGCCGACCTGCGGGTGCTGCGCGGCTGCATCGAGGAGACCCGGATCCAGGTGCGGCCGGGGTGGCGGGCGGACACCGAGGACCGCACTGTGGTGTTGTATGGAAACGGAACCTCCGGTGACCCGCTCGACGCGCTGCGGACCCTGTGTGCTACCTGGTGGAGGGAGCAGGCCGGACCGGCCCGGGTCCAGGCCGGCGACGACACCGCCGCGGCTGCGCTCGCGGCGGTGGGTTTGGACGGTAAGGGCTGACCAGGTGGGCAAGGAGAGCACCTTCATGACGTCGCATGCGGTCCCCACCGGCACCGGCATCGCGAGCGCGCTCGAGGGGCTGCAGGATCTGGACGAGTTGCCGGTCGGCGAGCACGTTGCGCGGTTCAATGCCGTCCACGAGGCGCTGACCGCGGCCCTGGCGAGCATCGACGAGGTCTGAGTGGCGCGAAGAGCTCGGCTGGACGCTGAGCTGGTACGCAGGGGACTCGCCCGGTCCCGGGAGCAGGCCGTCGAGCTGGTGGCTCAGGGGCTGGTCCAGGTCGGGGGAGTGCCCGCCACCAAGGCCGCCACCGGGGTCGCCCCGGACACCCCCCTGGTGGTGCGAAGCAGGCAGGAGAAACCCCCGTGGGTATCGCGGGGGGCCGCCAAGCTCCTGGGCGCGCTGGACGGCCTGTCCGGCGGGGGCCCGGTGGTAGCATCCCGGCGGTGCCTGGATGCGGGGGCGTCCACCGGGGGATTCACTGACGTGTTGCTGCACCGCGGGGCTCGTGAGGTGGTGGCTGTCGACGTCGGCTACGGGCAGCTGGCCTGGCGGCTACGCACCGATCCGCGGGTGCGGGTGCACGACCGGACGAACATCCGGACCCTGACACCTGGGCAGATTGGGGAGCCGGTCGAGCTGACGGTGGCCGACCTGTCGTTCATCTCGTTGCGGCTGGTGTTGCCCGCGCTGGTCGGTTGCACCGCACCGGACGGTGATCTCCTGCCCATGGTCAAGCCGCAGTTCGAGGTCGGTCGTGATCGGCTGGGTACTGGCGGGGTGGTCCGCGACCTGGCGCTGCGCGCCGGCGCGGTGCTTGGCGTCGTGGCGGCAGCGACCGATCTCGGGCTTCACCTGGTCGATGTCACCGCGAGCCCGCTGCCCGGCCCGTCGGGCAACGTCGAATACTTCGTGTGGTTGCGCCGCGGGGCGGCCGGTTCCGGACGGGGCGTCGAGGAACTGGTCCACCGCGCGGTGCAGGAGGGTCCGCGATGAGCGCCCGACGGGAAGTGCTGCTCGTGCTGCACACCGGGCACCCGCACAACCGGAAAACCGCTGAGGATCTCGCCCATCGGCTGGTCGCAGCCGGCATCGGGATCCGGGTGCTCGCCGAGGAGGCCGGCTACTTTGGCGAGTCGTTACGCGACCGGGTGGTGCCCACCGGGCCGGACGCCGCGGATGGGGTGGAGCTCGTCGTGGTGCTCGGCGGCGATGGGACCCTGCTGCGCAGCGCGGAGCTGGCCCGGCCCTGCCGGATCCCCCTGCTGGGGGTGAACCTGGGTCGGATCGGGTTCCTGGCCGAGGCCGAGGCTGACTCCCTCGACGAGACGGCGAACGCCATCGTGACCCGCAACTACCTGGTGCATGAGCGGATGACGGTAGACGTCACCGCAACCCTCAACGGCATGAGCCTGGCCCACACCTGGGCGCTCAACGAGGCCAGCGTGGAGAAGGGCCGCCCAGAGCGGATCCTGGAGGTGGTGCTCGAGGTGGACCACCGACCGGTCTCCGGTTTCGGCTGCGACGGGGTGCTCTGCGCCACCCCCACCGGTTCCACCGCCTACGCCTTCTCCGCGGGAGGGCCGATCCTGTGGCCGGACGTGGACGCGCTCGTCATGGTCCCCAGCAACGCGCATGCGCTGTTCGCGCGTCCACTGGTGGTGTCTCCGGACTCGGTGGTGGCCGTGGAGACCGACCCGCACGGGCACAGCGCCGTGCTGTGCTGCGACGGGAGGCGGACCTTCAAGCTCCCCGCGGGGTCCAGGGTCGAGATAATCCGGGGTGCCACCCCGATCCGACTGGTGCGCCTGCACGACTGTCCCTTCACCGACCGGCTGGTGCGCAAGTTCGGGCTGCCCGTGCAGGGCTGGCGGGGCCCACCCCAGGGCTGCTCGGGACAGCGCCCGAGCCGGCAGCTCCCGCGGCCCTGTTGACGCCGATTTTGCTGCGTCATGCAGCCGTGGTCGGTCCGGCGCGCTAGGGTGCGGCAGTGCTCACCGAGATGCGCATCGAGGGCCTCGGTGTGATCGATGCGGCCACGCTGGACCTGCACCCCGGGCTGACTGTGATCACCGGTGAGACCGGCGCGGGGAAGACAATGGTGGTCACTGGGCTGCATTTGCTCAGCGGGGGCCGGGCCGACGCCTCCCGGGTCCGCAGCGGCACCGACCGCGCTGTGGTGGAGGGTCGTTTCCGGCTCGCCGAGGGTAGCCCGGCGGCGCTCCTGGCCGCCGAGGTAGGGGCTCGGACCGACGAGGACGGCAGCTTGATCGCCAGCCGCACGGTGACTGCGGACGGTCGCTCCCGGGCCCATCTGGGTGGACGCGCGGTGCCGGCGGGGGTGCTGGCCGATCTGGCCGATGGCATGCTCGCACTGCACGGCCAGAACGACCAGTTACGGCTGCTGCGCGCTGGTGAGCAGCGGGCTGTGCTGGATCGTTTCGCTGGCGACGCGGTGGCCGGGCCGCTGGCCGCCTACCGCCGGGTCCGGCAGGAGTGGCTGACCTGCGGTGCGGAGCTTACTGAGCGCCGTGAGCGCGGCCAGGAGCTGGCCAGGGAGGCCGAGTTGCTCCGGCACGGCCTGGCCGACATCAGCGCGGTGGGCCCGCAGCCCGGGGAGGACGGCGAGCTGGTGGCCGAGGCCCGTCGGCTCGCCGACGCCGACCAGTTACGGATCACCGCCACCATCGCGCAGGCCGCGGTAAGCGGCGCCGCGGATGGGGATCCCGATCAGCCGGGCGCGCTCGGGCTGGCTGGGGCGGCCCGTCGACGGCTGCACAGCGCGGAAGACCCGGCACTGCGCGCGCTGGTCCCACGGCTGGCGGAGGCTGTCGCGCTGCTGGCCGATGTCGGCGCCGAGCTGGGGGGCTATCTGGACGGCTTGGACGCCGACCCGGGCCGGCTGGAGCAGGTACTGGCCCGGCAGGCCGAGCTCAAGCAGCTCACCCGCAAGTACGCCGCCGACGTCGAGGGGGTGCTGGCCTGGGCCGCGCAGGCGCGCCAGCGGCTGGCCGGCATGGACACCTCCGAACAGGCCCTTGCCGCCCTGGCGGCCCGGCACGACGAGCTGGCCGCCGAACTGAGCCGGCAGGCTGCCACCCTCACCGCGGCCCGGGTCGCGGCCGCCAAGGAACTCGGGGACGCCGTGACCATGGAGCTGGCCGGGCTGGCCATGGGGCAGGCGCGGCTGTCCGTTGTCGTGGCCCCGGCCCTGGCAGGGGAGGGGGAACCGGCCAGCCTCACCGTTGGTGGTGCGCGGTTGCGGGCCGGGCCGGACGGCGCCGACGAGGTGGAGCTGCGCCTGGCGCCGCACCCCGGGGCAGGCCCGTTGCCGGTGCAGAAAGGGGCCTCCGGGGGAGAGCTGTCCCGGGTGATGCTGGCGCTGGAGGTCGTACTGGCCGATGCCGATCCAGTACCTACGATGGTCTTTGATGAGGTGGACGCCGGGGTCGGCGGGCGGGCCGCGGTCGAGATCGGGCGGCGGCTGGCCAGGCTGGCCCGGACTCACCAGGTTCTGGTGGTCACCCACCTGCCGCAGGTCGCCGCCTACGCCGACCGGCACTTGATGGTGGACAAGGCCAGCTACGTCACCGGCCTGACCCGCAGCGGGGTCCGAGAACTGGACGACGAGGCCCGGATCGGCGAGCTGGCCAGGATGCTCGCCGGGCTGGACGACACCGAGACCGGGCGGGCGCATGCCGAGGAGCTGCTGGCCACCGCTGCGGCGGACAAACGCCCTCGCCGTCGCAAGGCAGGCTGACCCCGCCCCAGGTAGCGAACCCCGACCGGGTGGACCCGACAGAGCCATGGTGCCGTCGCTGCGGCGCGTCGGCTCCTTTCCCGGGACCAGGTTTGTCACCATCACCGGCATGAAGATCTCCAGTGTGTTCGGACGGTCCCGCTCGGCGCTGCCCGGGGTGCACGGAGTGGCCCGGGTCGACCGTCGCATCGACGAGCTGCTGCACCGCCTGCGCCCCGGTGACATCGCGGTGCTCGACCAGGTGGACCTCGATCGCCGGACCGCTGACGCACTGGTGGCAGCAGCCGTGGGGGGTGTGGTCAACGCAGCTCCTTCGATCTCGGGCCGGTTCCCCAACTTGGGTCCGGAGATCCTGGTCACGGCAGGGATTCCGCTGGTTGACGGGGTGGGCGTCACCGCATTGCGGATCAAGGAAGGGACCCGGTTACGGCTGCACGGAGCAGCGGTGTACGCGGGGGACACCGAGCTGGTCCGTGGCATCGAGCAGACCACCGACTCGATTGCCGACCTGATGACCGAGGCTCAGTCCGGCCTGTCCACCCAGCTCGAGGCGTTCTCCGCGAACATCATCGAGTATCTTCGCCACGAGCGGTCCCTGATCCTCGACGGCGTGGGGGTGCCCGATGTTGCGGTCCCGATCCGCGGTCGGGAGGTGCTGGTGGTGGCCGCTGGGTATGGTCACATCTCCGAGCTGGCCGCGCTGAGGCGTTTCCTCCGCGAGTACCAGCCGGTGCTGATCGGGGTGGGGGCCGGGGCCGACGCGCTGCGTGCCGCCGGGCACCAGCCGCACCTCATTGTGGGCAATCCAGACGATATCGAGCCCGGCACGCTCACCTGCGGTGCTGACGTCGTGGTGCCCGCCTACCCGGATGGTCACGCCCCGGGGCTGGAACGGATCCAAGACCTGGGTATCGGGGCGGTGACCTTCCCCGCGATGAGCAACCCGGAGGATCTCGCGCTGCTGCTGGCCGAGGCGCACGGCGCCACGCTCGTGATCACGGTGGGTTTCCAGGCCACCCTGCACGAGTTCCTCGACCGCGGTCGGTCGGGCTCCAACCCGTCCACCTTCCTCACCCGGCTCCGACTGGGCAGCAGGCTGGTCGATGGCCGGGTGGTGGCAGCGCTCTGCCGCAGCCGGGTGACGGCAGGCGCGGCCCTGCTGCTGGTGTCGGCCGGGCTGCTGGCGGCGCTCGCCGCGATCCTGGTCTCCGGTGCCGGTAGTGCCTACGCCGTGCTGGTTAGCAACACCTGGCATGATGTCGTCTCCTGGTTGAAGGGGTTGCTGTAGACCGTGATCTCGTTGCGTTACCACGTCGTCTCCCTTGCCGCCTGCTTCCTCGCGCTCGCGGTCGGGGTGGTCCTCGGATCCACCAAGATCAGCGAGCGGGTGCTGTCCGGGCTCAGCGCCGACCGTGACGAGCTGGGTCGCCAGGTCAGCGAGCTGCAAGCCGAGGGCGCCGCTCGGGAGGCTCAACTGGCCGAGACGAGCACCTTCGTCCAGGCGGTCGGTCCGCGCGTGGTCCGGGACACCCTGCGGGATCGCAGCGTGGTGGTGGTCACGACCGCGGACGCTGATCCAGCCGACCGGGACGCGCTCACCACACTGTTGAGCAAGGCCGGTGCCACCGTCACCGGGGAACTGCAGCTCACCACGGCCTTCAGTGACCCGGCACGCGCCGATCAGCTCAGCGAGCTCACCGCCCGGCTGCTGCCAGCCGGGCGGCAGTTGCCGATGACCACCGATGCCGGCACGTTGACCGGGGGGTTGCTCGGTTCCCTTCTTCTGGTCGACCCGCGTACCGGCCAGCCGCAAGCCTCGCCGGTGGAGTCCGCCGCCGCGTTCGCCGGGCTCGGTGACGGCGGCTTCATCCGCCTCGGTCGTCAGATTCGGCCGGCGCAGCTCGCGGTGGTGCTCACCGGAAGCGCCACCGGTGCTGAGGGCAGCGGGGACCGGACCGGCACTGTGGCCCGGTTCGCCACCCAACTGGACCGTTCCGGTGCAGGTGCTGTGCTCGCCGGCCGGCCTGGGTCCGCGGCGGCCACCGGCCCGATCGGGGTGGTCCGCGCGGACACCGCAGCGACCTCGATGCTCTCCACCGTTGATAACGTCAGCACCGCGGCCGGGCGGGTGGCCACCGTGCTCGCGCTCGCCGAGCAGGCGCAGGGGCGCGCCGGCCGGTACGGCACGGCGGACACCGCGCAGGCCCCCGTCCCCGCGATTCAGGGCTGAACCGGAGCTGAGCGCGCTGATGAGACGGGTGGGCGCAACAGTGTTACCGTAAAGCTCCGTGGTCGGCGGCTCGCCGCCCGCCGCAGCGCAAACGGCCACCGCTCGCGCAGGCCGGTCCGGACCACGGGAGAAGGGTGAAGGTGGCGCACATCCGCCCAACCAGGTACCTGTTCGTCACCGGAGGCGTCGCCTCCTCGCTGGGCAAGGGTCTCACCGCGTCCAGCCTCGGCGAGTTGCTGACCGCCCGGGGGTTACGGGTGATCATGCAGAAGCTGGATCCTTATCTCAACGTCGACCCCGGGACGATGAACCCGTTCCAGCACGGTGAGGTGTTCGTCACCGAAGACGGCGCCGAGACCGACCTGGACATCGGTCACTACGAGCGGTTCCTGGACCGCAACCTCAGCGGCAATGCCAACGTCACCACCGGCCAGATCTACTCCGCGGTCATCGCCAAGGAGCGGCGCGGAGAGTACCTCGGCGACACGGTCCAGGTGATTCCGCACATCACCGATGAGATCAAGTCCCGGATCTGGGCGATGTCCGCGCCCGGTGACGATGACCGTTCGCCAGACGTGGTGATCATCGAGATCGGTGGGACGGTGGGAGACATCGAGTCGTTGCCGTTCCTCGAGGCGGCCCGTCAGGTGCGCCACGATGTCGGCCGGGACAACTGCCTGTTCCTGCACGTATCGCTGGTGCCCTACCTCGCCCCGTCCGGGGAGTTGAAGACCAAGCCGACGCAGCACTCGGTGGCCACCTTGCGCAGCATCGGCATCCAGCCCGATGCACTGGTCTGCCGCGCCGACCGGGAGATCCCGGCCGGGTTGAAGCGAAAGATCGCCCTGATGTGTGACGTGGACGTGGACGGGGTGGTCGCGGCGCCGGACGCGCCGTCCATCTATGACATCCCGAAGGTGCTGCACTCGGAGGGGCTGGACGCCTACGTGGTGCGCCGCCTCGGGCTGCCGTTTCGGGACGTGGACTGGACGGTGTGGGGAGACCTGCTTGACCGCGTGCATGCCCCGAAGGAGACGGTGCGGGTCGCCCTGGTGGGCAAGTACGTCGATCTGCCGGACGCCTACCTGTCGGTGACCGAGGCCCTGCGCGCCGGCGGCTTCGCCCACCGGGCCAGGGTCGAGATCGGCTGGATCCCCTCGGATACCTGCGAGACACCGGCTGGTGCCCAGGCCGCCCTGACCGGGGTGGACGGGGTGTTGGTACCCGGCGGCTTCGGGATTCGGGGCATCGAGGGCAAGATCGGGGCCATTCACCACGCCCGTACCCAGGGTATTCCGGTGCTGGGGCTGTGTCTGGGCCTGCAGTGCATGGTGATCGAGGTCGCCCGGTGTCTCGCCGGCCTCGACGGCGCGGACTCGACCGAGTTCGACGAGGCCAGCACGCATGCGGTGATCTCGACCATGGCCGACCAGGCCGATGTGGTGGCCGGTCAGCGGGACATGGGCGGGACCATGCGGCTGGGGGCCTACCCGGCATCATTGGTGCCCGGCTCGGTGGTGGCTACCGCATACGGAACCACCGAGGTCTCCGAACGACATCGGCACCGCTACGAGGTGAACAACGCCTACCGGGACAAGCTCACCGCAGCCGGTCTGGTGATCAGCGGAACCTCGCCGGACGGGCATCTGGTCGAATTCGTCGAGCTACCTCCCACCGTCCACCCGTTCTTCGTCGGCACCCAGGCACACCCGGAGCTGACCAGCCGCCCCACCCGGCCACATCCGCTGTTCGCCACCTTCGTCCGGGCGGCGTTGGACCACCGGGCGGCGGACCGGTGCCCGGTCGAACTGCAGCCAGCGCTGCGATGAGTGCCGCACACGAGTTCGCCGTGGCGGGCAGCGACACCGTGTACATCGGCCGGATTCTCGCGCTGCGCCGGGACCACGTGCTGATGCCCGGGGGGCGGACCGCCGTGCGGGAGGTCATCGAGCACCCGGGGGCGGTCGCGGTCGTGGCCCTGGATGACGAGGGGTCGGTGGTCATGATCGACCAGTACCGGCATCCGGTGGGTCGTCGGATCCGGGAGCTGCCCGCGGGACTGCTCGACGCGGCGGGGGAGGAGCCGCTGCAGGCGGCGCAGCGCGAGCTGGTGGAGGAGGCCGGCTGCACCGCACGGGAGTGGTCGGTGCTCGTCGACGTGCTGTCCTCACCGGGGTTCAGCGACGAGGCAGTACGGGTGTTTCTGGCCGGTGGACTGACCGAGATCGGCCGACCAGCCGACCAGGACGACGAGGAAGCCGATCTGGACGTGCTGCGGCTGCCCCTGGTCGAGGCGGTGCGCCAGGTACTGGCCGGGGAGATCGTCAACGCGGCGAGCGTCTCCGGGTTGCTGGCCGCGCACGCGGTGCTGACCGCAGTCGCCGCGCCGCGCCCGGCCGATGCGCCGTGGCCGGACCGCCCGGCGCGGTTCGCCGCCCGCGGCAACTGATCCGACCGATGCCGCGACCACGGCGTTACGATATCGCGGCGAGTCAACGGATCATGATGGCCATGACCGGGCCTGAGGACCGGGTCTGAGCACCGGGCTGGAGCAGGGAGGCGCCGGGTGAGGATCGGTGTTCCGCGGGAGTTGAAGAACCACGAGTACCGGGTCGCGCTGACCCCGGCCGGGGTGCTCGAGCTGACCCGCCGCGGGCATGCGGTGCTGGTGGAACGCGCCGCAGGTGCCGGCTGTGCGTTCCCCGACGAGATGTACCTGTCGGCCGGGGCCCGCATCGTGCCCGGGGCCGACGAGGTGTGGGGCGCGGCCGACCTGGTGCTCAAGGTGAAGGAACCGGTCGCGGCGGAGTATCACCGGATGCGCAAGGGTCAGATCTTGTTCACCTACCTGCACCTGGCCGCATCGGCGGAGTGCACCACCGCCCTGGTCGAGGCCGGAGTCACCGCGATCGCCTACGAGACCGTGCAGTTGCCCGACGGCTCGCTACCACTGCTGGCCCCGATGAGCGAAGTGGCTGGACGGATGGCTCCCCAGGTGGGTGCCCACTTCCTGGAGCGGATGCAGGGTGGGCGCGGGGTACTGCTCAGCGGGGTCTCCGGCGTTCCGGCTGGCAAGGTCGCCGTGGTCGGCGCGGGGGTCTCCGGAATGAACGCGGCCACCATCGCGCTCGGCCTGCAGGCTGAGGTCGTGGTACTGGACACCAACATCAACCGGCTGCGGGAGATCGACTTCGGCTACCGGGGTCATCTGCAGACCATCGCGTCGAACGCCTACGAGGTGGAGAAGGCGTGCCTGTGGGCCGATCTGGTGATCGGTGCCGTGCTGGTGCCCGGGGCCAAGGCGCCCACCCTGGTGAGCAGTGATCTGGTCCGCCGGATGCGCCCGGGATCGGTGCTGGTGGACATCGCGATCGATCAGGGAGGGTGTTTCGCCGACTCCCAGCCCACCACGCACGCTGAGCCCACCTTCACCGTGCACGATTCGGTCTTCTACTGCGTGACGAACATGCCCGGCGCGGTCCCGCACACCTCCACCTACGCGCTGACCAACGTCACATTGCCCTACGTCTGCGCCTTGGCCGACAAGGGGCTGCGCCGGGCGGTGCACGACGACCCGGCGCTGGCCCGGGGGGTCAATGTGGTCGCCGGTAGCGTGGTGCTTCTCGAGGTGGCCCAGGCCCATGACCGCGAGTACGTGGCACTGGACGTGGCGGTTGAAGTGGGTGCAGGTCGGTGACCCGATCCACCGTCGACGTAGCCGTGCCGCACGAGCTGGCCAAGATCATCTCCGGCTATCTGGACCACCTCGCAGTGGAGCGTGGCACCGCAGCCAACACCCTCGACTCCTACGCGCGCGACCTGCGCCGCTACGGCGTATACCTCGGCGCGGCCGGGGTAGCTGACCTGGCCGCGGTCCGCGAGGAGCACGTCAGCGGATTTCTCGCGGCGCTGCGCGAGGGGACTGGGGACTACCGTCCACTGGCGCCGTCCTCGGCGGCCCGGGCGCTGGTCGCGGCGCGCGGGCTGCACCGCTTCGCGTACCGGGAGGGCTTGGTGGCTGCGGATGTCGCTGTCGACGTGCACCCCCCAAGCCCGCCGAAACGGTTACCCAAGGCCCTCGGTGTGGACCAGGTACTGCGGCTGCTGGAGGCGTTCGGTGCTGAGCAGGGACCGCGCGCGCTGCGCAACCGGGCGTTGCTGGAACTGCTGTACTCGACCGGCGCCCGGATCTCGGAGGCAGTGGGGCTGGACCGCGACGACGTCGATTCCTCGGGGCGCACCCTGCTGCTGCGCGGCAAGGGCGGCAAGCAGCGCCTGGTGCCCGTGGGCCGTCCAGCGCTGGCCGCGCTGGACGCCTATCTGGTCTGCGCTCGTCCGGTGTTCGCCGCGCGGGGCAGGGGTATTCCTGCGGTGTTCCTCAACACCCAAGGCGCCCGGCTATCCCGGCAGAGTGCCTGGGCGGTGCTCCGCGAGGCTGCGGATCGGGCCGGGATCAGCGGGCCGGTCTCACCACATACCCTGCGGCACTCCTTCGCCACCCACCTCCTCGAGGGCGGCGCGGACGTCCGGGTGGTCCAGGAACTGCTTGGGCACGCATCGGTGACCACCACCCAGGTCTACACCCTGGTCACCGTCGCCACCCTGCGCGAGGTCTATGCCACCGCCCACCCGCGGGCCCGTGGCTGAGCCTGGTACGTATTTCCGGTCAAGACCGGCGAAAAGCTCCCCTAGACTCCCGTAGCGGCGAGGCGCGTTGAAGGCCTTACCCACTGCCGAATAGGCTCCGCCAGGACCGCGCTGTGTTCGCAGAAGGGATCGGGGTTCCATGTCCACCTGGGCGTCTGCACAGCAACCGCTGGCTGTGCCGACACCACCGGTCCCGGACGACGACGTCGCCGTCGACGATGGGATCTATCCCGCCGGGCGTCCCCGTCGCGCAGTGCCACCACCCCCCCCGCTGGACCGGCACGGGCCGGCCCGGGTGGTGGCGATCTGCAACCAGAAGGGCGGCGTCGGCAAGACCACGTCGACGATCAATCTCGGAGCGGCGCTGGCCGAGTACGGCCGGCGGGTGCTCCTGGTCGACTTCGACCCGCAGGGTGCACTCTCGGTCGGGCTGGGGGTCCCTTCGCACCAACTCGAGCGCACCATCTACAACGTGATCATGGAGGATAACGTCTCGGTTGAGGAGGTCGTCCAGTCGACGTCAGTGCCCGGAATGGACCTGCTGCCCAGCAACATCGACCTGTCCGCCGCCGAGGTGCAACTGGTCACCGAGGTAGGCCGGGAACAAACGCTGGGCCGGACGCTGCGCCCGCTCGTGCCGAACTACGACTTCATTCTGGTCGACTGCCAGCCATCACTGGGCCTGCTCACCATCAATGCGCTGGCCTGCGCGGACGGCGTGGTGATCCCACTGGAGTGTGAGTTCTTCAGCCTCCGGGGCGTGGCGCTGCTGATCGATACCATCGAGAAGGTACGGGAGCGGCTCAACCCCAGGCTGTCGATCATCGGGATCCTTGCCACCATGTATGACCCGCGCACCTTGCACGCCCGTGAGGTGATGGCCCGCGTGGTAGAGGCGTTCGGCGACACCGTGTTCGACGCGGTGATCAACCGGACGGTTCGTTTCCCGGAGACCACGGTCGCCGGTGAGCCGATCACCCGGTGGGCACCGAAATCCGCTGGGGCGAAGGCATACCGTGCGTTGGCTCGCGAGGTGATTGCCCGATGATGAGGTGCTGCGCACCCGTGAGTGGCGATGCGAGCTATAGCTGGCATCGCCACTCACGGTGCCGTCAGGCCGCGATGTGACGGCGGTGCAGGACCCGGTGGTGCCGGGCAGTGCCGCCGACTCCGGCCGTTTCACCGTGCGGCTGGAGAACTTCGAGGGCCCCTTCGACCTGTTGCTGCAGCTCATCTCGCAACAGCGGATGGACGTGACCGAGGTGGCCTTGCACCGGGTCACCGACGAGTTCATCAGGCACCTGCGGGAGTTGGGAGACCGCTTCGACCTGGATGAGACCACCGATTTCCTGGTTGTCGCGGCGACCCTCCTCGATCTGAAAGCCGCCCGGCTGCTGCCTGCCGCCGAAGTCGAGGACGAGGAGGACCTTGCGCTGCTGGAGGCCAGGGATCTGCTGTTCGCGCGACTGCTGCAGTACCGGGCGTACAAGCAAGTCGCGACGTTGTTCGCGGAGCTGGAGGCCGGGGCGCTGCGCCGCTATCCCCGGTCGGTGTCACTGGAGGAGCGTTACGCCGGCCTGTTGCCCGAGGTGATGCTGGGCGTTGACGCGGCCCGGTTCGCTGAGATCGCGGCCTCGGTGTTCCGGCCCAAACCGCCGCCGATGGTGTCACTGGAGCACCTGCACGCCGTCCGGGTGTCGGTGCACGAGCAGGCCGCGCTGCTGCGCGGCTGGCTTGCTGAGCGCGGCCACGCGAGCTTTCGCACCCTGGTGTCCGATTGTGGGCACACCCGGGAGGTGGTCGCCCGTTTCCTGGCGTTGCTGGAGCTCTACCGCGAGGCGCTGGTGGTGTTCGACCAGATCGATCCGCTCGGCGACTTGCACGTACGGTGGACCGGCGGGCCCGAGACCGGCGGGGCCGAGCAGGGGACTGTCGCGGCTGATGACCACGAGGACCAACGGTGAGTGATCATGAGTGAGCCCGCTGCGGACCCGGCGGCTGTAGCCGGGTCCGCAGCGCGGTCCGGGGCGTCGGAGGTATTGCCCGCGCTGTCCGGCGACGCCGAGCTCGACGCCGCGTTGGAGGCATTGCTGCTGGTGGTGGACTCCCCGGTGGGGGAGGATGTGCTGGCCAGCGCGCTGGACCAGCCGACCGGGCGGGTGGCTGCTGCGTTGCAACGACTGCGGCAGGGGTACGCCGAGGGGGCCCGGGGGATCGATCTGCGCCGGGTGGCCGAGGGGTGGCGGATGTACACCCGTGACGTGTACGCCCCGTTTGTGGAACGGCTGCTGCTCGAAGGGCAACGCGCCAAGCTCACCCGGGCCGCCCTGGAGACGCTGGCCGTGGTGGCCTACCGCCAGCCGGTCACCCGCTCCCGGGTCGCCGCCGTGCGCGGGGTCAACGTCGATGGGGTGATGCGCACCCTGCTGGCCCGTGGTCTGGTGGAGGAGGCCGGGATCGACCCGGAGACCCAAGGTGTGCTGCACCGCACGACCGAGCTGTTTCTCGAGCGGCTGGGCCTGCCCTCGCTGGATGATCTGCCGCCGATCGCCCCGTTGCTGCCCGATGTGGACACCATCGACGATGTCCCGCTCTGAGCAGCCCGCAGCAGCGCCGGAGTTGATCCGCCTGCAGAAGGTGCTCGCGCGGGCGGGGGTGTCCTCTCGCCGCGGTGCGGAGGAGCTGATCGCGCGGGGCCGGGTACAGGTGGACGGGCTCGTGGTGCGCGAGATGGGGGTACGGGTCGACCCCGAGCGGGCCGTCATCCACGTCGACGGCCTGCGGCTGGAACTGCGCGCGGGCATGGTGCACCTCGTGCTGAACAAGCCTCGGGGGGTGCACTCCACGATGTCCGATGACCGCGGGCGGCCGTGCATCGGTGATTATGTGGCCGACCGGGCGCAGCGGCTGTTCCACGTCGGTCGCCTCGACGCGGACACCGAAGGCCTGCTGCTGCTCACCAACGACGGTGAGCTGGCGCACCGGCTGATGCATCCCTCCAATCGGGTGCTCAAGACCTACCTGGCCGAGGTGCCAGGTCCGGTGCCCCGGTCCGTGGGGCGGACCCTGCGGGCCGGCGTCGAACTCGACGATGGCCCGGTGGCGGTTGACGGCTTCCGGGTCGTGCAGGCGCTGCCCGGCAAAGCGCTGGTCGAGGTGGTGCTGCACGAGGGTCGCAAGCACATCGTGCGCCGGGTGCTTGCCGAGGTCGGTCATCCCGTGCTGCGGCTGGTGCGTACCGCGATCGCCGACCTCCACCTGGGTGAGCAGCGACCGGGCACGGTGCGCCCCCTGTCCCAGGGTGAGATCGGCCGGCTCTACCAGGCTGTGGGCCTGTAGCCGCGCTCAGCGGCTGGCCACCCGGCGGTAGCGGGCCACCGTGAGTGGCATGAACACCGCGATGATCACCACTGAGGACAGCACCGCGTAGAGCACGGAGTGCTCCCCGGGCCACCCGCCGGGCGCGGGGAAGCTGGCCGGCGCCAGATTGGCGAACAGCTTGCGGCTCGCATCAGCCACCGCGGTCACCGGATTCCACTCCGCCACCACCTTCAGCACGCTGGGCAGGTTTCCGCTCGGCACGAACGCCGAGGAGATGAAGGTGAACGGGAACAGCCAGATCAGCCCGGCGCTCTGAGCCACCTCCACGGTGCGGCACAGCAACCCGACGAAGGCTCCTACCCAGGCCATCGCGAAGGCGAACAGCAACAACACCGCGTAGGCCGCCGCAGCGTCCGGGAGTCCACCGTGGATCCGCCAGCCGACCACCAGGCCGGTGACGCTCATCACGAGCAGTGTGATCGCGCTGATTCCGAGGTCGGAGGTGGTCCGGCCCAGAATCACCGCGAGCCGGGACATCGGCAGGGAGCGGAACCGGTCGATGATGCCCCGCTGCAGGTCGTTGGCCAGACCCATGGTCGTGAATACGGCGTTGAACGCCACAGTCTGGGCGAAGATGCCGCCGATGAGGAACTCCCGGTAGTTGTCCCCACCCAGGCTGCCCGCGAACACGTAGGCGAACAACAGCACGAACATGATCGGCTGCACGGTGGCGCCGAGCAGCAGGTCCGGGATCCGTCGGATGTGCACCAGGTTGCGCCAGGTGATGATGCTGCTGTCGCGCAGCACCGAGGTCGTCACCGCGGTCACGGTCGGGCTCCTGTCTTGTCCGGTCCCTCGGTGGGGGAGGTTTCAGCGGCGTGCCCGGTCAGCGCCAGGAACACGTCGTCCAAGGTGGGCCGGTGCAGGCCGACGTCCTGCACCGTGATGCTCTGCAGGTCGAGCCGGCGCAGTGCCTCGATCAGTGATTTCGCGCCCTCGTCGACGACGATGCTCACCCGTCGGGCCTGCTCGTCGACGGTCGGCTCGCCGGTGCCGACCTCGCCGAGCACCCGGGCGACCTCGGGCAGGTACCCGGCCTCGTCGATGACGATCTCCAGGCGTTCCCCGCCGACCTGGGACTTCAACTCGTCCGAGGTGCCGCGCGCGATCACCCGACCCTGATCGATCACCGCGATGGTGTCCGCCAGCCGGTCCGCTTCCTCCAGGTATTGCGTGGTGAGCAGCACGCTGGTGCCGTCGGTGACCAGCTCACCGATCACCTCCCAGGTGCCCAACCGGCCGCGGGGGTCCAGCCCGGTGGTGGGCTCGTCGAGAATCACCACATCGGGCCGCGCGACGAGCGCGCCCGCCAGGTCCAAGCGCCTGCGCATACCACCGGAGTAGGTCTTCGCGGTCCGCTCCGCGGCGTCGTCGATGCGGAACCGGGCCAGCAGTTGGCGGGCCCGGGCGCGGGCCTCGCGCCGGGGCATCCCGTACAGCCGGCTCACCATGTACAGGTTCTCGAAGCCGGTGAGGTTCTCGTCGACCGCTGCGTACTGGCCGGACAGGCCGATCTTGCGGCGCACGCCGTGCGGGTCGGCCAGCACGTCCAGTCCGGCCACCCGGGCGCGCCCGGAGTCCGGTTTCAGCAGTGTGGTGAGGATGCGGACGGTCGTC
Source organism: Pseudonocardiaceae bacterium (assembly GCA_035714625.1). Taxonomy (GTDB): domain Bacteria; phylum Actinomycetota; class Actinomycetes; order Mycobacteriales; family Pseudonocardiaceae. The sequence goes on along the minus strand of DASTLT010000247.1, from coordinate 900 downwards.
GTCTTGCCCGCGCCGTTGGGACCGAGCAGACCCAGCACGGTGCCGGATGGGATCTGGAGATCGACGCCGTCCAGCGCGCGCGTGGACCCGAAGGTCTTCACCAGTGCCTCGGCTTCGACTGCGGGTGTGGACATCCTGACTCCCTGTGCTGCGAGTGTGCTCTGATCCGCACGGTATCCGGAGGTCCCGACAGAATGCGCGGGGTTTTCCCAAGACACCTTGCTGGGCTCGGTGCAGCTCGGTGGGTCTGCGGCGGGCAGAATGGACGCGTCGGCGACGCGGGAGGTCATTCGGGTGCACCAGTGGTTGCAGGGCGTGGTGGCCGTCGACGGTCCTTCCGGCACCGGGAAGTCCACCGTGGCTCGCCGGCTGGCAGCGTCGCTGGGGGCCCGGTACCTCGACACCGGGGCGATGTACCGGGCCGCCGCACTCGGCGTGCTGCGGGCCGGCGCCGACCCTGCCGATCCATGCGCGGTGGCCCAGGTGGTGGCTGGGCTGCGGATCGAGGTAGGCACTGACCCGGAGGTGCCGGTGGTGCTGCTCAACGGTGTGGACGTCGCCGGGGAGATCCGCGGCCCAGCGGTGACAACCGCGGTCAGCCCGGTCTCTGCGGTGCCGGAGGTACGCGCGGTGCTGGTCGCCCAGCAGCGTCAGATCATCGGCGAGGCGGCGGCGGGCGGCGGTGGAATCGTGGTAGAGGGGCGCGATATCGGCACGGTGGTGGCGCCGGACGCCCCGCTAAAGGTGTTTCTCACCGCGGCTGCCGCCGAGCGGGCGGCACGACGGGCAGCCCAGGACGGGGTCGATGATGTGACTGAGGTGCGCCGCGCCGTCGAGCGCCGGGACCGGCTCGACTCCAGCCGGGCATTGTCCCCGCTGCGGGCCGCCGAGGACGCCGTC
>DASTLT010000246.1:0-7486 GCA_035714625.1 Pseudonocardiaceae bacterium | reverse complement strand
CCGGACTCCTCCGGGTGAACGGTTTCAACCTGATTAAGGAAACCACCGAATGGATATGTCGGGACCGGATCCGGGTCCTGCCACTTCTGGTCACCTAAAGTAATGTACAGCTACAAGCTGTGAACATGCCTTTGCCCTGGCGTCGAGGGTGAGGGTGAGCTGCTGGACAAGGAGACCGGCCAGACCTACCAGATCACTCCGGGGACGATGTACCTGCTCGACCGGCACGAGCACCACCAACTTCGACCGCTCACCCGGATGCGCACCATCTGCGTGTTCAACCCACCGCTGACCGGTCAGGAGGTGCACGACGAGAACGGGGTGTACCCCTTGCTGGTCCCAGGCCTGGCGGAAAGCAAGGAGGCGTGATGACGACCGTGCTCCCGGATCTGTACCCGACCCGTACCTCGAGCCGCCCGCAGCGCCTTGCGCGTACCCACCCGACGGTATGGCCGGGGCGCACCGGGCCGATTGTGCCCGCTGACCTCGCCGCGCACGCCCGCCATGGGTTCCACTTGATCCCGCGGCTGCTCGACGACGCGGAAGTGCAGCGGTACCGGGTGGAGCTGGCCCGGCTCGCCGCCGATCCGGCAGTCCGCGCCGATGAGCGCACGATCATCGAGAACACCTCCCAGGAGCTGCGCTCGGTCTTCGAGGTGCACCAGATCAGTGCGCTTATCGCGGAGCTGGCCCGCGATCCGCGCGTGCTGGATCGGGTCCGCCAGATTCTGGGGACCGAGGTGTACGTCCACCAGAGCCGGGTCAACTACATGCCGGGTTTCGACGGTACCGGATTCTACTGGCATTCAGATTTCGAAACCTGGCACGCGGAGGACGGCATGCCTGCACCGCGGGCGGTGAGCATCTCCATCGCGCTCACCGACAACTACCCCTTCAACGGTGGCCTGATGCTCATGCCAGGCTCGCAGCGCACCTATGTCTCCTGCGTCGGTGAGACTCCCGAGGAGAACTACAAACAGTCCCTGCGTGAGCAGCAGATCGGCACGCCCGACCGGGACAGCCTGCAGGTGATGGCCCAGGAGTGCGGAATCGAACAGTTCACCGGCCCGGCCGGGTCGGCGGTGATGTTCGACTGCAATGTGATGCACGGCTCGGGCAACAACATCACCCCCTTTCCGCGCTCGAACATCTTCATCGTGTTCAACAGCGTGGAGAACACCCTCGTGCAGCCCTTCGCCGCGCCCGCCGCACGGCCGACCTTTATCGCCAGCCGCACCTTCACCCCAGTCACCTGACCCGCCCCGGAAGACCGGAGGACCGCCATTCCGCCTTGTCGGCCCCGCCAGGGGTGGATGGGTGGTTACTGGGGGATGCGCAGTACCTGGCCGACAAAGATCTTGTCGGGGTCGGTGATCTGGTCCCGGTTCGCCTCGAAGATCCGGGGGTACTTGCTGGCGTCGCCGTACCAGTGCTTGGCGATGCCCGACAGCGTGTCCCCCTTGACCACGGTGTACTGGGCGAACCCGTGGTAGGGGCTGAGCAGGTACGGTCCGAAGACGATCCGGATCACCCGCTTGTTGATCTCACTCCCGTCCTTGGGGGAGTACTCGAAGACCTCGAGTGTCCCGCGCGGGGTCTGCGGCTTCTTCGTCAGCGGCAACTGCTTGTGGAAGTTGCCCCAGATGCCCATCCCGCCCGCGTGGATGCTGTCCTCGACCAGTTCGGTGCCGTGGTCGTCGCGGACTCGGGCCGCGATCTGCCCCTCGAAGCCGGTGCCGACACCGCAGACGTCGACGGGGTCCGCTACGAGATCATTTGCTACTGGTTGCCGGACGGTGATGGGGGGGAAGCCAGCCATGGTTCACCTCTGGTGTGCTGAGAGCAGTGAGCTGCCCGCTGTTGCGCGGCCAGGTGGGTACGCACGTGCTACCACGCTCGGACTGTCGATCGCCGCCCGCCAGGTGTTACCGGCTCCGGCAGGGGGTGCGGGCGCCATTCGGAACCGAATCGCAGTCCAGCGCCCGGGAGGCTAAAGGTTGGCGGCAGGCGGTCGGGGAGTGCGTACGGCGCCGTTGCCGGTGGCCGTGTCGGCCAGGGTGGGGGGTCGCAGGGTGATCACCGTCTCGGTGGGTGCTCCCGCCCCCAGGTGCACCTCGGCCGCCACCGGTGGGTAGCCGGTGGCGATCAGGGTGTACACCCCGGCGCTCAGGTCGTCGAAGACGAACCCGCCATCGGGGTCGGTGACGGCCGACCCGACGACCTGACCGTCCGGGGCGATCAGGGTGGTCAGCGCCTCGGGCACCGGGATGCCCGAGGTGGCGGTGCGCACCACACCGACCAACTGGACCCGGGCGGCCACCGTCACGTCCTGGGTGACGTGCCCGGTGCTGGGCAGCTCGACGCTGTGCGCCACCGGTTGCAGTGCGCTGGTCGCCACGGTGAGGGTGTACTGCCCCTGGGGGATCTCGGCGAAGGAGAACCGGCCGTCGGGCTCGGTCCGAACCGCGCCCGCCACGTTGCCGTGCGTGTCGACCAGGGTGACCATCGCCCCCCCGACGGGTTGCCCGCCAGCCGCCGAGGACACGCTGCCGGAGAGGCTGGCGCCGGCCCCGGGGAGGGTGACGTCGTGGCGCACCGGCCGGTCGGCCACGGCCACCAGGGAGGCGGTGGGCTGGTGCGCCGCCGAGGCGCAGATGACCAGGTAGCTGCCGCCGGTGCGGGGGCTGAGCTGGTAGCGCCCGGCGGGATCGGAGGAGCCCCGGTCCAGTTGCCTGCCGGCCAGGTCGGTCAGGGTCAGGGTGGCCCCGGCCAGCGGGGTGTTCCCGTTCTCGGTGATCTGACCGAAGATCAACGGACCGCGCCGGTGGTCGGGTCCGGTGCTGGGCGAGGGTACCGACTCGGCCGCCACCGGCGCGGCCACCGGGGCGCCGACCGAGGCACCTACCGGGGCGGGCACCGGAGTGATGGTGGCAGCGGATGCGGTCTCGGCAGCGAGCTCGGCGGCGCGGGCCTGGATGCCGGACTGGGTGCGCAGCGGCACTTCCTTCAGGAAGAGCATGAACACGAAGGCCAGGAACATGACCACCGCGGCGAGGAGGAACACCAGATCCATCGCGTCGGAGAAACCGATCAGAAACGGCCGGGCCAGCCGGGGATCGATCTGCTGCAGGAACGAGGAGTCCTGCAGCACCCCACCGGCGTTGCCGTTGATCCCGCCGTTGGCGATGGCGTGCAGCACGATGTCGTTGGCCGGGTCGGCGCGCACCGCGGGGTCGGCGAGTGCCGCCTGGAACTCCGGGGTCACCGCAGTGGTCCGGAAGGCCTCGACGATCCGGTTCCCTACGGTGGCGAACAGGACCGCCAGGAACGCCGCCACCCCGGTGGTGCCGCCCATCTGGCGGAAGAACGTGGCCGACGCGGTGGCGACCCCCATGTCCCGGGGTGGGACCGCGTTCTGCACCGCCATGATCAGTGTCTGCAGGCAGTTGCCCAACCCGAGGCCGAACAACGCCATGTAGATGTCGGCCTCCCACAGTGGGGTGTCCACCCCCAGCCGGAAGTGCAACAGCAGCAGCGCCGCACTCATCAGCGCGGTGCCGATCACAGGAAAGATCTTGTACCGGCCGGTGCGCGCGGTGAGCTGCCCGGAAAGCACCGAGGCGACCATGATCCCGCCCATCAGCGGGAGCAGCAGCAGCCCGGCCTTGGTGGGCGAGGCGCCCTTGACGATCTGCAGGTACAGCGGGATCAGCATGATCCCACCGAACATGCCCATCCCGATGATCACCCCGGCGGCCGAGGTCAGGCTGAACACGCTGTTGCGGAACAGTCGCAACGGGAGCAGCGCGTCGTCCCCGATCCGCCGCTCGGCAAGCAGGAACCCGGCCAACCCGGCTGCGGCCACCGCGTAGCACAGCACCGCCCGCGCCGAGTCCCAGCCCCAGTTCTGCCCCTGCTCGGCCACCAGCAGCACCGGGACGACCCCGACGGTCAGCGCCACCGCGCCCAGCCAGTCGATGCGGTGCGGGCGGGGAGTGTGCGGGAGGTTGAGCACTCGAGCCACCACGATCAGCGCGACCGCCGCGATCGGGACGTTGACCAGGAACACCCAGCGCCACCCGGTGATCCCCAGCAGCGAGTCCACCCCCGCGAACCCGCCGCCGATCAGCGGGCCGAGCACGCTGGAGGTGCCGAACACCGCCAGGAAGTACCCCTGGTAGCGGGCCCGCTCCCGCGGCGGCACGATATCGCCGATGATCGCGAAGGCCAGCGAGAACAACCCGCCCGCGCCCAGCCCCTGCACGGCCCGGAAGGCCGCCAGCTCGTACATGGAGGTGGCGATGGTGCACAGCACCGAGCCGACGATGAAGATCGAGATGGCGGTGAGGAAGAATGGCTTGCGCCCGTAGAGGTCGGACAGCTTGCCGTACAGCGGGGTGGAGATCGTCGCCGTCATCAGGTAGGCGGTGGTGGCCCAGGCCTGCAGGTTCAGCCCGTGGAGGTCGTCGGCGATGGTGCGGATCGCGGTGGACACGATGGTCTGGTCCAGCGCCGCCAGCAGCAGCCCCAACATCAACCCGGTGAGGATGGTCAGAATCTGACGGTGCGTGAAAGCCACCGGTGGCGCGGCGCTGGCAGGCCCGGACGTCTCCGCAACGGTGCTCGTCATGAAGCGGGGCCTTCCAGGTGAGTGCGGTACTGCTCGAAGTCGGTGTTCAGCTTGTCGAGCAGCCCGACCAGTTGGTGCACGTCCCGGGCGGGCCAGCCGGAGACGACTGCCGCCGTGTGCTGGTTGCGGATCCGGCGGTGCTCGGCGAAGGCCTGTCGCCCGGCCTCGGTGGCGCTCAACTGCGCCGCCCGGCCGTCCTGCGGGTCCGGGTGGCGCTGCACCAGTCCCATCTGGACCAACTGGGTCACCTGCCGGCTCACCGTCGAGGGGTCGGAGTGCACCGCATCAGCCAGCGCGCTCAGCCGCTGCGGTCCATCGGCCACCAGGTGCGCCAGCAGCACGTAGGCGGCGCGCTCCACCCCACCCGGGCACCTGGTCGCCACCTCCGCCCTGGCCCGTTCAAACCGCCGGGCCAGCCGCACCAACTGATCGGCCAGCGCATCGACGTCCGCCGGCTGGACCTCGCTGCTCTCCAAGCTGGGAGCATCCTCCCCAACTGCCACCACGACCCCGTCCTCTCTGCTTAGTTGCCGAACGCAACCTATTGTATAGCCCAAGCAGGTATGCGAGGGGCTGGGGTAGGTACGCCAGGGGAGGTAGGTACCCCCGGGAAGGCTCGCGCAGCTAGCGACCGCTCAGCGTCTCACCGCGGTCGGTCAGCCGTCAGGCGCCGCTGACCTCGCCAGATGGTCGACCTGGCGGATAGTCCGGTCGAAGTCGCGAACCCGGACTCCCTTGACGACGGACAACGTTCGTAGCATACTGGGGACTAGAAGTGTGTTGAAGCCTCGTTCCCTTGATCATTAGGTGGCAAGGAAACAAGGTGTGGGCGGTTGGCTAGACGCAGTGTCGCTGACGCATTGACGCGCAGTAGATGCATCGGTGTGAGGCTGCGTCCCCTGCGGGGAAGCAGAGTCAACTGTCAACGGTCGCCGGTACTACTTCCACAGACGAAGAGGCCGGGGCCTACGTGCCCCGGCCTCACTCAATCGTGGAGTAGTGATGACGACGGATACGCCAGGCTACACATCGAGAATCGAAGCAGCCCGGGAGGAAGCATTCCGGGTACTTGTTACCTCGCTGAAATCCCTGACCTCGCTTGGGCGGGCACCTACCGCGAGTGAAGTACGCCTCGCGATGAGTCAGCAACTTACGGTGGTTTCAACCAGGCAGCCTTGGGCTACAAGCGTTTCCGGGATTTCCTCGTTGATGCTCGTGATCGCGCTATGATTGAGTTGGATACATCGCGCCAGGGAGACATCGCGGTCAGCCTTCCCGGAATGTGGAAAGATTGGTACGGCCAGGCGCCAGCTATCCGTGAGGATCTCTGGAGAGCCTTCATCGACTGGTCGCAAGGCGTGGCTCGGTACTACGATACTGTGACCAAACAAGCAGTTATGCTTCCCAAGATTCCTGCACTTCTCGAGCCTGAACAGTTTCGCGAGTTGAGACATCGACTCGAGGTCGAACCGGATAGATTTATAGCGATCGAACCAATACCTATGGAGACCCAGGTCGGGTGGATGCGGGAGTTCGCTGCAAGCCGCTCCGACGTTGTCCTCCGAGATCTGCTGACCAGAGCGCTCGCTGGAGATAAGCCAGAAAAGCTATTCGTAACAGTTCTCAGAAATGATCCCCAGGAATTGCATCTGTGGCATCAAGAATTAAGGCGTAGAGTGCGCGAGCAGGCTTGGCTGTAGTTGCCAGGAGGTACCATCAGAATCAGGGAGTCCTCGGGCAGCGGCTCGCCGAGTTCGCATTGGCTGAGCAGGAAATTGAAATTTCGTTGCACGACGCTTCGTTGTCGGCCGTTAAATTCAGCTTTGAGGACTGCGATTACACGGCGATCGCTCATGTCAAGGTAGATGACGCTAAGTCTCCCGATAAATGTGGCCGGATTTATTTTGCAATTGATGAGCAGCGACACCGCTTTATTGTCGATCACATAGGGCATGACTACGGGTAACGAAGGCTCTCAGATGACGTCATAGCGCAGTCGATGCCGTACTGTCGTGCGGGGCGGGAATGGAGCTGGCTAACGTAATCAGCGGCGGTGCTTGCCGCTGCCGCTGCCGCGGGACGGGGCACCGGCGGCCCCCCGGGCGGTCTCGGGGTCCTGGGAGAACCCCAGCCGGTCCGGGGCATGCATCCGCAGCAGGATGCGGGACACGTCGGCGGGTACCCGGTCCCGGGTCAGCCGGCTCACCATGACCATGGTGGCGAACGCCAGCGGCACGGTGAACAGTGCTGGCTGCGCGAGCACCGGCTGCCAGCCAGCAGGCAGCACCCCCGCCGCAGCGGGCAGCACCGCCACGAACGCCAGCCCGCCGCCTACCAGCATGCCGACCGCAGCGCCGACGTCGGTCAGCCCGCGCCACCAGATGCCCAGCATCAGCAGCGGGCAGAACGATGAGGCGGCCACCGCGAAGGCCAGGCCCACGCTCTGCGCCAGGCTGAGCGCGGACACCGACAGCGCGAAGGCCAGCGGGACCGACCAGGCCACCAGGATGGCCGACCGGAAGCGCCGCCGCCGGCCGGGCAGCACGTCCGCGGACAGCACCCCGGCGATGCCGGCCACCAGCCCCGAAGCGGCCGACATGACAGCGGCGAATGCCGCGGCCGCGATCATCCCGCTGAGCAGGTTCCCGGGCCAGCCGCCGAGCGCCGAACGGGGCAGCAGCAACACCGCGGCGTCGGTGTTGCCGGTCACCAGCAGTTGCGGGACGTAGAGCCGGGCGAGGATCCCGGAGATCACCGGGAACAGGTAGAACAGCCCGAGCAGCGCCAGCACCACCAGCGTGGTGATCCGCGCCGAGCGACCGTCGGGGTTGCTGTAGTAGCGGCCCAGCACGTGCG
>DASTLT010000245.1:0-13066 GCA_035714625.1 Pseudonocardiaceae bacterium | reverse complement strand
CCGGACTCCTCCGGGTGAACGGTTTCAACCTGATTAAGGAAACCACCGAATGGATATGTCGGGACCGGATCCGGGTCCTGCCACTTCTGGTCACCTAAAGTAATGTACAGCTACAAGCTGTGAACATGCCTTTGCCCTGGGATACCGACGGGGTCTTAGCCGGTCAGGACAGCGACGAGGTCGCGGGCCATGATGTCGATTTCGCGCAGGTGCCGGGCCTGAGGGTGGCGGTCGATCTCGGGGACATGGATCAGCCAGAATCGGCCGTCTCGGGTGACGTGCACGGTGAAACGGCTCATCGCTCCACCCACCCTTCCCCGGCTTCGGCTGGCATTCGCGGTAGATCTGCTCGGTCAGGCCTTCGCCGATCTCGCGGTGTCAGGGATTGGGACCATGAGACCGCCGAGGTTGGAGACGGTGTGCTTGGCACCCTCGCGTTCGAGGACGAAGCCGAGGTTCTGGCGCTTCGCCTCCTTGGCAATGCGCCTGACGACGTCCCTCAGCTTACTCACGGGATAAGTCAAGATCGCACTAGATGGCAAGTCGAGGTCGGGGTCGACAAATCGGCCGGTTACCGGCCGCAATTCCTTGGACCCGCGACGTTGGTCGGTCTCTTGGTGTCGATCGGCACCAAGAGAAGTTCCCGGCCTCCTGGGCTGTCCGCGAGCGGCGCCGGAGTGGCCGGGGTGCCGACTCATCCGATCGGGTCAAACCCACACGATCGGATGGGCGCTTTGGCGGGGTCCGCGACGATCGGGGCAAGTCGCTGCGGGTGATTGCCGAGCTGCGGGAGGCCTTCCGCGGACAACCGTCGCGATCGCCGACCTGGACCACAGCCCAAGGACTCAACCGCGGCTCCTCAGCCTTTATCAGCGCGTCGCTTGTTCTGCTATATCCTCTGCCGCCGGGTCATCTGCCTCTCGGCTAGCGAGCTGCAGTCGCTCAGCAGCCAGCTTGGCGAACTCCGGGTCGATTTCCGCTGCGTACGCCCGTCGCCCGAGCGCCACGGCGGCGACGCTGGCCGAAGCGAGCCCACCGAACGGCTCCCACACCACGTCCCCTTCGCCGGTGACCGCCCGCACCAGCCGTTCCATGAACTCCAGCGGTTTCTGGTTCAGGTGTGCCGCTGATCCCTTGGTTGGCTTGTACACCCGGGGAGCGGCTCTGCGCAGGGTGCCCTTCAATCGCTCGGCGTTGTGCAGCGGTGGCCGGTGCCACACGTTGGTCAGGCCGTGGGTATGGCGCCACGTGTAACGGAGCGCATCCCACTGCTTGGCGGTGATCGGCGTCCGGCCGTCCAACGAGAAGTAGGGCCAGCCCACAGCCTTGCCGCGGTCGTTGGCGTAGGTCGCCATCTTCTCCATCATCTCGCCGGGCGGCCAATACCACAGCCAGTCCTGGGTCAGGTATTTCCGGGTGGCCGCGTTGCGGACCCCGCACGCTTCGTTGGCTTTGTACAACGGCAAACCAGAGCGCTGCCACTCATGACGCAGCCACTGCCGGACCGGCATCGGACCGTCCGGGCCGTCAATGGTGAACGTGCGCTGGTAGAGCACGCAGATCTCGCTGACCACCGGGAACTGACGGATGGTCCGGCCGTTGACGTTGCCTGCGACATGCGCGATCCCCTTGTCCCAGGTGATCGTCTGCACATACTCCCAGCCATCCTGGAGCAACAGCGGATGCACCGTGGCCCAGCCCACCTCGGTGTTCCAGAACCAGAGCGTCGTGGACGGCTGCGCCGCCTTGCTCCATGCCGCTACGTGCGGCCGGTACCACTCCACCAGGCCCTCGGTACCGGTGGTGTCGCCGTGAAAGCCCCGCACCCCGTAAGCCCCGTCGCTGATGATCATCACAGGCGTGGGCCACTGCGGGTAGGCGCGCAAGGCATCCCCCCGGTACAGGGAGAACGCTGGCTCGTCCACGACGCCTCCTCTCGGTGCAGCCCGCACTCCATCTTGGCGCGCTCGTCTGACAAGAGCGGGCATCGACACGGCGAGTGATAATTTATTACCGCTCATATGATAGCGCTATAGTAAAGGCATGTCCAGACAGAAGCGGTCTGCCGCCGCTTGGGTGGCGGCGTCTGAGCTGCTGGCAGTGCTGATACGACAAGCACGGCACGAGCGGGGACTGACGCAAGAGGAGTTGGCGCGGAGCGCGGGCCTCGCTGTAGCCACGCTCCGCAAGATTGAATCGGCAAGCACTCGTGAGCCTGGGATCTTTACCGTGCTGGCGATCTGGGAGGCACTCCGACTTCCGATCGCCGATCTAGGCGTCCTACTCAGAGCTGCGAAGCCCCTGGCTCGGCCAGCCGCTGATAGACGCTGATCGTCGCTGCCTTACGCTGCATGCTCACAGACGATCGTGCGAGACGACTTGGGCAGGGGAAGGTGAGCGAGTCGGTACCGGACCCAGCGCTCGCGCAGGCGGTTGACCAGGCGGCATCCGATGCACCCAGCCCGCCTACGCCCCCGGAGCTGGATCAGTCAGATCCTTTGACTCCGCTCCATGAGCGAGTCATCGAGACTCTTCAGGCCATGCCGTCGCACTTCGAGTTCGACACCACGATCGAGGGTGTGCACGCTACCGACCTGCACGCGGCCAACACCCTGCTCGGGGCGAGCATCGAGGTTCAGGTCGTTGCAACGCTGAACCGGTTACGGGAGCTGTGGGACCCCGGCCAGGAGTGGCAAGGCTACCGGTTCGAGCGGCAATCGCAGACCTTTCCTGACGTTCGACTGATCCGTCGCCGCGGCGTTCAGGTCAATACTGCTCTGGGAATCGAACTCAAGGGCTGGTACCTGTTCAGCAAGGAAGGCGTACCGACCTTCCGCTTTGTCAACACACCCGCGGCATGCGCGAACCATGATCTCCTCTGCGTCGTTCCGTGGCATTTTAGCAACGTCACCTCCGGGACACCGGTTGCGAGAGATCCGTGGATCGTGTCCGCGCGCTGGGTTGCCGAGTATCGCAACTACTGGTGGACCTATATCCGCCGGGCCAAGGGCAGCTCCAGCGCCGTCATCCACCCGGAGGGCGCAGCCCCCTACCCTGCCAAGGGCCCACAGACTGCGGATGTGCCCGAGTATGACGGTGGGAACAACTTCGGTCGCTTGGCGCGGGTCAAGGGGTTGATGGACACCTTCATCGAGGAAGCAAAAAGTCAAGACGCCCTAGGCATTCCGATCCGCCACTGGATCACTTTCTTTGCTCGGCACAGTGACTCCTCGGACGCCAACGCGATTCACACCGCCCTCGTCGAGGATCTCGCCGTACACCGCGCTGTCGTATCGCGCAAGAAAGCCATGCGCCTCGCCGAGCTAATCCAGCAAATACGCGAGGTGTTGGGCGATTAGGCTTCTGAACCCAACGTGGTTGGCATGGCCGCATACAGCACCCCTGACGGGGGCGATCAACTGACGGATGTGGCGACGGCGCGGCCGGTGACCCGGCCGGAGAACAGGCAGCCGCCGAGGAAGGTGTCCTCCAGTGAGCGGTAGCCGTGCATGCCGCCACCACCGAAGCGGGAAACAGCGGGGGTGGCAGCCGCCGCCCGTGCGCGTCGAGCCACAGCGGCGACGGTCCGGACAGGAACAGCCCGCCGAACGATCACCACGCCTGACCGCCCAGCGCCGCCTCGGGTTCCTGGTCGAGCAGGATCACCCGACGCCCGGCGCCGGCCAGCTCGGCGGTGGCCACCAGCCCGGCCAGGCCCGACCCGACGACGAGCACGTCCGCATCGTGTGCCATGCGCGCAATCCTGCCTTCGGGGGTCTGCGGTTTGAGCCGCTCGTGACCAGGGGATGCCAGCAGCACTGGGGCAGATGCAGCCAGCGGAGGAGGCCATCATGAAGGCAGTGACCTGGCACGGCAAGCGGGACGTGCGCGTGGACACCGTCCCCGATCCCCGGATCCGGCAGCCCACGGACGCGATCGTGCGCATCACCTCGACCGGGATCTGCGGGTCGGACCTGCATCTTTACGAGCTGCTCGGCCCGTTCCTGGACAAGGGTGACATTCTCGGTCACGAGCCGATGGGGGTGGTGGAGGAGGTCGGCCGCGAGGTCACCGCGATCCGTCCGGGCCAGCGCGTGGTCGTCCCGTTCAACGTCTCCTGCGGGACGTGCTTCATGTGCGGTCAGGGGCTGCACTCGCAGTGCGAGACCACCCAGGTCCGCGACCAGGGCATGGGGGCCGCGCTGTTCGGCTACACCAAGCTCTACGGGCAGGTGCCCGGCGGGCAGGCCGAGTACCTGCGCGTCCCGTTCGGCAACACGCTGCCGATCCCGGTGCCCGACGGCCCGCCCGACGAACGTTTCGTGTACCTGTCCGACGTGCTGCCCACGGCCTGGCAGGCGGTGGAGTACGCCGCGATCCCGGACGGTGGCAGCGTCGTGGTGCTCGGCCTGGGGCCGATCGGGGACATGTCGGCCCGGATCGCCCGGCACCGCGGTGCCGGCCAGGTGATCGGCGTCGACCTGGTGCCCGAGCGCCTGGCCCGCGCCAGGTTGTATGGCGTCGAGACGCTCGACCTGCGCGCGCATGACGACGACCTGGTCGACGTGATTCGCGGCATGACCGGGGGCCGCGGCCCGGATGCGGTGATCGACGCGGTCGGGATGGAGGCGCACGGGTCACCCGCCGCGAAGGTCGCCCAGCAGGTGGCCTCGGTGTTGCCGAAACCGGTGGCCGCGCCGCTGATGCAGCGGGCCGGGGTGGACCGGCTGCACGCCCTGTACCTGGCCATCGACATCGTGCGCCGGGGGGGCACGATCTCGGTGATCGGGGTCTATGGCGGGATGGCCGACCCGATGCCGATGCTGCAGGCGTTTGACAAGCAGATCCAGGTGCGCATGGGGCAGGCCAACGTCAAGCGGTGGGTCGACGACCTCATGCCGTTGCTCACCGACGACGACCCGCTCGGCGTGGAGGGCTTCGCCACCCACAAGCTACCGCTGGACCAGGCCCCGCAGGGCTACGAGATGTTCCAGAAGAAGCGCAACGGCGCGGTCAAGGTGCTCCTGCAGCCATAAATCGGGTACGTCCTACATTGGCCGCTTGTGGGTGCTTCCGGGCTGGCGCGGCGGCTGGGTACCGGCGACGCGGTGCTGATCGGCCTCGGCTCGATGATCGGGGCGGGAGTCTTCGCGGTGTTCGCCCCGGCGGCGGCCGCAGCCGGGTCCTGGCTGCTGGTGGGCTTGGCGCTGGCGGTGGTGGTGGCCTACTGCAATGCGACCTGCTCGGCGCAACTGGCCGCGCGCTACCCCGAGTCCGGCGGGACCTACGTCTACGGCCAGCGCCGGTTGGGCCCGTTCTGGGGTTATCTGGCCGGCTGGGCGTTCGTGGTGGGCAAGACCGCCAGTTGCGCGGCGATGGCGCTGACCTTCGCCGCCTACGTCGCACCCGGTGCTGAGCGGGTCAGCGCGGTGGCCGCGGTGGCAGCGCTGACCGCGCTCAACTGGCGCGGAATGCACCGCTCGGCGCTGGCTACCCGGGTGATCGTCGCGGTGGTGCTGGTGGTGCTGGTGGTGGTCGGGCTCGCCGGGCTGAGCGGGGCCGGGGGCCGGCCCGGGCAGGTGCTGCCCGCGGGCCCTCCCCCGCTACTGGGCCTGCTGCAGAGCGCCGGGTTGCTGTTCTTCGCCTTCGCCGGTTACGCCCGCATCGCCACGCTTGGCGAGGAGGTGCGTGACCCGGCCCGCACCATCCCCCGGGCGATCCCGCTCGCGCTGGTGATCACGCTGCTGGTCTACGCCTGGGTCGCGGTGGCCGCGCTGCTGGTCCTCGGCCCGGGCCGGCTCGCAGCCGCCCCGGCCCCGCTGGTGCAGACCGTGATCGAGGCGGGCACCGGGTGGCTTGTCCCCCTGGTCGGCGTGGGCGCGGCGCTGGCCTGCTTGGGCGCGCTGCTGGCGCTGATCCTGGGGGTCTCCCGGACCACCCTGGCGATGGCCCGCGACGGCCACCTGCCGGGGTGGCTGGCCGCGGTGCACCCGCGCTACCGGGTGCCGCACCGCGCCGAGCTCGCGGTCGGGGTGGTGGTGGCGCTGCTGGCGGCGAGCACCGACCTGCGCGGCGCGATCGGCTTCTCCGCATTCGGCGTGCTGGTCTACTACGCGATCGCCAATGCCGCTGCGCTGACCCTCCCCCGCGCCGAGGGCCGCCCGCCGCTGCTGGTCGGCGTCCTCGGCCTGGCCGGCTGCCTGATCCTGGCCGCCACCCTGCCGCCGGCCGCTGTCCTCACCGGCGCGGCGGTGCTACTCGTTGGCACCTTGTGGTACGCGATCGGCCTCGCCCGCACTCCTTGAGGTCGTGATGCCTGATGCCCTTGCTGCGGTAACGGAACTGATAGCCGGTCCGATAGCCGGACACAAGCAGGGTGTTCGTCTGGGGAAGGGGATTCGCCATGAGTCAGCCTACTAGCCAGGGTGAGCCGAGCCCGGCGGTTGGAAACGGGAAGATCCCGCCGAGCCACGCCGGAGTGTTCGCCGTACTCATCGGGGTGGGCGGTTTGGTCGTGGTCTTCGCCCTGGTCGTGCTGACATCGTGGAAAGGCACCGAAGGGCTGGCCGCGCTGGGCGTGATCTCCAGCCCGATAGCGGCCATCGTGGGCGCCTTTTTCGGCGTCCACCTCAGCGGCCGGGCCGCCGAGGCTTCCCAGCAGAGTGCTGTCACCGCGGCCAGGGTGGCTCAGACGGCCACCGCGACTGCGCAGCGCACCGCAGACGATGCGCAGTACCGGGTCGAGCAGGCGTACCAGCAGGCCGCGGAGGCCGAGCGCCAGGTCGAGCAGCGGCTGGGCGCTCACCAGGACCGGGTCCGGGCCGAGCTCGAACGGGCCTACCGCGCCCCCAGCACGGCGCAGGACCCAAACGAGCCGGACCGCACCTCCGAGCTGGTGGCCGAAGCCTGGCGACGTGCCACCACCGTGTGACCACCCACCTGGCCGCGTCCCGTTGCGCAGCTCATCCTCAGGGCGGGCAGGATTGGCGGGTGCGAGACTTCCGCTTCTCCTTCAACGTCTTCGGCCTCACTACCCGCGACGCCTTGGCCCAGTTGTGTCGCCAGGCTGAAGGACACGGGTACGACACCGTGTTCGCGGCCGACCATCTCGGTGCCCCCGCGCCGTTTCCACTGCTTGTCGCGGCTGCCGAGGCCACCGAGCGGCTGCGGGTGGGCACCCTGGTACTCAACGCCGCATTCTGGAACGCCGCCTTGCTGGCCCGCGAGGTGGCCACCACCGACATTCTCACCAACGGGCGGCTGGAAATCGGTCTCGGCGCCGGTCACATGAAGTGGGAGTTCGACGCGGCGGGGATCGGCTGGGAGCCATTCGGTGAGCGGGCCAACCACCTGGCCGTCATGCTCAGCGAGCTGCAAAGGTTTTTCACCACCGACTTCGAAGCGCTTCCCGAGGGCCGGAAAGCGCCGCAGCCCGTGCAGCGGCGGGGCTTCGGTGGCAGCGGACCACCGCGAGCGGTAGCAGACGTGCCGGACCCTATCAGCGACCTGACCAGAATTTCTGCGGTGGCATCTACGTTGCGCGTGAGCATGCGTGCTGCTATCGATCATCTCTACAACCTGACTCTCATGAGCGAATCCATTCGTGACGAACTACGCCGCCAGGTTGACGAGGGTACCTCCTGAAGCCATGCCCGCGTGATAGCGTACGGACGCCTTTCCCAGATGCAATGCTCTCCTGAGACAATCTCTCGGAAGGCCGGGCGCGGGTCGCGGCCCGGCTTCTCCAGCTCGGCGAGGATGTCGGTGACGGTGGGCAGGCCCACGGTGTCGTCGACGAACTGAGCCGGCGGCAGCCTGCGCAGCAGCGCGGTGTGGCCGATCAGCGTGGTGATGTGGGCTCCGGCGGCGTCGAGGATGCGGCGCACCACCGGGTAGGACTCGGGGTGCACGCTGGAGCGGTCCAGCGGGTCGTCCCCGTCGGGGCTGTGCAGGAACCCGGCACACTGCTCGAACGCCTTGGGACCCAGGCGCGGGACGTCGGTGAGCGCCCGGCGGGTGCGGAATGGTCCGTGGGAGTCGCGGTGCGCCACGATGTTCTCGGCGAGCCCGCCGGTGATCCCCGAGACCCGGCGCAGCAGCGGCGGGGAGGCGGTGTTGACGTCCAGCCCCATGGTCGGGCGAGCTCCCGCGGGTGCGGCGAGCAGCAGGTCGGGTAGGTTGGCGGCGAAGACCCGGCCCAGCGCACGGTGTCGGCCAGCCAGCGGTCGGCCCGGCGGCCCCGGTCGTCGATACCGAAGCGCTGGGCGATGGCCTGCTCGTAGCGCTTCGGCCCCGCCGCGGTGCCGTCCGGCTCCGGTAGCGGCGATGAACGGCACCGTGGCGCACCGCTGAGCAGCTCGACAGCGGCACCCACCTGCCGCTCGGCCACCCCCAGCTCGTCAGCGATCCGCCGGGTCAGCGAGGTGATCACGAACCTGTCTTCCTCTCCGCATTCGCCGCTCTCGTCAGTGGAACCACTCAGAGGTGGTCGCGGGGGATGGCGCGACGCCAGTTGCGGGAGTACACCCGCTCCTCGCCTTCGTAGGCGTCCAGGGTGGCGTGCAGGTGGAACTCGGTGGGGGTGGAGCTGAGCAGGGTACGGGTCACGGTGTGCACCGACCAGTCGTCACGGGCGAAGCCCATGGTCCACACGGTCTCGCCCTGAACGGAGTTGAAGTCGTTGTCGACGCTGCTGTAGCGCTCGTAGGCGCGGCGGGCGACCTCCAGATCGATGTCGTCGAGACGGATGGTGCCGAGGTCCTTGACGACCTCCAAGGCGGACTCGTAGCTGACCAGGTCGCGGGTCACCGTCCAGCGTTCCGTGCCCGGCTGGAGCTGGGTCACCGGGATGGGCGAGGCGCCTTCCGGCTCGTCGAAGGGGCGCAGCGGCGTCTCGCCGGGTCCCTGGATGGACCGCACCGGCAGCAGCAGCCGGCTGGTACCGGTGAACACCGACAGCCGCACCGGTTCGGGAGGTGGCCAGGCCAGCGGCCAGTACGAGGTCGAGACCGCCAGCCGCAGCCGGTGGCCCGGGGGCAACGCCTGGGCCATGGCATTGAGCTGCACGCTGGCCCGGTAGCGCTGCCCGGGCACCAGCGGCTCGGGGGCGTGGTGCCCGCCCCGGTGGGTCAGGTTGAGCAGGCCGTAACTGATCCGGGTGGCCCGGCCGTCGGCCGCCACGTCGGACAGCCGCACCGCCACCATCGCCACTGGCCGGCTGGCCGAGAACTCGAGCTCGAGCAGCGGCGCGCCGAGGATCTCGCAGTGCTCGGTGACCGGGTCGGTGTCGAAGACCAGCGAGCCGCCGTCCTCCTCACGCTGGTCGTAGGGCAGGTCCGGCGGGGCGTTGTGGGAGCACCACTTGCCCGCGTACTGCCCGACCGACAGCGGGGACTCGATCGTGAGCTCCTCGGTCGGGGCGCTCTGTCCCGGCCGGCCGATCCGGTACGGGGCCAGGACATGCGCCGAGACCGTGATGTTCGGTGAGGGCCAGCTCGGCTCACCGACCCAGCGTCCAGGCCGTTCGGCGTAGGCGGTCGAAGGCGGCACGGTGTCCTGCAGCCAGATCCGCAGCATCGGCTCGTCCATGATCCCGTTGTCGGTGTCCCGCAGCCACCGGTCCCACCAGCGCACGAGTTCCTGCAGAAAGCCGATGGCCGGCCCCGGCTCGCCCAGGTGCGGGTACTTGTGCGACCACGGGCCGATCAGGCCCTTGCGGGGCACATCGAGCTGGGCGAGCAGCCGGAACACCGAGTTGGAGTAGCCATCGGCCCAGCCGCTGACCGCATAGACCGGAACGGTGATGGCCGAGAAGTCCTCGCAGACCGAGCCGTGCCGCCAGTAGTCGTCCCGGCGCTGATGGCGCAGCCACTCCTGCAGCCACAGCCCGCTGCCCTCCAGCCGCTGGTGCCACATCTGCCGCCAGCGCTCGCCGGCCAGCACCGGGTCGGGGGGGCAGGAGTTGTAGGCGAACATCGTCGACGCCCAGGAGAGGTTGTCCGAGAGCAGGCAGCCCCCCATGTAGTGCACGTCATCGGTGTAGCGGTCGTCGGTGGAGCACACCGTGACGATGGCCCGCAGCTCGGGCGGGCGGCGGGCGGCCACCTGCAAGGCGTTGAACCCGCCCCAGGAGATGCCCATCATTCCGGTCCGCCCGTTGCACCAGGGCTGCTCGGCAAGCCAGGTCAGCACCTGGGCCGCATCGCAGAGCTCCTGCTCGAGGTACTCATCGGTCAGCACGCCCTCCGACTGGCCGCTGCCGCGCAGGTCCACCCGCACCCCCGCGTAGCCATGCCCGGCCAGGTACGGGTGGTGCATGGAGTCGCGGCGCGCGGTGAGGTCGCGCTGCCGGTAGGGGAGGAACTCCAGCACGGCGGGAACCGGGTCCTCGTCCGACCCGGCCGGACGCCAGATCCGGGCTGCCAGCTTGGTCCCATCCGCGAGCGGGACGGCGACGTGCTCGTCCTCCTTGACCGGGTACGGCAGCGACGTCACCGTCCGCATCAGGCTCCTCGGTTGTCATCACCGGCCAGTTGTCACGTCGTCCAGCTCGAACGGCAGCTTCGCGACGCACCGCTCGTACTTGTCCTTCAGTTGGGCCTCGTCGTCCGCGCCCACATAGATTGTAGCGATCTTGTAACTGTAGCTGTCCTGGTCAACCAGGTCCGAGAGGCGGTCGCCCTCGTGGGCGATGATGTCCACCGTGGTGCCGGGGATCTCCCGCTGCACCGCGGCGACCTCCTCCGCGCTGGGATGGCGGCGGACCACGGCGTCGGAGAAATGCCGCAGGAACCACTTGGCCGCCATCGGGTGCGGGCCGGACCGGTGCGGCAGCTCCGGATCGCGACCCAGCGCTAGGCGCACCAGGGCCTGATGGTTAGGTGCGCCGTCGACGTCGGCGAACAACTCGGCGTGCGACTGGGAGTGCCGGGGGTTGACCTCGAGCACCTTGAGGGTGTCGGTGGCCTCGTCCCAGAAGAACTCGATGTTGAAGGTGGCGTAGTCCAGCCCCACCTGCGTCATGATGCGTCCGGCCACGTCCGCCATCCACTTGGTGACGCGATCGGGCAGCGTCGAGGGGTACTGGTAGCGCACAAAACTGGGGATGTCCTCGTAGGTCACCGAGTCCACCACTCCGTATACCCGGGTCTCACCCCGGTAGCGGTAGCCCTCCACCGTGGCCTGCCGGCCGCTGATCGCCTCCTCGACCAGGCAGGCGGTGCCGCCGACCCCGGCAATCTCCGGTGGCAGGTCAAGCTGCTCGAGGATCAGCTCGAAGGGCTCGCCGACCCGGCGGATGCCCGCGCGGATCGCGGCCAGCGCGTCCCGGAACTCCTGCTGGTCACCCACGCCGAACGCCAGTTGGGAGGAGAACGACTTCACCGGCTTCACCCACATCGGGTAGCTCACCCCGGCCGGCGGCTCCTCGTCGCGCTCCGGATCGACCAGGCCGAACCGGGGATACTCGTCGATCACCTTCTGCTGCTCGAGCCGGCACCAGTACTTGTGCTCGCACTTCATCACCGCCTCCAGGCTCGGGCAGCGCAACCCGTCAAACCGCTGGCACAGGATGGGCACCATCAAGCTGACCGGGAAATCCCAGAAACCAATGACAGCATCGATAGTGCCGTCGAAAGCCTCGAGCTGCTGGGTGGCCTTGTCCAGCAGCTCGGCCACCGGGATGTCCTCGCCGCGCTGCAACTCCTGGATGGACAGCACCGGGTGGAACCGGTACTCCTCGGCGTCGGGCAGCGCCTGGAGCATCTCATGATTATGATCGTCAAGGCCTAGCACGAAGATATTCGCAGGCACCTCGTCATCCTTCCGGCTCAGGTCAGGTACACCTACGGATGACCGCCAGACCGTTCGTTAAACCCGATTAGGTGACGTGACGTGGTGGGCGGCGCGACATGCCGGCACCCGGCGCGACTGCGCATCGGCGCGACTGCGCATCGGCGGTTCGCCCGCTCACGCGGGCGCGGCGACTCTGCTGCTCGCTGCGAGCTGGCTGAGCACCTCCTCGGTGGTCGTGGTGAGCACGCCGAGGCCGCCGAGTTCGACGCCGGCGCGCTCGTTCCACGCCGAGACGGCGTCGGTGACCAGGACGGCACGGTAGTCCCGCTCGCTCGCGCCAAACAGGGTGCCCCGCGGGCAGTTCGGGTAGTTGCAGCCGGCCACCACGACCGTGTCCACGCCCGCCTGGCGCAGGTGCTCGTCCAGCCCGGTGGCGTAGAAGGCGTTCCAGCGCGGCTTGAACATCACGTGCTCGGTGGGACCGAGGCGCTGTAGCTGCCCGGCCAGGAGCTGGTCATGGTCCAGCTCGACCGCCTCATCGGGAGCAAGCCCCTCGGCCAGTTGGGAACCCGGGCTGCCGGGCAGCGCGATGGACGCACCGCAGGCGAGCACCGCCCGCCGGGGAAGATCGGCATTGCTGCCATCCGGCAGGTAGAGACGCACCACGTGGACGATCGGCCGCCCGGCGGCCCGGTAGCCCGCCACGAGCCGGCGGACAGCAGGGAGCACCTCGGTGGTGCCCACGATGCCGTACCCGCCGTCGCTCAAGAAGTCACGTTGCAGGTCGATCGTGAGCAGCGCACTGCGCGCGTAATGCGGCTGCGTGTGCTCGTCCATGACCACCACCCTGCTCCCGCGTAGCCCCCACCTTAGTGGTCGCCACCGGAAGTCGTCGGGGGTTGATGCAACGGCATGTCGGGGGCGGGCAGTGGCTCGAGTGCCGGGCGTCTCAGGTATAGGTCGCAGGCACAGCCTTGGGGCCTGACTTGCTGGCCCGGATCGACCAGCACCGGCCCGCCTCGAATACTACCGCTCAGGCTTCGAGCCAGCTTGCGTCTGTCAGACTTGACAGTCTCCGCGGAAGGGGTTGGCATGAGCGAGGTGGTGCGGTTCGGGCTGGACGACGGTTTGTCGGTATTGGTGGAGGTGGACGAGGACAGTGTCGGTATCGAGCGAGTCGGCCGGGGTCAGGGTGGGGTCATAGAAGCGGGCCGTCGGCTTACGGATGCCTTGGGCAGCGTGCGTGACGCGGCACGTGCCTCGATGGAGGTGC
>DASTLT010000244.1:0-37724 GCA_035714625.1 Pseudonocardiaceae bacterium | reverse complement strand
TTTGGCACCTCCGCAGCAGAGATACCCCTTGCCCACTCCGGATTGGTGGCTGAGATCGCACCGCTGGTTGGCCGCCGAGCTGCTCGCAGAGTTCCGCGTACCGGCAGTTCCCCGCCTCGGTGAGCACCACCCGCCGCGTCGCCTCGGTCGCCGGGGTCCGCGCGGCACTGACCGGCCACAGCGCGGCACCTGGCCGCTGCCCGCCGCGGGGGTCTGCTCAGTGCCGGCGCGCTCCCTACGGGCTCCACTCGGCGGCCCGCTCCGCACAGTCCGGGCAGACCAGCGCGTCCAGGTCGCACCCGCAGCCTACCGGCAGTTGCTCTGACCCTCTCCCCGACCGGGAAGCCGGGAAGATGACGGGGCTGGAGGACTGGACGTCGAGCGGCTAATCTGTTCTGCTTAGCCTTGCCTAATCAGCCGATCAGGGGGCGACGCTGCCATGTATGTCTGCATCTGCTGGGCGGTGACCGAGGCTCAGGTGCACAGGTGCATCGCCGAGGGCGCGAGCACCGTCGAGGACGTGGGCGACGGCTGCGCGGCGGGCACCGGATGCGGCTCGTGCCACGAGCGGATCGCTGCCCTGCTCGGCATCACCACGGGAGATCTGTGGAGCGACCTCCCGCGCAGTGCCTGACGTCCAGCGCCGGGCCGGAGATCCAAACACAGGGCCTGCCTCCCGCGCTGGGAGGCACCCAGCCTTGCTACCGTTAGTACACGATTGGCCAGGGAAGGCTCACCTATAGTGACATTTGTGCCGAGTTTGGCGTAGTGTCGGGTTACCCAACGAGATCAGTGTGGAAGGTGGTTCGGCCGAATGCGTGGCGACGAAGAGATCATCGCACTGCTCAACGAGCAGTTGACCAGCGAGCTGACCGCGATCAACCAGTACTTTCTGCATGCCAAGATGCAGGCCAACTGGGGGTTCACCGAGCTTGCCGAGCACACCAAGAAAGAGTCCTTCGATGAGATGAAGCATGCGGAGCGGGTCACCGACCGCATCCTGTTCCTGGAGGGCCTGCCGAACTTCCAGAAGCTGTTCAACCTGCGGATCGGGCAGACCGTGCGGGAGCAGTTCGAGGCGGACCTGGCCGTCGAGATGGAGGTCCTCGAGCGGCTGCGTCCCGGCATCATCATGTGCCGGGAGAAGGGTGACGCCACGACCGCCAACCTCTTCGAGGACATCCTCGCCGACGAGGAGGACCACATCGACTACCTGGAGACCCAGTTGGAGCTGATGGACAAGCTGGGCGAGCAGCTCTACCTCAGCCAGCTTGTCGAGCGGCCCCCGTCCCATCTCTGACCCGCTGCGCCGGTCCTGACCATTCGCCGTCTCGAACTACCCCGGGCGGGGCCGGCGTCCCCCGGCTGAGCAACCGGGGGTGCGGACTACCGTGTCGGCATGGGTACGCCCCGACTCTTCACAGTTGACGATGCCTGCGCGCTGATACCCGAGGTGCGGAGCCGGGTCGGTGCGTTCGTCGCGGCCCGGGCGGACCTCGCCGAGCTGTCCTTCGACCTGAACAGATCCGGTTCCTCCCGGCTCGGTGGTGTCCCGGAGGTGAAGGCCCTGCAGGCGCGGCTGGACGAGATGCTGGAGTGGTTCCCGGCTCAGGGCATCGAGGTCAAGGGGTTCGCCCCGTTCCTCGTCGACTTTCCTGCCGTGCTCGATGCGGTGTCGGTGCGGCTGTGCTGGTTGGAGGGCGAGCCGGAGCTGCGGTGGTACCACCGTTCCGAGCTCGGCATCGCGGGTCGCCGCCCGTTGCCGGCACGTCGGCGGTAGCAACCGGGCCGTCGTAGGATCGGCGCACCCCGCGGCGGGCGGCGCCGGGAGGCGAGGGCTTTGGAGGAGCTGGCTTGGACCGTCGGGACCTGGTCATCGCCGGGATAGCCGGGCTGGTGACGGTGGCCAGTTGGGGTGCCGCGATCGGTTATGACGCCGGGCAGCGGGAAGCCGACTCCTACCTGGAGGGCCAGCGCTGGGCGGAGCGCACGGCACCCACCGCGGCGGAGTGCGAGAACGAGATGTTCCGGATCAGCGGTCCGCAGGTCATCGGCGGGGCCTGGCTCGACGGTTGCCTGGCCAGCCCGGCGACCATCCGGTGACCATACGATGCTCATCCGGTGCCGCTGCGCAGGGAAGGGGAACCGGTGACCGTTCCCGGGGTGTCCGCTGCGGCGACGGCGCGGCCTCGGCCGGACAAGACCCGGATCGCGTTCATTGACATCGGCCGGGCAATCGGGGCGCTGCTGGTGGTCTACAGCCATATCCATGTCGTCTGGATGCAGCTTGACCACGGGATCTCCGCACCGGTGACCGATGCGGTGTCCGCTGCCTTCACCAGCCCGCTGCACCTGGTCGGTCAGGACCTCGGTCAGCTCGGCGTCCCGTTCTTCTTCCTGGCCAGCGGGTTTGTGGTCACGCCGATCGCGTTGCGGCAGGGGCATGCCCGGTTCGCGGTCAATCGGATCTTCCGGATCTACCCACTGCTTGCGTTCGCGATCCTGCTGGCGGCCGGGGCAATCCTGATCGGCCTGCATCCGATCGAGACCGTGCCGGTGGGTGCCGTGACCCCGATGACCGTGCTCACCAACATCACCCTGGTCAACTACGTGATCCACCCGCAGATGGTGTTGCTCGGGGTGACCTGGACGCTGGCCGTCGAGGTGATCTTTTACCTGCTGCTCATCTCTCTGCTCCCGGTGTTCCGCCGAGCACCGTGGCTGGCCATCGCCCTGCAGCTCATGCTGATCGAGGCCGTCATGCTGACCCGCCATGAGTTCGGGCCGAGCTATGCGCAGTTCGCCTTCAGCATGGCGCTGACCACCCTGCCGATCATCGGGCAGATCATCTGGGCTGGGCACACCGGACGCCTGTCCGGCTGGGTCGCGGCCGGTTACGTCGGGGTCGCCTGGTGGATGTTCGTCTGGGCGAAGGACCAGGAGGTCGGCCACATCGAAGCCGGGTACCCGACGGCGGTGGCGTTGGCGATCCTGCTGTTTCTGCTGGGCCTGTTCGGCGAATCGCACATCATGCAGCGGCGCGCGTGGACTTTCCTCTCCGAACGCACGTACTCGATCTACCTCATGCACGGCATCACGGTCTTCGTGGTGCTTGATGCACTCTACGGCCGTCTTCCGCTGTGGCTCGCCGTCGTCCTCGCGCTGGCCGTGACGGCCGGTGCGGTCGAGGTCTCCTACAAGCTGGTGGAACGGCCATCGACAGTGCTGGGGCGCTCCGTGGCGCGGAGCCTGCGCGGACCGGGTCAAACGGTGAGCAGCCGACTACACTTCGTGGTGTGCCCGTGCAGGAGGAGCGGCGGCCGCCACCGATTGCGGTTCACGAAGCCTGGTTGCCCGCGGAGCATCCACTGCACCGACCGAGGCACGGTGGACGTCAGCGTGCCGCGTTGATCATCGCGCTGGTCTTCTTCCTCACCCCGGCCATCGCGCTCGGTGTGGGGGTGCAGCCGGCCGAGTTCGAGAACCGCCCGCTGGCCGCCGCCCCCTCGCTCACCGCCGGCTGGGGCTTCTTCACCGAGTTGCCCGCCTGGGCCGCGGATCGGCTGCCGTTCCGGGACGCCGCGGTGCGGTCCTCGGATCTGATCAGCCGGGAGGTGTTCGGCGAGCCTACCGAGCTCGATACCCGGCGGCCGGCGGCCGGACCGGTCATCGCGCCGGTCGCCCCGGACCCCACCGTACTGCCCGCCGCCGGTTATCCCCAGGTGATCGAGGGTGACCGAGGGTGGCTTTATTTCGGCTACGACGTCGAGGGCAAGTGCGCACCGGTGCGCCCGCTGGATGAGGTGATCAGCGGGTTGCGGGGGTTGCGGGCGGCGGTGGAGGCGTCGGGGCGCCGGTTCGTCCTCGTCGTGGCCCCGGATAAGAGCACCATGGTCCCCAGGCCCCTGCCGGACCGGTTCGCCGGGCAGCGGTGCGCCCAGGAGCGGGGTGCGCAGTTCTGGCACCGGGTCACCACCGAGGCGGGGGCGATCGACCTGCGACCGGATCTCGACGCGCTCGCCGCGGCGGGGGTGCCGATCTACCGCAAGTTGGACACGCACTGGACCGACGCCGGGTCGCTGACCCTGGTGCGGTCGCTCGCCGACACCATCCAGCCGGGAGCCAGCCGGTCCTGGCGGATCGCGCCGGGACGGATGCGCCAGGCCGCGGCCGATCTGCCGCCCCTGATCGGCCGCACCGGCACCGACTCGGGCCGCAGCTACCTGCTTGCTCCTGACGGGCAGCAGGACCGGACCCGGCCCTACGCCGAGGACATGCGGACCCCGGTGCACTTCCGGTCGGCGCCGGCCGCCGGGATGGTCACCGCGCCCGTGGCGATGCTCACTGACTCGTTCTCCCTGCCGGCCAGCCGCTACCTGGCGGCCACGTTCAGCGATCTCACCACGGTGTTCTACGCGAGCGACCTCAAGACGGTGACGGACGTGATGGCGGCCGGGAACGTGGTGGTGCTCGAGGTGGTGGAGCGCAATCTGGCCAGCGGAACGCCGCCCGTGCTCGACGATGTCGCGATCGAGCGGATCGCTGCGGTGCTCAAGGCCCGGCCCGTGCGCTGACCTCGGCCGCAGCTTGGGCGGTGGTTCCGGCCCGGGCGGCGCTGGCCACCGGCGGGTCCACCGGTTGGTCCACCGGCGCGGCCCGGCGGTGCTGCCCGAGCAGCGTCCGGGCCAACTGCTGCGCGGGCCGCTCCACCAGCCGGTAGGTCAGATCGGCTGCCGCGACGACCACCAGGAGCCCGCCCGCCACCGCCACCCAGAGCGGCACCGCCGGGAACAACAGGTCCAGCACCGGGAACGCCACCAGCCCGTGCAGCAGGTAGATCGAGTAGCTGCGGTCGGCGAAGAAGGACACCGGCCGGCGCAGGGTCAGCCTTGGTTCGGCCAGCACCCCGATGACGAACACCAGGAGCGCGACGAGCACCGTCACCTCGTAGGCATTGTCGATCCGGCCCATGTCGCGCTGGCCTGCCCACACGTAGAGCAGCCAGGACATCACCCCCATCGCCATCCCAGCCCAGAGCGGGATCCGGCGGCTCCACACCGCCCACACGATCTGCCCCAGGATCAGCACCGGCAGGTAGGAGACCGAGACGGCGAACAGGAACCAGGGCGCCGGCCCCGCCCGTGCGGTCAGCACCACCACCTCGACCAGCAGCAACTCGAGCAGGATGACCGCCCACACCGCCTGGCGCAGCAGCGGCAGCAGCAGGAAGACCAGACTATAGAAGATCATCTCGATGACCAGGGTCCAGGCCACCCCGATCAGGATGACCTGCGGCACCAGCAGGTAGTTCACCAGCGTCGCGTTGCTGAGCACGGTGAACGGCGTGACGGTGCTGTCCTGACCGGTGGTCAGCGGCTGCCCGCCCAGCGTGGTCAGTGCGGCGCTCAGCAGCACCGCCACCACGAGCGCCGGGTAGATCCGCAGCAGCCGCTTGACGGCGAACTCGCGGTGCCGTTGCCGGACCGCGGTGTGCGTCACGATGAACCCGCTCACCAGGAAGAACAGCACGACCGCGAGGTGGCCGAAGTTCTGCCGCAACTGCAGCGGAGTGCGGGCAACGCGGTCGATCACGCCGACTGCCGCCCAGGTGGCGCCGTGGGCCGGCATCCACAACGTCACGATGTGCGAGTACACCACCATCGGTGCGGCGACCGCGCGGAACATCTCCAGCGCGACGAAGCGCCCCCCGGTGCCGTTCAACCCGGCCCCGTTCAACCGGGGATCCCGGACGGGGCCGGCTCGAGGGATGCGGTGTCGGCCGGGGGGCGGCGGCGGGCCTGCACCTGCCGGATTCTGAGCAGCAGGGCGGGGGCGAGCCGCCCGGTCGGCCGCTCGACCGTGCGGTGCAGGATCTCGACCGCCACGAAGGTGCACCCGAGCGCCAGCGCACCGGCCAGCCAGCGGTTCCAGGTCAGGGTGGCGGTCAGCACCGAGAAGGCGACGGTCTGGTGCAGCAGGTAGGTCGAGTAGCTGCGGGAGGAGAGCCAACTGAGCACCCGGTTGAACCGGATGCGCTCCTCGGCCAGCACCATCATGATCGTGATCAGCAGCGCGAAGCACAGCGTGAGCGGGTACGAGTCGTCGTAGCGCCCGTAGCCCATGGCGTCCCCCCAGAGGAAGACGAGCCAGCAGGCCAGGCCCAGCCCGGCACCGGCCCACGGCGCGAGCCGCCGGCTCCACACCGCCCAGACCACCTGGCCCAGGATCACCGCGGTACCGAAGGCCCCGATGTTCGCCACCGTCGAGGTAGCCAGCCCGTGGTAGTTCCGCACCACCGACAGCACCACCGAGCACACCGTGATCTCGATAGCGATCACCAGCCACGGCTCGCGGCGGTACAGCGGCAGCAGCACGCACACCATCGCGTAGATCGCCAACTGGATGACCAGGGTCCACGCGACACCGACCAGCGTCGCGTTCCCCGGCACGAAGAAGTTGACCAGCACGGAGTTCATCAGCAGGTCCCGCAAGCCGACGTCCGGGTGCCCGTCGGGGACCTCGTAGTGGCCGGTGACGACCAGCACCCAGGCCAGCAGCACGGCGACCATCAGGGCGGGAAAGATGCGAATGACCCGCTTGACGGCGAACTCCGGCACCGTCTCGCGCATCCCGACCGCGCTGATCACAAAGCCGCTGACCACGAAGAACACCGCGAAGCCAAGGAACCCCAGGTCCTGGTTGAGGTGGGCGGGCTCGATCACCCACCGGTCGAGCCAGGTGGTGAAGCTGGTGGGTCCGCCGTGGAAGCGGAACCAGGCGGAGAGGTGCACGTAGAGCACCGCCAGCGAGGCGATCGCCCGCAGCGCGTCGAGTCCATGCAACCGGCCGGTCCTGGGTTCCGGTACCGCCATCTCACCGCCCCTGAATCGGCCCGGCCTGATGTGGGCGCAGCCGCAGCACGAGGTCTGCCGATGCGGACTCCGCAAGCTCGATCAGCTCGGCGCTGCCCCATCGGCGCTTTCGGCCGGGGTCGGCCAGCACCGGCTCGATGAGGTAGCCCCAACTCTGATAACGCGCGAGCACCTGTTCGGGATCGTCGCCGAGCTCGCGGATTCCGTCCGGCCAGAACTCGCAGAGCACGGTGGGGTGGTCCCGGCGCAGCACGCCGGCCATACCGGTCAGAGCGCGGTGGTCCCGGCCCTGGGCGTCGACCTTCACCAGGTTGACCCGTCGCTGGGCGAGCACGGGCAGATCGTCCAGCCGGACCCCACGCACCCCGGTGCCGCGCTGCGCCGGACTCCCGGTCCCATCCTCGGCCAGCACCCGGTTGTCCCCGCTGTTGCCCTGGTAGGCGGTGTGCAGGGCCAGTGGCTCCGCGGCATCCCAGGCGGCGTCGGAGACCAGGGTCAACGCCGTGACCCCCGCCGGCCCGACGTTGCTGCGCACGTTGCGGGTGAGCAGTTCCCGGACCCGGTCCCAGGGCTCGACGGCGATCACCGCACCACGCGGCCCGACCCGGCGCAGCGCGCGGATGGTGTAGTAGCCGACGTGCGCCCCGATGTCGACGAAGGTGTCACCCGGGCGCAGCAACTCGTCGACGATCGCGGCCTCGGGTTCCTCCCAGCTCCCGTAGGTCCGCAGCCAGGGCAGTACGACCGTGTCGTCGGCAGGCAGCCGCAGCACCCCGACGTCGGTGCACACCGCCTCGGTAGCCATGCCGGGTGCCAGGTCATGGTCTTCCGGGTCCGGGTCCAGCAGGTCGTGGTGGCGCTGCACGGCAAGGCGCGCGACGTCCAGTTGGCCGCGTAGCTCGTCGGCGAACGCGTCCAGGCGCCCGTCGCGTTCCCGGAGCAGGCTGATCACCTTCTCGTCCAGCTCATCGGCCCGGCGCAGGGCGGCCGTGCTGGCGTCGGCTTTCGCCTCCAGTTGGTCGAGCCGGGTGGACAGCTCGTCGTGACTGTGCGCCAGCGCCTGGGCCACCCCGTCCAGCAGCACGCCGAGCACGCTTCGCTGGTGCTGGTCGTAGTGGTCCAGCGCGCGCAACACCGCCCGGCGCAGCGCCGGGGCCAGCGGCAACCTGCTGGGCGTGCGCACGTCGGCCCGCCAGCGCAGCGCCTCGCGCGCGGTCTCCAGCGGGGCCTGGGGACCGACGGCGAGCTGCCCCCGCCCGCCCTGACCCTGCTGCCAGCGGTGGAAGGCGGCGGTGAGGCGTTCGGCGGCCCAGCGGGCGGCGGCGGCCGGGCTGCGGGTCGCCGCGACATGCGCCCGGCCCGCGGCGCCGCGGCGGGCGGCTTCCTGCGGGTCGGTGACCATGACCCGCATCGCGGCGGCGGCGGCGTCGAGGTCGGGTTGCGCCCAGTGCGCGTCGGCCGGGTACGGGGGGTGGCCGGGGCCGACGTCGACCAGGGACGCGGGCACCAGCCAGCCCGCCGCCGGTGGGAGCACCTCACTGCTGCCGGAGTAGTCGGTGGCGATCACCGGCAGCCCGTGCGCCATCGCCTCGGCGATGGTGAGACCGAAGCCCTCGCAGCGGTGCAGCGAGACGTAGCAGTCGGCGGTGCGGAACAGCTTGGCGACCTCGTCGGCGGCCAGGTAGTGCTCGACGAGCTCGATCCGCGGATCGGCCGCAGCCGCCGCGCGCAGCCGCTCCCGGTCGCCGGGGTGGCGCTCACCGTTGATCGACTTGATCACCAGTTGCACCGCTTCCCGGCCAGGGAAGGCCCGCTGGAAGGCGGTGATCACGCCGAGCGGGTTCTTGCGCTCGAAGACGCTGTTGTGGTCGAAGGCGAACAGGAACCGGGTGGTCCCGCCGCCTTCCACGCCTCGCCTGCGGGGATCGGCCAGCTCGCCAGGATCGCCCTGCTGGGCGCGGATCGGCACCGGGAAGGTGTACACCGGCACCGGGGAGTGCGCCGCGATCGCCTGCCGGCAGAACTCGCTGATCGTCCAGACCTCGTCGACCTGGCAGAACGCGCTGTGCATCGAGGGTGGGAAGTCGTCGAGCTCCCAGGACCAGACGCCAATGACGTACCGGCCGCCGGCCAGCTCCGGATACGCGTCGAGGGTGCGGGCCGTCATGTCGGCATTGACGCACAGCAACGTCACCGGGTGCCGCGGCGGGCCCGGCACCGCGGTGGCGGCCAGCGGGTGCTCGGTGCGGTTGACCACGGTGGCGTCCTCGACCACGGTGCTCACCGGCAGGCCGCTCGCCACCACCGCCTCGTGCACCAACCGGCCCAGCTCGCCCACCCCGAGCTCCGCGGTGAGGTAGCCCAGCAGGTTGGCTCCCGGCTTGGGCTCGATCGGCACCTTGGCGCGGGGCACCGCGCGTGGCACGGCCGCCGGGTGCAGGCTCCCTTCCGGCACCCCGGAATGCTCGCACCAGCGGCGGTAGGCGCCGGCGTGCACGCCGAGCGGGTGCGGGAAGGTCTGCTGCAGGTCCGGACGGGCCGCCCAGACGGCCATCGCCCAGCGGTTCGAGCCCGCCCGCCGTTGCGCGGCGTCGGCCGGGGCGGTCACCCAGCTCAGGAACGCGCCCGGGTCGGCGGAGAACGGGCTCGGCGGCGCCGCGGCGCCGTCCCGTTCGGACTGCAGCCACGCGGCGCGGTAGGCCCGCCGCAGGGTGGCGGGCAGTGGGGTGCCGTCGGCGAGGGTGTTGAACCGGTACGGCACCGACTCCAGGGTCTCGGCGTAGCCCTCGGCGATCAGCCGTTCCCGGTAGTCGCGGCACAGCCCGGCCAGCACCGGATGCTCGGAGAGCAGTACCCGGGGCCGGTCAGCGAAGTGGGTGGACAGCAGCCAGGGCTTCTCCGGGCGGTAACCGCTGAAGTGGAAGAAACGCAGCCGCCCGCCGCCGGCCGTCACCGTGCCATCGGCCTGCACCGCCAGCGGGCGCTGGTAGACGTTCCAGTAAGCGACGTTCCAGCCCGGATCCTCGACCACCACATGCGGATACAGCGCCGGCACGTTGTCCACCCACCGCTGGTCGGTGAACAACTGCTCGGCCGGGGCGGAGATCGCGTCGGTGCGCAGCCGCTGCTGCCAGAAGTCGAGAAACGGCTCGGCCCGCGCCGACACCGCGATGAACCCGAGGTTGAACACCCCGGCGGCCATGATGTCGGCCTCGGTGGGGCGCAGCCCGTCCCGTGGCATGGGGGCCAGCACGTGCGGGGTGAGCACGATCCCGTGCCGGACCGCCTGCTCGCCTAGCTCGGGCAGCGGCGCGTACACCTCGATGTCCGGGTCGAGGTAGAGCGCTGCGTCGGCGCTGCGCAGCGCCCACCGCAGCAGCCACGGCTTCAGCGCGGTGCTCAGCTCAGTGACCGTGTAGGCGGTGGCCATTCGGGCGAACTCGTCCGGGTCGAGGTCCAACGCGCCCGGAGTCAGGTACTCCGCGCCGCTGCCGGCCAGCTTGCGCACCTCCGCCGCGGTCGCGTCGATGACCAGGACCGCGAGCCGCGCCTGCGGGTGGTGCCGCAGGTAGGACGCCGCCAGCACCCGGGCCGCGGGCAGGTAGTTGCGCGCGACGATCGTGCAGGCGATCAAGGAAGGGGGCGTCTTATTCATCGGCTGGCAGCTTCTGTCGTTGGGCGGTGAGGATCTGCTGGAACAGGCGCTCGACGTCGGTGGTGTTGGTTCCGGACACCTCCACCCGGACGACGTAATCGCCGGCGGCGTAGTGCGCGCGGCGCAGCACCGGGTACTCGCCCGCCGCCTGGTCCCCGCCGGCGCCACGCACACCGGCCGGTAACCCCGGCAGCTCGGCCAGCGCGTAGCTCAACTGCAGATCCGCCAGCTCGTCCCGGGCTGCCGTCGGGTTCTGCACCTGGACCACCAGGATGTCCAGCTTGTTGTCGGCGTCCCGGGAGAGGGCGAACGCGGTCCGGCTCGCTCCCGCTCGGGCCAGCGCCTGCTGTTCCGCGTCGGTGAGCGTCCCGAGTTGGGGCACCTGGGTGAAGTCGTGGACCAGCGAGGTGTCCTCCTGCCGGCCCGGGAGGTCGGCGATCGGAGACCCGGCCGGCGGGCTGGGTGGCGGGGACGGTTCGGGAGAGGGCTGCCCTGTGGTGGCAGCGGTCGGCGGGGCGGTGGTCGCCGCCGGTGCCGTGGTAGCTGGCGCCGCGGTGTCCGACCTACCCAGGTTCGAGCCGCCCGGGCGGAACAGGAAGAACGCGGCGATGCCGATGCCCAGCAGGATCACCACCGCGGCGGCGACCGCGACCATCCGCATCGTCCTGGGCTCCTTGTTCTCCGGTGCGAAGAACTCCGGCCCCTGCACCATCCAGTTCGCGTTCGGCTCCTGGATCGGAGGCAGGTCGGCGGACACCCACGGCGGCGCGGACTCCCGCTGCGCCCAGTCCGGCCGGCTGCCCGCGGTGGGGAACCCCTGCTGATAGGGGGGCTGCTGGTAGGGCGGAGGCGCTGGTGGCCCGGCCTGCACCACCTGGGTGCGTTCGGAGTCGTCCTCGGCCGGGGCGGGCTGGGGCCGGTCAGCGGGCCGGCCAGGGGGTCCGCCAGGGCCGGGGACCACCTGGGTGCGCTCCGCGTCCCCGCCTGCGCCCGGCCGGATGACCTCGGTGGTCTCGTTAGGCGGACCGGTGTCCCAGCGGAAGGCCGGGGGAAAGGGGCTGCGCTGCCGGCCGGCCTGCCGGTCGGTCACACTGTCCTGTGGCGGCGGGTTGTCCTGCGCACCGCCTCCGCCCTGCGCTCCCGCCCCGCCCGGCTCGGCGGGTTTGCCCTGGTCGGCTGGTTTGGCCTGCTCAGCGTCCCGCTGGGCGGACAACTCCGCACGGCGTCGCTGGTATGCCTCATCGGAGAGCCGGCCAGCGGCCCGCTCTTCGTCCAGACGGCGTAACTCGTCCTGCCAGGACACCCTGGCACCCCCTTCCCGGGACCCAGTTGAGACGGCGACATTGTGCACTGGTGGGCGTCGCCGGTGGACAGCGCGTGCAGAGTTGTAGCCGCTGAGTGAGCGGGGCCGGCCGGCGTAGCCTAGTGGTATGGCTCTGTTCGGACGTGACAAGGCCCGCACGGTGACTGCCCAGGATGCCTTGCCCGGCCGGTCCACCCCGATGCCCGTCGCGCAGCGGCACGCCGTGAGCGGTCACCGGATCATGCCGCCGTTCCCCGACGGCATGCGCACCGCGGTGTTCGGGATGGGCTGCTTCTGGGGCGCTGAGCGGATCTTCTGGCGCACTCCGGGGGTCTACTCCACGGCGGTCGGCTACGCGGGCGGGCACACTCCGAACCCCAGCTACCAGGAAGTGTGCACCGGGCGGACCGGGCACGCCGAGGTGGTGCTGGTCGTGTTCCACCCGGCCGAGGTCTCCTACGCTGAGCTGCTACGGATCTTCTGGGAGGGCCACGATCCCACCCAGGGCATGCGGCAGGGCAACGACATCGGCACCCAGTACCGCTCCGCGATCTACCCCACCGACGCCGCGCAGGCCGCCGAGGCCGAGGCGAGCCGCGCGCTCTACCAGCAGGCACTCACCGCCGCCGGGCGCGGGCCGATCAGCACCGAGATCGCTCCGCTGCGCGCCTTCTACTACGCCGAGGACTACCACCAGCAGTACCTCTCCGACGCCAAGAACCCCTACGGCTACTGCGGCCTCGGCGGCACCGGCGTCTCCTGCCCGGTTGGGGTGTCTTCAAGTACCGCCAACCCGGGTGCTGAGCGCCTCTAACGATGGCCAACCCCCAGCGCCCGGCCGCTGCTCCGGAGCCGACCCGCTGGACGATCCACGATGAGCGGCCGGTGGATGACAGGCTCACTGAGCCAGCACGCCCGCAACCCGCATCTGCTCCCTCGAAGCCTGCCTGCGCACTGGCGGCAGCGGCGCGGGCAGGAACATTTCGTTGAGCATTTGCGGTCCGGTCACTGCAGCGATCAGGGTGTTGAGCCTGGACAGGTCGCCGCGGTAGCGGGTGGCGAGAATCCGCCAGTTCTTCAGGTGTGCGATTCCCCGCTCGACGCCCACCCGGAGGCGGGCGACCCCGGTGTTGAACTCCTTATCCGCCTCGGCACGCTCCACGCCCGGCTTTTTCTTGATCGGGGTGATGATGCCGCATCCCCTGGTAGCCGGGATCCCAGGGTGCCATCGACCAGGCAGATCTTGCCGGCCACCGCGGTGCAGTTGCGGCGCAGATGAATCAGCGCCAGCCGCAGGGCCTGCTCGACCGATAACGCCTTCGGTCGGTCCCTCGGCTTGTTCCAATCCGCGAACTCGGACAGCGCCAGGTCACGGACGTACTCCGCGGCACGGTGACTCAGCCCAGGTAGGCGGTACACTGAGATAGCCCTTCTCGTGAGGTTGTCTCGGACAAGATCACCCTCTACGAGAAGGGCCCATCGATCAAGGCGACACGCCGGCAAGGCCTCAACTCGATCTTACCGCTTATCTAAAAAGTTTCCGAATAGCTTCTATGAGGGCAGGCGGACATGTTACTTTTCCGCCACCGCAACCGTCGCTAAACTCTGCGCATGCTCACATGTATCCTACAAGGCGTCTTTGAGATTCTGGCCACCGTCCTCAGTTGAGGACCCGACCGGCGGCCTCCCGTCATCCAAGCGGGAATGCGTTTCCCCTTGTTTACAGTGTCACCAGCTCGATCGATCTGTTCGGTGGTCTTCG
Organism: Pseudonocardiaceae bacterium; assembly: GCA_035714625.1. Classification (GTDB taxonomy): domain Bacteria; phylum Actinomycetota; class Actinomycetes; order Mycobacteriales; family Pseudonocardiaceae. The sequence continues at coordinate 24,132 of DASTLT010000244.1, read as the reverse complement.
GCGGATGGGCGGTACCAGCCTCAACTGTGCCCGGAGCTGCTGCTGAAGTCGTCGTGGAGAGCGCTGGAGAGCTGCCTGATCAGACCCGGGATCCGCGTGGATGACGGTGGGCTGCCGCGGCCAGGATCCGGGGGGCGAACAGTGCCGCCGGGTCGGCCAGCATGCCCACCACCTGGGGGTTAGGTGTCGGCGGTGGCCGGATCCTGGGTGGCAGCAGCCACCACCCGGTCGAGGTAGCGGTACTGCAGCCGCATCGCGAGGATCACCTGCACTCCCGTGGTGGACGGGAAGCGCAGGTCCGCTCAGGTCGACAGCGCCCAGGGCGCGGCGTTGCGCCGGGCCAGCCGCCGCTGGAAGCGCCGGGCCAGCCCCGTCGAGGGCGGTCGCGGACCGCGAGCGGTATCCGAACCGCCGGCTCAGCCAGTGCTGCTGCGCGGGCAGGCAGGCGTCCAGGTCTCGGCGGCTGAGCCAGCCGAACGGGGTCAGCATCCGCCCGTCGGCGGGCCGGCGCAGCGGTACCACCCCGGCGGCCGTCAGGTCGCGACCGTAGCCGGGGAACAGCCGCTCCACGATCCGCTGGCCGCGGGGCAGCATCGCGCGCAGCATTCGCCCCTGGGGACGCCCTTGCGGGCCTGTCCGCTGTCGGTCAGCGCGTCGCGCTCCACCAACGTCACCTGTGCACAATGGTCGGCGAGCGCCCACGCGGCCAGCAGCCCGGCCATGCCGGCACCGATGACCACGGCGTGCCGGGATCAGCGAGCGCCCCCGACGGCGCGATGGCCCTGCTCACTCAGCATCCCTCGTTCAGCGCCTCGACGGTGCACGTCACCGGCCCGGGATGCGGCCCCAGGCCGACACCAGCGCGGGGGACATCACGGTGAAGGACGGGTCGGCGCAGAGCGCCAGCGCCTCGACCACCTCCTGGTCGCTGATCAGTCCGGCAGCGACCATGGCCGGGCGCACCCGCTCGATGGTCAGCGTGAAGAGCTCCATTTCCGGCGTGCCACCCCGAAGCATCCGGCTGCGGGCCTCGCAGTCGATATCGACCACGCCCTGGTCGCCGAACAGCCCGGCCAGCCGCCGCCCGAACAGCGGGGCGAAACCGGCCGCGTCGAGGAACTGCTGCACCGCCGTCAACACCGCCTCGAACACCGCGGACGAGGTGATCTCGTACCGGGTTGACCAGTCGCCAGCCTCCACGACCAGCCAGCCGCCGGGTCGGAGCCATTCGGTGAGCCGCTTCAACGCGTACTCGGCGTCCGGTAAGTGCTCGATGACCAGCCGGGTGTGCACCAGGTCGAACGGATCCCCCGGCCGGTCGTCGACGAGCAGATCGTGCTGCAACACCTGGAGATTCGGGGCCTCGATCGCGACCAGGTAGCGGGGATCCAGGTCGGTGGCGACCACCTGCCCGGTGTCGCCCACCTGGTCGGCGAGCCACCGCGCGAGCGACCCGCCCCCGGCCCCCACCTCCGCGCAGCGCCAGCCCGGCCCAACCCCCAGCCGGGACAGCACGTCGCGGCTGATCGGGTCAGCGCCTGCCTCGATGCCGGCCAGCCGCGCCCGCTCGCGCTGCCACTCGTCGGCGAACACATAAGTCATGACCCACTCCTCGGTCTCCCGCGCCCAGCGCGGCGGTGAACTCCTCGCCTCCCCAGCAGACGCGACCAGGACCGCCGGAGATACCTCCGGGCGGCGTTCGAGCGGGTGGTCCTGCGGCTCCCGGGGCAGGGGAGGGCAAATAGAGTGGGGGCTAGATGGGGGTCGGGACCGGGTTGGGGGGAGACCACGAGCCCCGACCACCATTTCCTACTCCCGTGGCCGGTATCAGGGGGGCGGGGAGTCACCGGTCCGGGTGAAGGCAGTTTAGTCCCTTCAACTTTGGGTAAGCAAGAGCCCAAAACTCCCCCGGTCGGTCAGGACTTCCTGACGGACCAATGCTGACCGGGACCTGGGCCGCTGCCGCTCACCCGTCGAGGACATACCCCACGCCCCGCACGGTACGGATCCGGTCGGTGCCCAGCTTGCGGCGCAGGTACCCGATGTAGACCTCCACGAGGTTGGACGTCCTCGGCTGCCCCCACACCGCGGTGGCCAGGCTGTGCTGGGACAACGGCAGCCCCGGGCGGCTGGCCAGCGCGACCAGCACGGCGTACTCGGTGGGTGACAGCGTGACCAGTTGTCCGGCGATGCTGACCAGTTGCAGCGCGGTGTCGATGGTGACCGTTCCGACCCGCAGCACGGTGCGGCCGGCGGGCAGCCGGGCCTGGACCCGCAGCCGAAGCCGGCTGACCAGCTCCTCGACCGGGAACGGGGTGGTGAGGTAGTCGTCCTGGGAGCCCCGCAGCAGCGACACGGTCTGCTCGCGCTGCTCGCGCGAGGTCAACGCGATGACCGGCAGCCGAGGATCGGCCCGGCGCAGCTCGTCCAGCAGAGTCGCCGGGTCCGGCCCGGCCAGGGCGATGTCGAGCACGAGCGCGGCAAGGTTGCCCGAGCGGGCGCTGTCCAGCACATCCGGCACGGTGTCCAGGATCCGGATCTCGAAGCCCGATGCCCGTACCGCCTGCAGCATCCGGCTCGTTGTATGCCGCAGCGGCACCACGAGCAGTACGGGGTGCCGGAGGACCGCCGGACGCGGATCGGGCTGCATCAGGGACCAGGGTTACGCGCCGTGCGGCTCCCGGCAATCGACGAACGGCACGATGACGCAGGCGATCGGACTAATCACCGGCCGCTGCTGAGTGCGTTACGCGGCATGGGGCGCAATCGGTGCGCCGTGCGGCGTAATCCTCGGGCGTTCGTCGCGCCTCATGGCCGAGTTGGCGACAACGAGCGGGTAACGCTCTCAGGTTTGCCCGGCTAGCCGCCGCCTTCTCCATACGGTTCGCCGCATGCGACGGCACCTGGCACGAACGCTCTGGGCGACGGCATTTGTTGCCGTGCTCCTGGTGCCGCTGCTGCTTGCGCTGGGTGCTGGCGGCGGCTCCTCGGTGCTGTCCGAGCTCTCCGTCGGGGTGGGGCTGCTGGCCACCTCGGCCCTGGCCTGCGCGGTGGTGCTGCCGTCTCGGTTGCGCTCGCTGACCCAGACGTTCGGCATCGAGCGGGTGATCGGCATCCACCGCTATGTCGGGCTGATCGCCGTGGTGCTGGTGCTCGCCCATCTCGCCCTGGTGGTGGCCGCGGACCCGGCCAACGTCGCGCTGCTGGACCTCGGTCAGGCACCCAACCGGGCCCGCGCCGCCACCGGCGCCACCCTGGCGCTCGGCGCGCTGATCGGGCTCACCCTGCTGCGCAGGCACCTGGGGCACAGCTACGAGGTGTGGCGCTGGGTGCACCTGGCGCTGGCCGGCTCGGCGCTGCTGCTCTCCGCGCTGCACATCTGGTGGCTGGACCACCTGGTCCGGGACGACGCCATGCGTGCCTGGTTCGCCAGCCTCGCCCTGGGTGTGCTGGGGGTGCTGGCCTACCGGTGGGTGTGGCGGCCGCTGTTCGGGGCACGCAGCGAGTACGTCATCCGCGAGGTCCGCGCGGAGACCGAGAATGTGAGCACCCTGGTGCTGCAGCCCCGGCGGGACCGGCACCGGCAGGGTTACCGGAGCCTGGAATTCGCCGCCGGCCAGTTCGCCTGGCTGCGCCTGGAGCCCTCGATCGGCGCCCAGGAGCACCCGTTCACCATCGCCTCCAGCGCCCACCTGGGGGTGTGGACCGAGTTCACCATCCGGCACACCGGCGACTTCACCGACGAACTGCGCCGGTTGCAGCCGGGCAGCCCGGTGTGGCTGGACGGCCCGCACGGCGCGTTCACCGCCGACCTGCAGCGCACCACCGGCCTGGTGTTGATCGCCGGGGGGGTCGGGATCACCCCGATGATGAGCATGCTGCGGACCTTGGCGCACCGCAGGGACCGCCGCCCGCACCGGCTGGTGGTGGCCGCCAGGACCGTCGACGACCTGCTGTTTCGTGACGAGCTGCGGCAGTTGCGGCAGCGGCTGGACCTCACCGTCGTGGAGTTGCTCCGCAGACCGCCGCCGGGCTGGCCCGGGGCCACCGGCTCGGTCGATCAGGCGCTGCTGGCCAGGCTGCTGCCCGGTCCGTTCCGGCGCAACCAGCTCGACTACTTCATCTGCGCGTCACCGGCGATGGTCACCGATGTGCTGATGGCGCTGGACGCGCTGGACATCCCGGCTTCGCGGATTCACACCGAACAGTTCGACATGGTCTGATCATCGACGCAAGAAAGGCTCATCCCGTGCGCCCCCCGATCCCACGCTTCGTCCGATGGACCGTTGTCCTTGCTGTGATCGCTGCTCTGGCGGTCGCCGTGTTCCAGTACTGGGGCACCAGGCAGGTCGCGTCCGGAGCCGCGCCGAGCAGGTGGACCCAGACCCAGTGGGGCCCGCTGGGACCCGCTGACCGCGACATGCTGATCAAGGTCCGGCAGGCCGGTCTCTGGGAGATGCCCACCGGCCAGCAGGCCCAGCAGCAGGCCAGCAGCGCGCGGGTGCGCGAGGTGGGTGGGCTCATCTCGGCCGAGCACGCCGACCTCGACGCCCAGGTCCGGGCGGTGGCCGCGCAGCTCGGGGTGCTGCTGCCCAACCAGCCCAGCGCCCAGCAGCAAGGCTGGATGGCCGAGATCGCCAGCCAGTCCGGCTCGGACTTCGACCGCACCTTCGTGCAGCGGCTGCGCGCCGCGCACGGCAAGGTGCTCCCGGTCCTGGCGGTGGTGCGGGCCGGCACCCGCAACGAGCTGGTCCGGTCGTTCGCCACCACCGCCGCCCAGTTCGTCACCCGGCACCATGAGTACCTGGAGAGCACCGGACTGGTGGACTTCTCCGCGCTGCCCGAGCCGCCCGCCCCCGAGCCGCCGGCCCCCGACCCGCCTGCCGCCGACCCGCCTGCCGCCGACCCGTCGGTCTCCCCCGACATCTCGTCCGCCGCGGCAGCCGCCTCCGTCGGGGCGCCCACCGCTGCCGCTGATCCGCTGGCCGGCCACGCGCAGCACGTCAACCAGGTGGCCCAGTCCAGTGCGGCCGGCGGCGCGAGCGTCTACGTCGCAGCGCTGGTCTACATCGCCGCGTTGCTGGCCATCGTCGGCCTGCTCTGCCTGCTCGGCACGGCTGGCCTGCGGGCCCGGCAGAACCACGTCCAGCTTCGGCAGAACCACGCCCTATCGCGGCAGAACCACGCCCCACCGCGACGAGCCGTGCACACCCCCCGTGGCCTTCCCCCTCGGCCCCGGCACGCCGCCCAGCGCTGGTGAGCGTTCCGAACCGGCGATCCCCTTTCCCCTGTCCCTACAACAGAATGAGAATGAACATGGCACGTGGAAAGCATCGGGTGCCTATCCCGGTACGGCTGGTGGCAGCGGCTGCGGCGGTGTTGACCGTGGGCGGGATCGTGGTCGTCGCCGGTACCGCCGCCGCGGACAGCGCGAGATCAGCAGCTCGCACCGCCGATCCTGGTGGCCGGGCAGGTTGCCAAACCGGGCAGGTGATCTCGCTGGGCGACATGCTGGCGACCCTGCGGGGTGACATGGCACCGGCACTGGGTGAGCAGCCAGCCGGTCGGTTCGCTGGGTTCGGTCTCGTTCAGGGCCGGGACGGGGGCCGGGGGCCGGGTCGCGAAGGTGCTCGAAACTGTGCCGGGGATGGGAATGGCCAAGCAGGCCGGGGTAATCAGGACGGTGACAATCAGGACGGTGACAATCAGGACGGTGACAACCAGGACGGTGACAACCAGGACGGGGGTGACCAGGATCAGGCCGCTGCGCAGTTTCCCGGCCGGGAGCAGGCCGGTGGCCCCTTCCGGAACGACTTCGTCGACATCCGGCGGGTGGCGCCGAACGTCAAAGCCCCCAAGCCCAGACGCAACGCGTCCACTGGCAGCTTCACCAGTGTCTGTGGCACCAATGAGGAGGGTCACCGTAACTCGGACAACTTCATGGTTGCCCCCGGCAAGGTGAACGGCGCTCAGCACGTCCACGACTACGTCGGCAATCTCTCCACCGATGCGTTCTCCGATGAGGAGAGCCTCAACGCGGCCGACACGACCTGCGCTCGCAGCGACAAGTCGACCTACTTCTGGCCGGTGCTGCGCGACACCAACGGGCAGGGCGACGACGCCAACGCCGATGGCGGCGGCCTGGACGGCAACTTCGGCAAGATCCTGCAGCCCGTCTCGGCGGACCTGCAGTTCCGGGGCAATCCCACCAGCAAGGTGACCGCGATGCCGGAGAACCTGGCGGTCATCACCGGGGACGCCAAGGCGGCCACCAACGGGGACGCCAACGCGAAGGCGGCCTGGACCTGCACCGGCTTCGAGGACCGCACCACCACCAAGTACCCGCTGTGCCCACCGGGTAGCCGGCTCATGCGCATCCTCGACTTCCCGAGCTGCTGGGATGGGGAGAACCTGGATTCGGCGAACCACCGGGATCACATCGCCTTCCCGAAGCGGAACGGCTCCTGCGGCCGGGGCTTGGTGGCCGTGCCGCAGCTTCGGATGACGCTGACCTACCAGCAGCCCGACGGGCGAGGGTTCGCCCTGGACACCTTCCCTGACCAGCAGCATGACCCGAGCACCGACCACGCGGACTTCATGAACATGATGCCCGAGGATCTGATGGCGGCCGCGGTCAACTGCATCAACACCGGCCGGCGCTGTTGACCCCCGGTGAGTGGGGATGCGAGCCAGGACTCGCATCCCCACTCACCCCCGGGCGGACCCGTTCTTCGCCGATACCCCAATTTCGATCTTCCCCGTTGCGCGTCCTACTGTCCAGTTGAGGCACCTGCCGTCCAGTTGATGAACGGAGAAACCATGAGTGATCAGCCCCCGTTGTTCGACCGCGGTGGCGCTCATGCCGTCGGTGAGCGGGCAGTTGGCGCGGTGCGATGTACGTTCTGTGCCGTGATCAGCGGCACGGAGCGCGCTACTGTGATCCGGGAGAGCGATCGCCTTATCTCATTTCTGGACCACCGCCCGCTGTTCCATGGGCATACCCTGCTGGTACCGAAGCTGCATGTACAGTTGTTGAGTGAACTACCAGCCGACAGAGTCGAGGAGTTCTTTCTCGAAGCGCAGCGCCTCGAACAGGCGATAGAGTCCGGGCTGGAAGCGGACGGCTCAATGATTCTGATCAACAACGTAGTGAGCCAGTCGGTGCCCCATCTGCATCTCCACATCATACCGCGCAATAAGAAGGACGGGCTCCGGTTCTGGCTCGGCCCCCGTCACCCGTACAATGCCGAGCACCCGGCCGAGGTGTATGCCGACAAGATCAGAGCCGCGTTGTCGCTCAGCGAATCACCATGACCTGACCTCGGGCAAGGACTCCATCCGGCCGGCCGTGCGGTTCGGGCTACCGGATGGGGGTCAGCAGGCGCCGCGCACCACCAACTGGTCCAGCAGGTCGCGGGTGGCGGCCGCCACCGCGTCGACGGCTTGCTCGAAGGCTGCTGCATTGTGCGCGGCGGGGGCGCGGAAGCCGGAGACCTTCCGGACGTACTGCAGCGCCGCCGCGCGCACGTCGGCGTCGGTCACCCCGGTCGTGTACGGCTCCCGCAACGTCCTGATGCTCCGGCACATCCCCTCACCGTAGCGCTCCCGCGGGAGTGGGCAGGCTGTCGGTCACCGCCAGCCGGTGCCGGCGGGGAGCCGCTCCACGGTGGCCGTCTCGTCACCCGCGAGCCACGGGCAGGGTCCGTCGGAGCGGATTGCCGAGAGGTTGACGGGTACTGGGCGACGGCGGCGGAGGCAAAGCGCAGCGGCACCCGGGCCGGCCCCGTCACCCCCGGGCCGGATGCGGCCATATCCGACACAGTAGCCCTACTCCGCGTGCCGGGGCGGGTCCGGCACGGGGCGGCCGAACAGTGCGAGGACGGCGTCGCGGTCGTCGTCGGCGGCGCTGCGGTTGCGCCGCAGGTGCCCGCAGAGCACGCAGCGCTGCACCAGGACGATCCCGCCTGCCTCGGACAGCGCCCCCACCGGCTCCATCGCCCCGCCGCATTCGGCGGCCCGGTCGCCGGGGTTGATGTCGACATGCCGGGACCACAGGCACCGCGGGCAGTGGTTGGTGTAACCGGTGCCGCGCACCGCTGCGCCGCAGCGCAGGCAGGTGAAGTCCTCGTGGTGGCGGCTGAAGGTGGGCCGGTCAGCGGTCATCGGCGCAACTGGGATTCATCGGCGCAACGGGGATTCATCGGGGCAACGGGGGGGTTCATCAGGCCAACTGTGCCACCGCAGCTCTGGTGCAGGTGGCGCGCAGCGGAAAGTCGTTCTCCTGCCCGGCCCCTCCGCTGCGTTATCCTGCAGGGACTTCAGCCCCGGAGGTGCCAGGAGGTCGCAATGGCGCTGGATGTGCTCGACCCCCACGGCCGCCGGTGGCTGGTCTGGCGCGAGATCAACTGGGCCAGGCCTGCCCAGGACCATCAGTTTGAACACGACGTGGCTGGTGGCGGGGCGGGGGGCGTAGTGATGTTCGGAGTTGTCCTGACGATGCTGGCTGTTCTGGTGTGGCGGAAGCCGACCACCTTGAGCACAGCCTGGACGATGCTGGTACTGCTGATCCTGCTGCTGGTGGGTGCCCTGTGGTGGGCGCTGGCCCGGCCGTGGACCATCGTGGCGGCCACTTCCGACTCGCTGCCCGAAAGTCCGTCCGAGGAGTCCGAACAGCCGCCGAAGTCAGCAGAGCCGTTAGTGGTACTGGCGATGCCTGAGGCGTGGGCCAAGCAGTGGAATGAGCAGTGGGCGCTGACCGGCCCCTGGAGCGTGGTGGCGGCCACCCCCCGAGCGCCGGAGGACACCGGATCATCATCACCGGAGCCACCCGGAGGACCGCTGGAGGGATTCGGAGAGCGCTGGGAGGGGACGGTACGTGGCCTGATCGCGTCCGGGCGCGAGGTGTCCCGGATCGCCCGGAATCTGAGCCATGGCTCCGGCCCGAACGGTGAGCGGGGAGGGCGGCTGCAGCGGGTGAGCGTGCCGGTCCGATGAGACGGTAGGCACACTGGACGCATGCCCGAACTGCCCGAGGTCGAGGCGCTGGTGCACCACCTGCGTGCGCAGGCCGTCGGCCGGATCGTGACCCGGGTCGACGTCGCGTCGCTGCAGGTGCTCAAGACCGTGCAGCCGCCGGTGACCGCCCTGCATGGGCAGGCGGTGACCGCCGCCAGCAGGCACGGCAAGTTTCTCGCGCTGCACACCGCGGGCCCGGTCCTGGTGGCTCACCTGGCCCGGGCCGGCTGGCTGCGGTGGTCCGACGCACTGGCCCCGGCCCCGCCGCGTCCCGGCAAGGGCCCGATCGCGCTGCGGGTCCACCTCGGCGACGGCCGCGGCTTCGACCTCACCGAGGCGGGCACCCAGAAGCGACTGGCGGTGTACGTGGTCGACGACGTGGCCCAGGTGCCCGGCGTCGCCCGGCTCGGACCGGATGCCCTCACCCTGTCCCGGGTGGGTCTCGCCGAGGTGTTACGCGGACGCCCGGAGCGGCTCAAGACCGCCCTCACCGACCAGGCGCTGCTCGCCGGGGTCGGCAACGCCTACTCCGACGAGGTGCTGCACGCGGCCCGGCTCTCGCCCTACGCCGCCGCGGGACGGCTCGACGACGACGCCTTGGACCGGCTGCACGAGGCACTGCAGCGGGTGCTGCGCGACGCGGTGGCGCGCTGCGTCGGCCAGGACGCCGCCCGGCTCAAGGGCGAGAAGCGGGCCGGGTTGGCGGTGCACGGCCGCACCGGCCTGCCCTGCCCGGTGTGCGGCGACACGGTCCGCGAGGTGTCTTTCGCCGACCGGTCGTTCCAGTACTGCCCGTCCTGTCAGACCGGCGGCAAGCCATTGGCCGACCGCAGGCTGTCCCGGCTGCTGCGCTGAGTGAGTCCGCGCGCGGGTGAGGGCCGCCTGGTGTGCGCCAGCGGGGTGGCTGGCCCGGCGTTCGGGTGAGGACGGGATGGATTACCCCTACTGGCGGTGGTGGATGCGGCCGGCGACGATTTGACTGCGCCTGTGGTCCGTTCCCTTTCACCTCGGCGCCCTGCTGGTCTTTCCATCCAACAGGACGTCGCTCCTGGTGACCTGGTGTTCGCGGCCTCCTGGTGCTGCTCGGTGGGGGTGACGTGGACCGTGGAGCTGCGGCCGGTGGGTGGGATCGCGCCGGCCGGTCCGGTGGTCGAGTGGATCAGTTCGGGGGTGCCGACCGAGTTGCCCGTCCCGGAAGCCGGGACCGCGGACGTGCTCGCCGAACGGAACCTGCTGTTGTTCCGCGACGAGGATCAGGGCGGCGCTGCGCCGCGGACCCGCAGCCGCTGGCTGGTCGGTTACGCCACCCGCCACCCGGAGGTGCTGAAGCTGGCGCGGATGCTCGCAGACCTGGTCGACGACGAGGTGAGCCACCCGATGGTGCTGGCCGCCCAGTGGATTGAGGCCGGGTACGCTGCCGGGGATGCGGCAAGCTGGGTCAGTGCCGGGTTCACCTGGCCCGACATGGCGCACACCTTGCTGGGCGCCGAGCTGGACTTCCCGCCTCGCTCCGCGTGGTGCCGCACGGGCTAACCCGTGCCACCCGGTGGAGTGATGTGTGCCAGCTTGGTGGTCCTCGTGTCGCCACGGCGCGTTGCTACTTCGCAGTGAGACGCGGACTATAACCTCGTGGCTGAGCTGTTCGCTGACCCCACCGTGCTGGCTGGGCTGGTGGTGGCTGTTCTGGTGGGATTCGGGGTCGGGTTGCTGTTCTGGGCCCGCACCCGGCGGGAGTTCGCCTCCGACGTCGAGCGGGCCACCTACACCGCACTGCATACCATGGCCCTGGCCTCACCGCCGCTGCGCGACGGGCTGTCCGCGGCCTCGGCGACGGCGGCCGCCCCGCACCTGCGGGCGTTGCTGGACTGCGCCGCCGTCGCGATCACCACCGACGACCCGGTGATGCTGGCCTGGGACGGGGAGGCCAACCACCACACCGGCGTGGTCGCCGAGGCGGCTATTGCGGTGGCCCGGACCGGCCGCCAGCAGGTGCTCAACCAGCGCGAGATGGACTGCGGACGGGCGGACTGCCCGGTCCGGGCCGTGATCGTGTCCCCGCTGGAGGTGGACGGGGGCATCGTGGGGACCTTCGCCGTGGTCAGCCACCGCGTCCCGCAGGCCGGCCTGATGCGGGCCACCGCGGAGGTGGCCCGGTACATCTCCAGCCAGCTCGAGCTCGCCGAGCTCGACGAGTCCCGCACCCGGTTGGCCCATGCCGAGGTGCGGGCGCTGCGGGCGCAGATCTCGCCGCACTTCGTGTACAACGCGCTCACCACGATCTCCTCCTTCGTCCGCACCGACCCGGAGGAGGCTCGGGAGCTGCTCATCGAGTTCGCCGAGTTCACCCGGTACTCCTTCCGCACCGCGGGGGAGTTCACCACGCTGGCCGAGGAGCTCAACAACATCGACCGCTACCTGGTGCTGGAGAAGGCCCGGTTCGGGGACCGGCTGCAGGTGAGGCTGCAGATCGCCCCCGAGGTGCTGCCGGTGGTGCTGCCGTTCCTGGCGTTGCAGCCGCTGGTGGAGAATGCGGTGCGGCACGGCCTGGCCGGGCAGCCCGAGGGGGGCATCGTCTCGGTCATCGCCGAGGACGCCGGGGCGGACTGCCTGATCAGTGTGGAGGACGACGGGGTGGGCATGGACCCGGCCCGGCTGCGCGAGGAGATGAAGGACTCGCACGTCTCCGGCGCGCACGTGGGGCTGGGCAACGTGCATGACCGGTTGCGGGCCGCGTTCGGCGACGAGTGCGGCCTGGTGGTGGAGACCGGACCCGGGGCGGGCACCAAGGTCAGCATGCGGGTGCCCAAGTTCAGCCGCGGGGTGCGTGCCGCCCCGGTACCCCCACCGCCACCCCCCAGTGCGAACGGCTCCCGCCCGCTGCCCCCGGTGGTGGCCTCCTGAGTGCGTAGCGGTGCCATCGCACCGCTACGCACTCAGGACCCCCTATCTGGGGGCCACCACACCCCCCATTCCGGGGCGATCTGCGCCCCGGCGGGGCCGAATACCAGCGTTGGAGCGCCGAGCGGGGTTTGCTGGACGGTACTTGGGCGTAACGGCGGGCGGGTCAGCGCCGATCGCCAGGCTACGGGGAAGCCGGAATCGAGGAGTGTGCGGTGTCAGGCACAGGGCAACTGCTGGGACTCGCGGGCCGGGTTCTTGCGATGCTGCTCGTCCTCGGCTCCTGTTCCCTCGCAGACACCACCACCGGCGACCCGCCGGCTCCGGGCATCCCGGCCCCGACCGCGCCCATCGCGGGCCGATCGGTGGCCCTGAGCGGCCCCGCCCTGGTGGACACCGACGGCATCCGGCTGACCGACGAGCACGCCGACGTGGTCCGCGCGGTGCACCGGGCGCTGGCGGCCGGGGATCTGGACGCGCTGGGCGGGCTCTACGCCGGGGACGACTGGGCCACCCAGGCCGCCCTGCTCGCCCAGCCACCGGTGCGTCACAGCGTGCTCGACGCGCTGGCCACGCCGCCGGCCAACCTCGGTGAGGGCTACCTCTATCCCGGCTTCTCCGCGGATCCCGGCTCCGGCTACCGCGGCTACCAGACCGCCTTCTTCCTCGACTACGACCCCCCGCAACTGGCCGCCGGTCCGCTGCGCTGGCGCGGCATCGCCCCGCCTGCCAGCGCGACCCCGCCGGCCCCCGCACCGCCCGCCTAGCTGCTGCGCTAGCGCCCCCAGGCCCTGAGTTGCCCATCCCGCCCGTGCCTGGGGCTGACGCTCCATCCCGTGCCTGGGGCTGGCGGTCAGATCGATGCGAACCGCAGCAGGAGGGCCGCGACGGCGAGGATGAGGAACAGCAGCGGCGCGACGACGGCCTTGTCACCCGCCTTCAGGTGGAAGAACAGGGCGATGAGGAAGTACACGATCACGCCGATGGCCGCCGCGATCCCCAGTGGCGCGTAGGCGATGCCGACCAGCAGGCCGACCGCGCCCACGACCAGGAGGGCGGCCAGCCACGGGAACCACCGCAGCGGAACGCCGAGACCGGTCATCCCGGTGACTACCTGCTCGTTACGGGTGAGCTTGGCCCACCCCGAGGCAAGGAGCATGAGCGCGAGGATGATCGAGACGATGATGTAGGCGATGAACATGAGTGGTCTCCCTGCTGACGTTGGGTGTGCCCCAGATGGGTGACATGATCCCTCAATCTCGGCGGAAAATGTGCGGATCTCTGGCCCGCCACGCCGAGTTGCTCTGGCTATCGTGGTGACCGCTCCCGACCGGACCGTCTCCGACGCGGTCGGTGTCGCTGCGAAGACGTAGCTGTTGAAGATCGGGTTGTGCCAGTCGGACAACCTCTGACCCGAGCACCTCTGACGTCGAGCGGGAGTGCAGGGAGGATGCCGACGACGGTCGATGGGGCATACCTCGATGTACTGGCTGGTACGGCGTGGGTGTACAGATCGACACCCAGGGTGTGCTAGTTAAGATGCTCCACCCGGAGGACGTTGGCGATGTTGCGCTCGCGGCTGCGGCCCCTCATAATGGATCAGCCAAGGCACTAGCTGCGGAAGTGGGCCCGGTCTCTCTCCGGACGGTTTGGGGCCGGGTTTCGCGTCTCCAAGGTTCGTTATCGGTACAATATCGAGTCGATCCTCGCGCGCCAGGTACGTCCCGCACCAGCACACCAGGCGACAGCGTCTGCGACCCATAGCATCGGCTCGCCGGCTGGGTCTTTGTGCGTGTAGGTCAGGTCGGACGCCCGACCCATGGCCACCAGCGCCTCACGGATGTCCCTGCGGTCACGGGCTTCTCCTCCTTCCATCCGCTCGATGGTCAACTCGACGACCCCGAGCCGGACGATCTGTGGCACGAGCGTCCTCCAGCACTTCGACCGAGCGTCGGTCTGCGACCCGCGGGCGGTGGCGTAGAGCGCGTGGATGTCCTCCAGCGCGAGCTGGCTCACGACCAACCGACGATCACGATCGCGCTGCTTGGAAAAGTGGCCTCGTCGCATGCCTGGTCGGACCAACCCCTGCATGACCTTGCTGACGATCATCCTCTGGCATCGGCACACGATGACGACCGCGACATCATAGCGGCCCTGCCGGACCGTCTCGTCGGCGAAGCCAAGCCGATCCGTGCGACCACAATTTGCGCAGGTCGAACGACTTACCCGCGCGTTCTTGCGCGCCACGCCGGTCGCCTCCCTCCCTGCGGGCTTCAGGAGTGGGATGCTCTCGGCCACTCGCTGTGTCACGCCCAGTGGCTGCTGTGTTGGGGGTTCTCTGGTCTGGTCCGCAAACGACCTCGCCTCAACGGGGAACACGCAGCCACTGGGCGCAGCGTAGCGTAGCATGAACCGATGCTCCGCAAACTACCTCCAACTTTTGCAGGCTTGGTCAGCGCCGCAACCGGTGGCGTGCAGCCGTACCGCTATCAGTCCCGGCTTGCCGAGCAGGGGTTGCCGGACGTGCTGCGGGCGCCGACCGGGACGGGCAAGACAATGGCTGCGGCGCTGCCGTGGCTTTACCGCCGCATGGCGCATCCGGACCTGGAGGTCCGGCGCACTACCCCGCGCTGGTTGGTGATCGTGCTGCCTCAGCGAGCGCTGGTCGAGCAGACCGTGACCGTAATCGAGGGTTGGCTGCGCAACCTCGGGCTCAGGCTGCCGGTGCACGTGCTGATGGGCGGAGAAGACCCGGGGGATGCGGAGTGGAAAGCCCAGCCGGAACAGGAGCGGATCTTCGTCGGCACCCTGGACATGGCACTGTCCCGGCTGCTCATGCGCGGGTTCGCCGAGTTCCGCAGCGCGTGGCCGATGAGCTTCGGCCTGCTGCACGCCGGGGTGCAGTTCGTATTCGACGAGGTGCAACTGATGGGGCCGGGGCTGCCTACCTCGCTGCAGCTACAGGGACTGCGGGAGGCGATGGGCATGGCCTTGCCGTGCTGGTCGATGTGGATGTCAGCGACCCTGGACCCCGCCGAATTGCGCACCGTGGACTTCCAGCGACGCGAACTGTCCATCGTGGAACTCGACGAGGCGGATCGTGTCGGACCGTTGGCCGTCCGCCTCAACGCGCAGCGCATGGTACAGCGGCTGGACCTGGGTGAAGTCGAGGCCAGCCGGTACCCACGTGCGCTCGCCGAGCGAATCAGCGCCAGCCATCGGCCCGGAACCCGGACCCTCGTCGTGCTCAACACCGTGCAGCGGGCGACCACGGTCTTCGATGAGGTGGCCAAGCTTGCGCCAGCAGTGAACCCGGTGTTGCTGCACTCCCGCTTCCGTCCCGGTGATCGCAGGGAACAGGCAGGACGCGCGGAGGCGGCACCGGGCAAGACCGGAAGCATGGTGATCGCCACCCAGGTACTGGAGGCCGGCGTCGACCTCACCTCCGAAACACTCATCACCGAGGTGGCTCCGTGGTCGTCAATCGTGCAGCGGGCTGGCCGCTGTAACCGGGACGGCTTGGCGAGTGACGCGAGACTGCTTTGGGCTGTGCCACCAGCCGATGCACCCTATGAGGCCGCAGAATTGGAACATACCGCGAGCGTGCTCGACCGGTTGGAAGACCAGCCAGTGACGAGTGAGGAATTAGCAGCCGCGACCACCGAACTGACCCGGCCGGTGCACCCGCTGCTACGTCGCCGCGACTTGCTCGACCTGTTCGACACCGCACCCGACCTCTCAGGAAACGACATCGATATCAGTCCCTTCATCCGGGACGCCGCCGACCGCACGGTCTCGGTGGCGTGGCGCGAGTTTCCAGACGCTCAGAAGGAGGACGGCGCACCCGGCAGGGAGGAACTCTGTCCGGCCCCGATCGGCGACATAACAGCCATGATCAAGGAGGGTCGTACGAGAGCACGGGTTTTCGACCAGAGATCGGGCAGGTGGGAGCCGGCACGTCCCGACGATGTGCGTCCTATGGCAGTGATCGTCCTCGATGCCGCGCGCGGTGGCTACCTGCCCGACCGCGGGTTCGCACCGCGCAGCACTGCAACGGTCGAGCCGGTCGCACCGCCCGGACAGATGCCTGACGCCGTCGATATCGACCCGCACTCAGTGCTGCCCAACGGGCGCTGGGTATCGCTGACCGAGCACCTCGCCGACGTGGAGCGGGAATGCCGGACACTGCTGGACGTCCTCGCTCCGGCGTTGACACCCGCTCAGCGGGAGGCCGTGGCGCTCGCGGGCCGCTACCACGACCTCGGCAAGGCGCACCCGACGTTCGTGGAGTCTTTAGGCCGTGCCGACGGTTCGGCGCCACTGTCCGGCGGGCCATGGGCGAAGTCACCAGGCCGAACCCCCTTGCGGCACAATCCGCGACATTTCCGGCACGAGCTGGTCAGTGCCCTGCTCCTGCTCGACGACACGACCGGCCTGCTCGAGGGGGTGGCCGAACCCGACCTTGTCACCTACCTGGTTCTCGCCCATCACGGCAAGGTGCGGGTGACGGTCCGGGCGCGCCCGGATGAGCCGTCGGGCACCATTCTCGGCGTCGTCGACGACTCGTCCACGGTGGACACCCTGTTGCCGGTGGCCGGCCTGCTGGCGGCCCGGCCGGTATCGCTGGCGGCCACCCGGTTCGGCGAAGGCTCGCTGACCAGCCGGGCGCTGCGGCTGCGCGATCGCGAGGATCTCGGCCCGTTTCGGTTGGCGTTCTGTGAGGCGGTGGTGCGCAGCGCCGACTGGCGGGCCAGCGCAAGCTACCAGGGGACCCCATCATGACCGGGCTGACTCTGCCGGGTTGCCGCACCGTACCGCTGGGCAGTTACCTGACCGCGCTCGGGGTGCTGCGCGCCGCTACCCGGCTGCTCGATGGCGAAGCCACCGGATACTGGCAGCGGCAGAGGTTCGTGCTGGACGGCCGGTGGGAGACGCTCGACGAGCTGGTGGACGCGCTGCTCGTGCGGTTCGAGCCGGAGTCCATCGTCTCGCCGTGGAACGCCGGCTCCGGCTTCGCGGGCAATGGCAAGAACGTGACCGCCGAACGGGCCCTGCAGGCCGTCCGCCAATCCGACGAGCCTCGGCTCGCGCGCCTGCGCCAGGCCGTCGCGGCCGGCGACCGCGTGGTGACGGTCGGCCGGGAACGGGGCTGGGGTGGCAAGGGCGACGACCTGTGGGACAAGACCCGTAAGCGGGACGTCCTCGCGCTGTGCCGCAATGAGTTCCCTGATCACGCCCTGCCCTGGCTCGACGCCGCAGTAGCTCTCGGCCAGGACGAGGACCCTGCTTACAGCCGATTGCTCGGTACCGGGGGTAACTTCGGCCGCCAGGATCTGTCGGCTACCTACCTGGCGCGGGTGCATTCGGTTCTTACCGACCGCCGCTCCCGCGGATGGCTGCATGACCTGCTGAGCGGCCAGGAGTCGACCCCGTACTTACGGGATGCGGTCGGGCAGTTCGACCCTGGCCGGGCTGGTGGCATCCAGTCGTCCCCGTGGGAAAAGGCCGACGACAAGGGATTCGTCAACCCCTGGGCCTTCCTGCTCACCGTGGAGGGCGCATTGTTGTTTGCCAGTGCCGTGGTTCGTCGGCACGGCACCGAGTATGTGCGGATCGCACTCCCGTTCCAGGTCCATGGTTCCACGGCGGGGTATCCGACCCAGGCACCGGGGGAGAAGGTCCTGGGCGAGCTGTGGGTCCCGGAATGGTCCGCCCCGGCCCGGCTGGACGAGGTCACGCATCTGCTCGCCGAGGGCCGGGCCGAATGGAACCACCGCCCGGCCAATTCCGGGCTCGACTTCGCTAGAGCCGTCGCCACGCTGGGCGTCGATCGCGGCATTGACGCCTTCGAGCGGCACCTCTTCGTCAACCGGCACGGCCAGAACCCGATAGCACTACCCGCCGGGCGCATTAAGGTTCGTCCTGTACGCGGAGTGCAGTTGCTGGGCGGGCTCGACATCTGGCTGGAACGGCTGCGTCGAGCTGATCTGCCGTCGCAGGTCGCAGCACGGCTGCGGGCGGTCGATCAGGCGCTGTTCATCCACGCCGGTTCGGGCAAACCCGACCGGCTCGTCGAGGTCATCGCCGCTATGGGGCGCTGCCACGAGGCGGTGTCCCGCTCTGGCGTGGCCCGGCGCGCCGTCTCTCCGCTGCGGATAGCCGACGGTCCCGCGATGCTCGACGAGCTGCGCCAAGCAGCAGAAGACGATGCCGAACTGCGGATCGCGCTCGCCTTCGCCACCGCCCGCGACGAGGAGCCCGAGCTCCCATTGCGCGCGCTGCTCTCCCCGGTCACCACCCGGCGGCCCGTATACGGAAGCCGGACACACCGTGCAGGGGAGCCGGACACGCCGAGAAGGGGACCGGACTGGACCGGTCGACCCACGCTCGCGCCGTTGAATACTGGACTGGCTGCGGCGTTGGCCGAGGCGGCCCGGCGGCGTGGATTCCCCGGCGCGGTACATGAGGTGATCATCGAACTGGAGCCCGCCGTCAAGGGCGTCCGGATCGGCTTCGAGCGGGGGGTAGGGGTTGACGTCGCGACCGTGCACGCGTTCGTGGCTGGTGAGCTCGACCATGAACGCCTCGCCGACCTGCTTGCCGGGCTGCTCACTATCGACTGGGGTGGCACTCCCGACGTGGTGCTCTCCAGCGCGATACTGCGGTCAGACCCTGCGCCACCGGACCCTGCGCTGGACCTGCTGCTCCCCTTTACCGGCCACGACCCGCTCAGGCTGCCCGACAAGGAGTTGCTGAGGCCCGGATCCGAGTGGCCTGCGCTGCTCCAAGCCGGCCACACCGCGGAAGTACTCGCCGACGCCGCCCGTCGGCTGCGGATCGCGGGCCTGCGCCATGTCATCGCCCCAGGCGCCGCATCGGACGAGGGCACCCGACTCGCGGCAGTCCTACTGATACGAGTCCCCAACGGCCACCGCCTCGCCGCGCTGCGCCGCGTCGCCCTCCTTCCCGAGTTCACCACGGCACTGCTTGCGAATGAATAGAATCAGGAGCTCTCCGCATGACCCTCCGCCTGAGTTTCGACGTCGAACTCGCCCCCCTGCTCGGTAGCACCTTCCAGCCCACCGGCTTTCCTGACGTTGGCGCCGCAACCTTCATCCGTTTCCAGAATGGCCACGAGGTGCCGTCGCTGCTCGTCGAGTCAGTGCAGTCGATGGCGAACCGGCTCGAGGCAACGGCCTGGGACACTGCCCGTGACGAGCCGGTGGCTGAGGTTGCCGGGCTGCCCTACGTGCGGGTCGTGCGCGCGGGCACTGGCGAGTTCCTGACGTCCAGTCGACTTGAGGCGCACCGGTTGGCCTCGCCCTACGTGCATACCGCCAAGCTGGGCGGTAGATCGATGTCCGACGAGATCCGTAATCGCCTCGGATTGGCCAAAGACACCCCGCTCAATCGCCGACATATGGCCCGGGCGGTCGCCGGACTGGATCCGTTCTGCCTGCTGCACGGAGTTTTCTTCAGTCAGAAGGACTGGTGGGGGCAGCCGAAGTTCGAGCGGGCGATCTCTGCGGTCATCGAGGCACACGACGTGCAGCGCGCGGTCAGCGGCGGCCGCAAGTCCGACCGGGTACGTCACGAAGTCAAAGAAGACACTCGCGCCACCCAGGAAGGATATGGCTCGGTGCCGTTCCACCGCACCGAGTGGACGGCGAAGGCGATCGTCGCCTCGTTCGTTGTGGATGTTGAACTGCTGCGTTCCTATGGACTGCCGGAGCCGGTCACTGAGCTATTGCAGACCGTGGCGCTGTGGGAGATCCGTCATTTCCTTACCAGCGGACTACGGTTACGTACCGCCTGCGATCTGGAACTGGTCGGCAAGATAAGGTCCCGGCACGATTCGGTTCTGCCCGAACTTGACAAGCTGACTGCACGGCTCGCAGAGCTGATCCCGCAGGGCCGGGAGGTCTTCAGCGCCGGTGGGCTGCTGACCGTCGAGTGGCCGGGGAAGAAGGCCTGACGATGCCGACGACGCTCGTGCTGCGCTTCCCGTGGGGGCGGTATCACGCCACCCCGTGGGGTCGGCACGTCAACGAGGGCGCGGTGGATCTGCCGCCGTCGCCTTGGCGGCTGCTGCGCGCGCTCCACGCGGTGTGGCGCACCCGGATCCCGGAGCTGGACGAGGACACGGTGCACGGGATGCTGGCGGCGCTGGCCGTGCCCCCGACGTTTCACGTCCCCCGGCACGGGGTCTCGCACACCCGGCACTATTACCCGGACATGACCCACCGCAGCGGTGCGTCCAGCACCGACCGCACGCTGGACTCGTTCGCCGTGTTCGAGCGTGGGGCTGAACTCGGCGTGCACTGGCCGGTTGAGCTGGCAGCGGAGCAACGGACCGCGTTGGCGCGGCTGGCCGGGTCGCTCCCGTACTTCGGCCGGGCCGACAGCCTGTGCGAGGGTTTTCTGCCCACCGAGTGGGCGCCGGAGGCGCACGACACCTGGGTGCCGCTGGATGTGGCCGACTCGGTAGCCGAGGACGCTCAGGTGACGTCGGTACTGGCCCCGGAACTCCCGTTGCAGCTCGACGCGCTGCTCGCCCGGCCTGTCGACATCCGCAAGAGGGGTCTGCTGTTCCCCGCCGGCACGCACCTGCTGGCTTATCAACGCAGCCGCCCGGCTCCCCGGATTCGCCTGCAGCCACGACGGCGAGCCGAGCCGGCCACGGCGGTGCGGTTCAGCGTGCTGCAGGCCGGTCTGCCGCCGCAGACCGATGCCCTGATCTACACCGACCTGCTGCGCCAAGGCGCGCTCAGCAAGCTCAACCGGCTGCCCGAGGAGCGCACCCTCACCCAGCTCGGCGGCCGGACCGCGGACGGTAAGGCAACAGCGGACGGCAAAGCGATGAAGGGTCACGGGCATGCGCACTACCTGCCCCTGATCTCCGACCGTCGGCTCACCGGCTTGGTGGTCTGGACGCCGAACGGGCTGCCCGACGACGAGCTGAAGGCCCTCACCGACGTCGACCGGCTCTACAGCCCGATCAACCCGGACTGGCGGCTCACCATCCGGGTCGCCGGAATCGGCACCCCCACCCAGGTCGCGCCCGAGCTGATGGCCCCACGGCCCGCCATCATCTGGCGTTCGGTGACGCCATTCACCCCGTCGTTGTACCCCAAGCGCAACGCCGACTGGCGAGACTTCCTCCACAGCGAGATCACCCGGGAGTTGGATAGTCGCAGCCTGCCCCCGCCGCGCACTGTGACCCTGCTGGCCGGGGAGTGGCAGCCCTGGCGGCGCTACCGCCCGTCGGCCCGGATGCGCCGCGACCCCCGTCAGGGTCAGGCCAGCCGCCCGTCGGCTTTCCTGCGACTTGAGCTGACCGAGCCGATCCACGGCCTGCTCGCCCTGGGCCATCTGAGTCACTTCGGCCTCGGCCTGTTCCTCCCGGAGCCCTCGGTATCGGAGCGCTGAGCCGTGGACTCCGACCTGCTCCCGGCCCGGATGGTCAATGAGTATGTGTACTGCCCGCGGCTGCTACCTGGAGTGGGTCGAGGCCCGGTTCGCCGACAACGACGACACCCGGCTCGGCCAGCAGGTGCACCGTAAGGTCGACACCGAGTCCGGGACGGCCCCGCTGCCCGGGGACGGCGAGCTGCGGTAGGCCCGGTCTGTCACGTTGAGTTCCGAGCGACTTGGGGTGATCGCCAAGCTCGACCTGGTGGAAGGCGACGGCGGCAGCGTCGTGCCGGTGGACTACAAGAAGGGCTCCCCGCAGCCCGACGGGTCGCCGTGGCCCAGCGACGAGGTGCAGGTGTGCCTGCAGGCGCTGCTGCTGCGCGAGCAGCGCTACCGGTGCGAGCACGCTGAGCTGTGGTACGCCGAGACCCGCCAGCGGGTGCGGGTGGATCTGACCCCGGAACGGCTGAGCTGGGCAGCGGACCTGGTGGCTGACGCGCGGGGTGTCGCTGATCGCGCCAGCCCGCCGCTGCCGCTGGTCGACAGCCCCAAGTGCCCGCGCTGCTCCCTGGTCGGGCTGTGCCTGCCGGACGAGACCAACGCGCTGCTGGCCCGCCGCGAGCAGCCACCGCGCCGGCTGGTGCCCCGCGACCCGGATCAGCGGCCGGTGTACGTCACCGCGCCAGGCTCCTTGGTGGGGGTCCGCAGCGGGCGGCTGGAGGTCACCCTGAAGAAGGAGAAGCTCGCCTCCTTCCGGCTGCTGGACGTGGCACAGGTTGCCGTGTTCGGACGAGTACAGATCAGTACCCAGGCTTTGCAGGAATGCTTCGCGCGCGGGATCCCGGTGCTGTGGCTGAGCAGCGGGGGATGGTTGCAGGGGTTCGCGGTGGGTCAGCCGTCCAAGTATGTGGAGCTGCGTCGGCAGCAGACGGCGGTGCACGCCCAGGGCGGCGCGGGGCTCGCCCAGCAGATGATAGCCGGGAAGATCCTGAACTGCCGGACGCTGCTGCGGCGCAACTCCCGCGGCGACGTGTCGTCCGCTATTGACGCGCTCAAGCGGCTCGCTCAGCAGGCCCGCGAGGCGGTGTCCTTCTCAAGCCTGCTGGGTATTGAAGGCACTGCGGCGCGGTTGTACTTCGGCGCTGTGCCATCCATGCTGGTAGGCCCGGCGGAGCCGTTCGGTGCCGAATTCTCCCAATTAGGACGCAACCGCCGCCCGCCGCTGGACCCGCTCAATGCACTGCTGTCCTTCTGTTACGCGATGCTCACCAAGGATCTCGTCGCAGTCACCCTTGGCGTTGGCCTCGACCCCTACCTCGGCATCTATCACCGCTCGCGCTACGGCCGGCCTTCCCTCGCGCTGGACCTCGCCGAGGAGTTCCGGCCCCTGATAGCCGACTCGGTGGTGATCGGTCTGGTCAACACTGGCGAGATCACCCAGGCGGACTTCATCCGGCGCGCCGGGGCGGTGGCGCTGACCGCAGATGGGCGCCGCACCGTGCTCAAGGCGTACGAGCGGCGGCTGGACACCGAGATCCGCCATCCGGTGTTTGGGTACCGGATCAGTTACCGCCGGGTGCTCGACGTGCAGGCCCGGCTGCTGGCCGCGGTGCTGGTCGGCGAGATTCCCGAGTACGTCCCCATGGTCACTCGGTGACGGTGACGCCGTGGCCCGCCGCCGGTACCTGATGGCCTACGACATCGCCGACCCGAAGCGGCTGCGGCGGATCTGCACCCTAATGGAGGACCATGGTGAACGCCTGCAGTACTCGGTGTTCCTGTGTGATCTCACCGTGGCCGAGCTGGCTGAGCTGGAGTCGGCGGTCCTAGCGGTGATGGTGCTTCGTGAGGACAGCGTGATCCAGATCGACCTGGGACCGCTGTCCTCACCTGCCGCAGTCCGCGCCCTGGGACGTCCCCGGCGTCTGCCGTCCACCGGCCCGCGGATCGTGTGATGATCGTCGCGAACGGTCCGGTACAGGGTCCAATCCCGGGGACCGCTCGCATGCAGGTCAGAGGCCCTTTTCGGTCCTCCGACGGCCCCTCCGGGCACTCCGCAGACCCCTCCGTTTGGGGCTGCTCGCAAGGCGGTGTATCGTCCCAGGTCACAGGGCACGTTTTCGGCGAGCCTGATTCCGGCCCCCAGGGCCGGACCCCATTGAGGCCCGCACCGCCTCCGCGGCCAGCGATCCGGCGAGCTGGGCGCGTGATTCCGGCCCCCAGGGCCGGACCCCATTGAGGCTCGGGTCGCGCCCAGGCCACCTCACCGGAGGTCAAATCCTGATTCCGGCCCCCAGGGCCGGACCCCATTGAGGCGTGCAGATCGCGGCGGTGTCGGAGACCCAGACCAACTGATTCCGGCCCCCAGGGCCGGACCCCATTGAGGCACATCCCCCGCGACCACGGAGACCGGGACACCGCCCGGCTGATTCCGGCCCCCAGGGCCGGACCCCATTGAGGCTCAAAGTCGCCGTAGACCCCCCGCCACTCGGCGATCTGATTCCGGCCCCCAGGGCCGGACCCCATTGAGGCAGCTCAGCCACCTCCCGCGCATCCCGGGCTCTGACCACACGTAAGTATTCGGTGATGGCGTGGGAGGGCATGAGGAAGGACCGGCCGACTTCTGGCCGGTTGTCATGTGGGCGGGTGGACGGATCGGCTCGGGGACGGATCGGCTCGCGATGGTTCGGGGCTACGGGGGAGCGTCAGGGTCGATGATCGTGGGTGGGGGGTGGTCTGGGGTGCCGGTGGGGTCGGGGATCCAGGGCAGGAATCGGTGCAGGGCTTGGCCCGTGGGGGCCTTGC
>DASTLT010000243.1:0-7712 GCA_035714625.1 Pseudonocardiaceae bacterium | reverse complement strand
CCGGACTCCTCCGGGTGAACGGTTTCAACCTGATTAAGGAAACCACCGAATGGATATGTCGGGACCGGATCCGGGTCCTGCCACTTCTGGTCACCTAAAGTAATGTACAGCTACAAGCTGTGAACATGCCTTTGCCCTGGGCATACCACCTGGCCGGAACAAATCTGCTCGGCCTGCTGCCCTTGGCGCGGCATAGCCGGTATCCTGTGAGCGCTCAGTTAACGCCGCCCACCAAGAAGGCGGGTAAAAACTCCGCAGGATTGACCAATCATCACGGGTCTTGGTAGATGCTGTGATCACCGATCCGGCGCCAGACGAGAATCGGTCCGTCATTCTCGGTGGACTCCAGATGAAACGTCGCACGTCCGTCAGGCGAAGAGAAATTCCAGGTCAGGGAATAGATGCCGCTGTTGGTGAGGCGGTGGATCCGTAGCCGTCGCGGCCAGGACGGAGAACCAGTTAAGGCTCCAGCCGAGATCGCTCGCAGGAAGTGTTCACGCAGCACATGGAGGAATAACCCTCGGTGCTCGCGGGGAAGCCGGGAGAAGTCGCGGTCGAATGAGGCCAGCCGCCGGTACTTCACTCCTGCGCCGTCGACTCGGCCGCTGCGGACAGCCGCTCAAGGTCGGCGAGGAAACTCTCAGCATCGTCGGAATCCGCGTATCGACCCGCTTCCAGGTCCGCATCGGCTTCCCGCTCCGCACGTTGGTGACCCTCCGTCCAGAACCAGGCTGTCTCGGCGGGCACCGCCACGTAGGGGACAAGCACCAGTTCCCCGTCTCGAAGCACCACCTCAACCTGTGCGCCAGGACGGTCGAGACCCAGCGCCCGGCGCGCCTGTGCCGGGATAGTCACCGTGCCGTTGCGGTGCTGGACAGACACAAACCCAAGATGACGCTCCATGAACCCAACTTACCCGAACCAGGAATCCCGGATATCAGGGCTGGTCTCGGGGCGCAGGGTGATCGCGTCGGTGGGGCGATCTCCACGCACTCGCCACGGGCAGTGCAGCGGGCGGCGATGACCGCCGGGCGCT
Source organism: Pseudonocardiaceae bacterium (assembly GCA_035714625.1). Lineage (GTDB taxonomy): Bacteria > Actinomycetota > Actinomycetes > Mycobacteriales > Pseudonocardiaceae. Next base: position 6,676 of record DASTLT010000243.1, on the reverse strand, counting down.
GCGTGGCCGGGGCACAGGGCGTGCTCCGGACAGGTGAGCGGGCGCACCGCAGGCAGTGCAGGTCGAACTGAACGACAGCAGGTCCGGCATCGGCGCTGATCACCCCGGATCGCTGTGTCTAAGAGCCTGTTGGCAGGGGGGTCAGGTGGTTGATCTTGTGGCAGGGTGACGATTTGATCATGTACGACCCGTCGGGTACCGTACGCGCGGCGGGCTCTTGGTACGGACAGGTGTCGAGCCGATCCGGTCTCCCACGAGCCGGTGGATGCCTGTCCACCCCGTCGCTGCGGCGAGCACCGGTTGCGTCACACCTGGTGGCTGGTGTCGTGACCGTGTTGTGCGTTATCCCTGCGATGTGACCGACCACGAGTGGGATGTGCTGCGTCCGGAGGCCGAGGTGGTGATGGCCGATCTGCGCCGGGCCACGGGCCGGCCGATGGTGCATTCCCACTACGAACGCCGGCCGGCGCATCCCGAGGCGATGGTCTACCGGGCCACCGTCATGATCATGACGAGGTGGCTGTTGTTGCACTCTGGCACTGGTGGGTCTCACTTCAGCATTAGGGACTGTTGCCCTGGCAACCTTGAATGTGAGCGAGGCGGCCAATAGTGCGTTGCGCGCCTATCTGGCTGCTCTGGCCACTCGCGATGGTTGTCTATGTCGTAGTCGATTCCCGTGGACATCACTGAATGGCGCGAATGGCTGCTACCACACGTACGGCTGATTGAAATGATAGCAAGATGGCTTCGGAAATCTAAGTTCCCCACCGGGATGGACGAGGTCCTAGCTGAAATGGCCAAGGTGAGCGCCAGAGTAAGGGCAGCAGCCACCCACTTCGGGTGACAGCCTTCACGATTAGCGGGTTTCTGCTCGTCGGGCTCGCCGTGCTGCCTGCCCAGCCGGTCTGTGAGATGGTCAGCACCCTGTGTGGAGCACTGCGGTCTTGGAACAGATCGAGTTGATGGACCGGGTACTGGCCTTTCCTGCACCATGTGCCTGATCTACCGAGCAGCGGCAGACCGGCCGGTCATCCCGGCCGACTCGGCGGTGGGAGGCCCGACCCCGCCACATCGCCGGGCTGGTCCCGAAGGCTATGCGGCACTGGGCTGGCCGGTCATCGTGGGGGGGACCAGGTGCTGCTCAACCTCGGCAACCGGGTGAGTGCCCTGGTGCTACCCACCACTCTCGCCGAGCAGACCAGGCAGATCCTGGCTGCCCGCACCCGGCCGGCACCAGTATGGCGCCTCCGGATGCGCCGCAGCAGCAGATCCTGATCACGGGTGAACCCTGCGGGGTGCCGCTGCCCTGCCAGCCGACATGCGCCCGGTAGGCGGGCGCCTGCCGTTGCCGCCGACTGTGACTCCGCGGGCACCGTGACGTGGGTGGCCAAACTGCGCCGTCATGGCGCACGCCGACCATCCGGCTCGGGCCCCGCCGAGGTGTTTTCCGGTGCGGCTTGATCCGGAACTGCGCACAGCGCTAACCGCTCGCGCGGAGTCCCGAGGACAGGACCGCAAGTGAGATCATCCGGCAAGCTCTCCGCGCATGGCTCCACGTCGCTTAGCGACCAAGGGTTGTTAGCGACTAAGGGTTGTTAGCGACCAAGGGTTGTTAGATGCGCAGGGTGATCGCGTCGGTGGGACAGATCTCCACGCACTCGCCGCAGGAGGTGCAGCGCGACGCGACGACCATGGGGCGCTGGGGTGCCGGGCGCAGCGCGCGCTCCGGGCAGGTGAGCAGGCACGCTCCGCAGGCAGTACAGGCCGAGCTGATCGACAAGGGTGTCGGCAGCGGACCCAGCGTGGCCACCGCGACGGTGACGTGCTCGCCGCGCAGCTTGGGCACGATCAGCGCTCCCCCGCCGAGGTCGCGGGCGGCGAGCAGCGCGGCGGCCTCGGCGACGCTGCGGGTGCCGACATACCCTTGTACCAAGTCGCTGGGATGCGGCACGTCGACCGTGTCGAGCTCGGCGGTCGGGTAGCAGTGCAACGGTGCGCCGTGCTCGCGGACCACGGCGAGCAGGCCGGGCTCGTCGCGGCGCCGGTCGACGGTGGCGAACGCGGCGATCTCCGCCAGGTCGGGCACGGCAGTCAAGTCGCACACAGCCATTCGCAGCGCTGTGCGCACTGCCGCAGCGCGCACCCCTCGGGAGGAGCCGAGCCCGACGACGAGGTCCATGGCTCGACCCTACGAGCAGGTCTGGCACCTCAGCGCTGGCCCCAGAGCAGCAGCACCGGATTGGTCGCGGTCAGGCGCACCGAGCCGTCGGGCAGCTCGGCGAACCGGGACGCCGCGAGCTGCACCCCGTCGACCGTGTGGTCCGCCTCCTGCAACGCAGCCCGGCAGGGTCCCAGGCGGTCCAGCGCGACCAACGAGACCACGACCCGGGGCGCGGCGTCCGCCGCCGCCCGCACCACCGCAGGCCCTCCCCCGCCGACGAACACCGCGTCCGGCTTGGGCAGCCCGGGCAGCACGGCAGGCGCCTCTCCCTCCACCACCCGGATGTCCACCCCGTGCGTTGCGGCGTTCGCCAGCAACCGGACGCATTGCACGGGATCCCGTTCGACGGCGACGACGGCCGCCCCGAGCCGGGCGCACTCCACGCCGACCGAGCCGGAGCCGGCGCCGACGTCCCATACCAGCCGGCCCGGTCCGGGCGCCAGCTTGGCCAGCGCCAGCGCCCGCACCTCCGCCTTGGTGATCATTCCGTTGCGGTGCGCGAACTCCGCCTCGGGCAGGGCCCAGCCGTCGGCGGGCGGCACCGGCTCACCCCCGGCGATCCAGCTCCGCGCCGGCACGGCGTACTCGTCGGCCAGGCACAGCACCAGATGCGGATCGCGGACCTGCCCGCCACGGAACCGTCGCACCTGCTCGTCGGAGCCGCCGAGGTCCTCGGCGACCAGCAGGCTGCGCTGCCAGCCGGCCAGCCCGGTGAGGATCTCCGGCGCTCCGGCGCCCGGTGCGGTCAACACCGCGACGGCGGGGCGTGCGCGGCAGATGTTCAGAGCGGCCCGCAACGACCTGCCGTGCGCCGAGACCACGGCGACGTCGTCCCAGGACCGGCCGAGCAGCGCGAACGCTCGGGCCACGCTGGAGCGGGCCGGCAGCACCGTGGGCCGCAGCCCGCGCTCGCGCAGGGCGCGCACAATGCCGAAGAACCCGGGATCCCCGCTGGCCAGCACCACGGTGGGGGTCGCCGCCACCAGCCCGTCCAGCTCGGCCGGTCCGAGGACGGTGGCTGCAGGGGGCACCGTCACGGCGGTGAGCTGGTGCGGTGCTCCCACCACGACCTGCGCGCCGGCCAGCACCTCGGCGGCGCCCGGCGGTAGCCCGGCGCCGTCCAGCCCGACCACGGTGACGCTCATCTCACCCAGTCCGGCTCGGTGGCGGCGACCACCCGCTGCCCGGTGAAGTCGACCAGGGCAGCCCGGGACTGCAGCGCTCTTCCGAGCTCGGCGCTGAACCGGTGCAGCGTGTCGGCCACCCGGGCGCAGACGTCGTCCCCGCACACCCGCAGCAGCCCAGCCGCCTCCCAGACCTCGTAAGCCCGCCGGGCGGTCACCGCCCCGGCCACCTCCGCGACGTCGGCCGGCGAGCCCCCGTGCGCGGCGGTGATCTGCGCCAGCAGCCCGGTGTCCACCTTGGATCGGGTGTAATGGGTCATCAGCACGCCGGAGGCCAGCTTGGTCAGCTTGCCGATCATGCCGACGAACACCACCTCGGTCAGTCCGTGCTGCACCGCCCGGCGCAGCGCCGCCCCGGTGAAGTCGCCAACCTCGACGAACGCCACCGGCGGAAGATGCGCCAACAGCTTCATCGCCCCCCGCTCGGTGCGCCCCCCGGTGGCCAGCACCAGGGTGGGTACCTGCTGGGCGGCCATCACCGCCACCGCCTGCTCGACCGACGCCCGCCAGGAGGCGGTGGAGAACGGGCGGACAATGCCGGTGGTGCCCAGGATGGAGATGCCGCCCTCGATGCCCAACCGCCGGTTGGTGGTCTTGCGCGCCATCCGCTCCCCGCCCGGCACGCTGAGCGTCACGTCGACCCCCCGCCCGCCGGCCGCCTCACGCACTGCGGCAGTGATCATCTGCCGGGGCACCGGGTTGATCGCGGGCTGACCGACCGGCAGGCCCAGCCCCGGTCGGGTGACCACGCCCACCCCTGCGCCGCCGTGCAGCACCACCTCGGCATCACTGCGCCAGCAGACGGTGGCAGTGAGGTGCGCGCCGTGCGTGACGTCCGGGTCATCGCCGGCGTCCTTAACCACGACGGCGGTGGCGGCGCCGTCGTGGCACTGCAGTGCGTGGACGACAAAGGCGTGCCGGTCGCCAGCGGGGAACGGGATGTCCACACTGGACGGCCCGGTGGCACCCCGCAGGGCCAGCACCGCGGCCTTGGCGGCCGCCGCCGAGCAGGCCCCCGTGGTGAACCCGGTGCGCAATGCCGCAGGGCGGACCTTCGCGGTGCGAGGCAGGTCCGGCTCGCGCAGCGCGGGCTGGTGCACAACTGGTCCCTGGTTCACCACTGGTTCCTGGTTCACAACTGGGCTCCGCGGCCGCCGCGCGGCGGCAGGATCACCACCGTCGACAGGTAGCTCGCCACCTCGGTCTCAGCCAGCGGGGTGATCCGCTGGTCCGGGGTGCCGAGGTGCTCGGCGCACCAGGCCCGGTCTAGGGCGCCAGCGGCGGCCACCCGCTGGCGCAGCTCGGCCAGCCGGCGCCCGCCCTTGTAGACGACCACCGTGCCACCCCGCGCCAGTGCGCCGTCCAACGCATCGAACTCGCGGGACAGCGGGAGCAGGGTGAGCGGTTCGGCCCCCTCCACCAGGGTCAGCCGCGCTGCACTGGCCGCCGCCTGCATGGCGGTGATGCCCGGAACAGTCCGGACCCGAACCGCCGGCAACAGGTCACGCACGGTCTGCGCCAGATAGCCGAAGGTGGAGTACACGGAGGGGTCACCGAGGGTGGCGAACGCCGCGGTGCCGCCCCGCTCGCGCAGGTAGGCCAGCACCCGCGCGGCAGCGGCGTCCCAGCACTCGTGGCGGTGCCGCTGGGACCCGGCGACGCCGTCGCTGAGGGCGAACACCAGCCGTTCCAGCCGCTCGTGGGTCAGGTGCGCCCGCACCACCGCCTCGGCCCGCCCGGCCACCTCGGGCGCCATCACCGGCACGAACACCCGCCCGGCAGCGGCCAGCTCGCGCACGGCGGCGACGGTCAGCAGGTCCGGGTCCCCCGGACCCACTCCGATCCCGACCAGTTCCGGTGTCACGATCCGCCTTTCCCGCAGCTCGCCACAAAGCGTGCCACCGCGCCGGGGTGTGCCGCTGGGTGCAGGTGCAGGAACGAGGCATGCACCCCGCCTTGCACGAACCCCTCCGGCTCACCGCCCGCCCAGGCCCAGGCGGGGTCACCGGCGCGGGGGGTGACGGCGCTGCGGTGGAACTCGTGGCCGCTCACCCGGGCCCCCACGGGGTGCAGCACCGACCCGCGCGGCGCCACCGCGTCCCGGTAGCCCAGCACCAGCCGACCAGTCAGCACCGCCTCGGCATCGAGCACCCCGCACATCGGTGCCCCGTCCAGCGTCCGGCACAGGTAGAGCAGCCCCCCGCATTCGGCGTGTACCGGCGCCCCACGGCGGGCCAACGCGGCCACCTCGGCCCGCAGCGACGCATTGGCCGCCAGCAGCCCGGCATGCTCCTCCGGGAAACCCCCGGGCAGCACCACACCCGCCGTGCCCGGGGGCAGCGACTCGTCCCGCAAGGGATTGAAGGGGGCCACCACGGCCCCGGCCGCGGCGAGCAGCTCGGCATGCTCGGGGTAGCCGAAGGTGAACGCGGGCCCCGAAGCCAGCGCGACCACCGGCTCACCCGACACCGGGGTCACCTCGGCAGCCGGCTCCCACCGCTGGCTGTGCTGCACCGGGGTGGCCAGCGACAATACCGCGTCCAGGTCGACCTGGGCGGCCACCGCGTCCGCCCAGCGCTGCACCACCTGCACCGCGGTGGCGTGCTCGGCTGCGGTCACCAGGCCCAGATGCCGGGACGGCACTGTCAACGCGTCGTCCCGGCGCAGCGCCCCCAGCACTGGCAGCCCCACCTCGGTGCAGGCATCCCGGCAGACCTGCTCATGGCGCACCGAGCCGACCCGGTTGAGCACCACCCCGCCGATCCGGATCCCGGGTTGGAAGGACCGGAAGCCGTGCAGCAGCGCGGCGAGGCTGCGGCCCTGCCCCTGTACGTCCACGACGAGCAGCACCGGCGCCCCGAGCAGCTCGGCGACGTGCGCGGTGCAGCCGTAGCCCGCGGTGCCGGTGCGGCCGTCGAACAGCCCCATCACGCCCTCCACCACCGCGAGCTGCGCCCCGGCTGCCCCGTGCGCGGCCAGCGGCGCGATGAGCCGCTCGCCCACCAGCACCGGATCGAGATTGCGTCCGGGCCGCCCGGTGGCGAGTGTGTGGTAACCCGGATCGATGTAATCCGGGCCGACCTTGAAACCCGCCACCGTCATGCCCCGCCGCCGCAGCGCGGCCATCAACCCGGTAGCCACCGTGGTCTTACCGCTGCCCGACGCGGGCGCGGCAATGACCACCTGCCTGCTACGCCCCACATAGCCCGACCCGAGCACCCCGTTGACCGCCTCGTTCAACCGGCTCGGGGGACCACCCAGCTCCCCGAGC
>DASTLT010000242.1:0-18492 GCA_035714625.1 Pseudonocardiaceae bacterium | reverse complement strand
GGCCCTGACCCGCCTGTTCGATCACTACCTGGCCACCGCCGCCGCCGCCATGGACACCCTCCATCCCGCCGAGAAGCATCGCCGCCCCCGGATTTCCCTGCCGACCACCCCCATCCCGCCGGTGACCGACCCCCCTGCGGCACGGGCCTGGCTGGACAGTGAACGACCCACCCTGGTCGCCGTCTGCGCCCACACCGCCAGCCACGGCTGGCCCAGCCACACCATCCGCCTGGCCACCATCCTGTTCCGCTACCTGGAAGCCGGCGGCCACTATCCCGATGCCGTGGCGGTGCACACGCACGCCCTGCGGGCTGCCCGCCACCTCGGCCAGCCCGCCGCTGAAGCCCACGCGCTGACCAACCTCGGGACCGTCTACTGGCAGCAGGGGAGCTACCAGCAGGCCATCGATCGCTTCGACCGGGCATTGACCCTCGCCCGGGAGATCGGTGACCGGCTCGGCGAGGGCCGCGCTCTGGGCAACCTCGGCAATGTCCATCGGCAGCAGGGCCGCTACCGGCAGGCCGCCGACCACCAGCAGCAAGCCGTCACACTGTTCGGCGAGATCGGTGACCGCGCGGGCGAGCTCATCGCCCTGGCCAACCTCGGGGTTGTCTACTGGCGCCAAGGCCGCCATCAGCAAGCCGAGGAACGTCTCGAGCAAGCCCTGCGGTTGTCTCGCGAGATCGGCAACCGGACGATCGAAGCTCACGCGCTGGGCAACCTCGGAGTCGTCTACTGGCGTCAAGGCCATCATCACCGTGCCGAGGAGTCTCTGCGCCAGGCCCTGAACCTGTTCCGCGAGATCGGTGACCGGGCCGGTGCGGCCGAAGCACTGGACCACCTCGGCAACGCCCATCGGCAGCAGGGCCGCTACCAGCAGGCAACGGAGTACCAGCAGCAGGCCCTGTCGCTGTCGCGGGAGATCGGTGACCGGGCCGGCGAGGCTGAGACACTAAACGACCTCGCCGCTACCTGCCGCGCCGTCGGCGAGTTACCCCAGGCGCACACCCAGCACACCGCGGCGCTGACCCTGGCGGTTCAGATCGGCGACAAATACGAGCAAGCCCGGGCCCACGATGGCCTCGCCCACATTCACCACGCCACCGGTGACCCCGACCAGGCCCGCCACCACTGGGAGCTGGCACTGGCCCTGCACACCGATCTCGGTGTCCCGGAAGCTGACCAGATACGCACCTGCCTGGCCGCGCTGAATCACCCCGATCCCGCGTGAGGGGGTCCCGGGCCGCTGCAGCCGGAGGGGCTGGCCGGCTTCCGCGCCAGCCCCTCCGGCGAGCATGATCAGCGCATCGGAGGCCGTGCCCCCGGTCAGCAGCGCCCAGCCTTGACGCCACTCGCCTCGTCGTTCCAGTCGCCCATCCTGGCCGAGCAGGCACCGGCCTCCAGCCTGAGCTTCGGTGCGCCCGCCGCCGGCCAGTGCTTGGACAGGCAGGCATTGCGGTTCAGCCGGTTCTTCCAGGATGACGTCTTGTCATTGAAACCGTAGCTGCTGAGCTGCTGCCAGTAGTCGTCCCGGAACTTCAGCATCCGTCCTTGGAAGTTGGCGTGCTCGTACAGACAGAGCCAGCCGGAAGGACAGGCTCTGGCACCGCTGGCTGCCTGGGAGGGGCCACCGGTGGCGTGTGGCACGCCGACAGGCTTCTGCAGGGTCTGGGCCGCTGCGGCGTTCGCTGTTCCCCCGCCTCCGACCAGCAAGGCGGTCAGTGCGGCGACGGCGGCGCAGGCAGCCTTGGCCGTTGTCATTGTAGGTAGCATGCCGATTACTCCTCGTGAGAGCCACGGGGGGCGTGGCCGTGCAGGGAGCAGCGAAGCCAACCGGAGGGTGCGCTGTCCGCGACCCCGGACCAACTCCGGAAACGGTCTGCGTCGATACTGGTGGTGACGGTGTGCGGGAGGCTGGCACCGGACGACGCCGGACACGTCGGGGAGGGAAACCTCGGTGGCAGGGCAGCGGGGTGCGGACCCGATTGCGGAATTTTGTGCCGGGTTGCGGCGGTTGCAGCAGGAGTCTGGGCTGAGCCGGGGGGAGCTGGCCCGCCGGATCAACTATGGTCGCTCTCAGCTTTATGTGATCTTGAATGGTCAGGTTCGTCGTCCGCCGGAGTGGGACCGGTTGGTCGAGCCGTTGGTTCGGGCGTGTACCGGTGATGACGAGCGCGTGGTGGCGTCTTGGCGCCGCCGGCATGGGGTGCTCGTGCAGGTGTGCCAGGAGTTGCAACGCCAGCAGGGCCGCGACGGCCCCTCCGCGGCGGTATCGTTGCGGGCGCCGCCGGCGCAGTTGCCTGCCGATGTCAGCGTGTTCACGGGGCGGGTGGAGGAGCTGGCCGAACTGGACTGCCTGCTGGCTGCCAGCCGGTCTGCCCCGAGTGGGGACTCGACGGCGGTGGTGATCTCGGCGGTGTCGGGCACGGCGGGGGTGGGCAAGACGGCGCTGGCGTTGCGGTGGGCGCATCGGGTTCGGGGCGAGTTCCCGGATGGGCAGTTGTATGTCAACCTGCGTGGCTATGACCCTGGTCCGCCGATGTCGGCGGGGGATGCGCTGGCCGGGTTTCTGCGGGCGCTGGGCCTGGGTGGGCAGGACATCCCGTTGGAGGTGGATGAGCGGGCTGGCGCTTACCGCAGCCTGCTGGCTGGTCGGCGGATGCTGGTGGTGCTGGACAATGCTGCTGATGGGGGGCAGGTCCGCCCGCTGCTGCCCGGCACGTCGTCGTGTGTGGTGGTGGTGACCAGCCGGGATGCGATGGCCGGGCTGGTGGCCCGGGATGGGGCCCGGCGGCTGGATCTTGACCTGTTGCCGCTCGGGGATGCGGTGGCGCTGCTGCGGACGCTGATCGGTGAGCGGGTCGTCGCCGAGCCGGCGGCCGCCGTCACGCTGGCCGGGCAGTGCGCGCGGCTGCCGCTGGCGTTGCGGGTGGCCGCTGAGCTGGCTGCCTCCCGTCCGGGTGCGGGTCTGGCTGAGTTGGTGGCCGAGCTGGCTGATGAGCAGCGGCGGCTGGACCTGTTCGACGCCGGGGGTGACTCCCATACCGCGGTGCGTCCGGTGTTCTCCTGGTCCTACCGCCATCTCTCGACCCCTGCGGCGCGGGCGTTTCGGCTGCTGGGCCTGCATCCCGGCCCGGACCTGGATTCCTATGCCGCCGCCGCGCTCTGCGCCACCAGCCGGGATCAGATCCAGCCTCTGCTCGATCTGCTGGCCCGCGCGCATCTCCTCGCGCCCATGGGGCATGGCCGCTACGGCATGCATGACCTGCTGCGCGCCTACGCCACCCACCTCGCCATCGCCGAGGACTCCGAGCAGGAGCGGGAGGCGGCCCTGACCCGCCTGTTCGATCACTACCTGGCCACCGCCGCCGCCGCCATGGACACCCTCCATCCCGCCGAGAAGCATCGCCGCCCCCGGATTTCCCTGCCGACCACCCCCATCCCGCCGGTGACCGAGCCGACCACTGCGCGAGCATGGCTGGATGCCGAGCGGGCCACCCTGACCGCCGCCTGCGGATATACCAGTGCTCACGGCTGGTCCAGCCACACCACCCGGCTCGCCGACACCTTGTTCCGCTACCTCGAGACCGGCGGGCACTATCCCGACGCCCTCACCATCCACACCCACGCCCGCCATGCCGCCCACCACACCCGGGACCGGGCGGCCGAAGCGCACGCCCTGACCAACCTCGGCGTCATCCACTTACGGCAAGATCGCTACCAGCAGGCCATCGACCACCTGCAGCAAGCCCTGACGCTGGCCCGCACGACCGGCGACCGGAACAGCGAAGCCCGCGCCTTGACCAACCTGGGCCTCACCTTCGAGCTTCTCGGCGACTACGAACAGGCCGGCGACCAGCACCGGCAGGCCCTGGCACTGGTCCGCGAGATCAGCGACCGGGCCGCCGAAGCTCGCACGCTGAGCAACCTCGGCATCATCGATCAGCGCCAAGGCCGCTACCAGCAGGCCGGCGACCAGCATCGGCAGGCCCTGGCACTGGCCCGCGAGATCAGCGACCGGGCCGCCGAAGCGCATACGCTGAGCAACCTCGGGGCCGTCGAGCGGTGTCAAGGCCACTATGGGCAGGCCACCGACCATCTGCAGCGGGCTCTCACCCTGTTCGGTGAGCTCGGCGACCGGACCGGTCAGGCCTACACACTGGACGATCTCGGAGTCGTGGACCAGCGCCAAGGCGATTACCAGCAGGCCGCCGAGCGCCACCAGCGGGCCCTCACCCTGTTCCGCGAGCTCGGCGACCGCAGCGGTGAAGCCTACGCGCTGGATCATCTTGGTGTCGTGGACCAGCGCCTGGGTCACTACCAGCAGGCTGGCGAGCGCTTCCGGTCGGCTCTCGCCCTGTTCGGTGAGCTTGGCGACCGCGGTGGTGAAGCCAGGACCCGCAACGACGTCGGCGAGAACTACTACGCCACCGGCCAGCTTGCCGAGGCGCGCTGCGCGCACACCGCTGCCCTCGGTATGGCCGCCCAGATCGGCGACCGGTACGAGCAGGCCCGGGCGCACGATGGCCTCGGCAGCGCTCACCATGCCGGAGGTGACCGCGAGCAGGCTCGCCGCCACTGGCGCGAAGCCCTCACCCTCTACACCGGCTTGAGCGTTCCGGAAGCTGAGGACGTCCGCGCCCAGCTCGCCGCACTCGAGCCTGCGCAGGACGGCGACCGTCCTGAGTGATCCTGGAGGCGCTGACCGTCACCCTTATTCGGAGCCGAATCGCACTTCTGGGGCCGTCGAAAACCGCGATTCGCAGCAGAATTGCAGTTTTCTGGCCCGGTCCAGCGCCATTCGGAGCCGAATGGCGGTTTTGCGCGCCCGCCGGATTGCACTTCTGGAACTTACCCCGGCGGTAGGATCGGGACGGCCGAGGATCGGCGTACGGGTGACCCGACCAGGCCCGCCGCGTTCTGCGTGGCGGGCCTCGCTGTGCCAGAGGAGCTTGCGTGCAGATCCTGCTGCTGTCCACCGCTGACACCGACCTGCTGGCCGCCCGTGCCAGCGGGGCGGGCTACCGGGTCGCGGGCCCGGCCCGCACCGATCCCGCAGAGCTGCCTGCGCTGCTCGAGGGGGTGGACCTCGTGGTGGTCCGGCTGCTGGGCGGGCGGCGGGCCTGGGAGCCGGGACTCGACGCCGTGCTGCGCTGCGGGATGCCGACGGTGTGCCTGGGCGGGGAGGCGGTCCCGGACGCGGAGCTGATGGCAGCCTCGACGGTCCCGGCTGGAGTGGCCGCCGAGGCATTGGGTTACCTGGCCGCCGGGGGACCGGAGAACCTGGCCCAGTTGGCCCGGTTCCTGTCCGACACCGTGCTGTTCACCGGGGAGGGCTTCGACCCGCCCGCTCCGACCCCGGAGTACGGAGTGCACGGCACACCCGAGCTGGACCCGGCGCGGCCCACCGTCGGCGTCGTGTTCTACCGGGCACACGAGCTGGCCGGCAACACCGGTTTCGTCGACGTCCTCGCCGAGGCGATCCAGCAGGCCGGGGGCAGCGCGCTGCCGGTGTTCTGCGGTTCACTGCGGGGGTTGGGCAGCACCCAGGCGGACGGGCTGCGCGCGCTGCTGGCCCGCTGCGACGCGGTGGTCACCACGGTGCTCGCCGCGGGTGCCAGCGCGGGCACCGAGGAGGAGTCCTGGGACGCTGGGGCGCTGGCCGCGCTGGACGTCCCGGTGCTGCAGGGGTTGTGCCTGACCAGCTCCCGGGCGAGCTGGCAGGCCAGCGACGCGGCGCTGTCCCCGATGGACGCGGCGATGCAGGTCGCTATCCCGGAGTTCGACGGGCGGGGGGTGTCCGTGCCGTTCTCGTTCAAGGAGCCAGGGCCTGACGGGATACCGGTCTACGTCGCCGACCCCGAGCGGGCCGCGCGGGTGGCCGGCACCGCCGTCGCGCTGGCCCGGCTGCGGCACCTGCCGGCCAGGGACAAGCGGCTCGCGATTGTGCTGTCGGCCTACCCGACCAAGCACTCCCGGATCGGCAACGCCGTCGGGCTGGACACTCCCGCGTCGGCGGTGGTGCTGCTGCGCGCGCTCGCCGAGGCCGGTTACGACCTCGGCGGTCTCGACGTCGACGCGCTGGCCGGCGACGCGCTGATCCATCGGCTGATCGCCGCGGGCGGGCACGACGTGGAATGGCTCACCGAGGAGCAGATGGCGGGCGCGGCCATCCGGGTGCCCGCTGGGCAGTACGCCGAATGGTTCGCGAAGCTGCCGGCCCCGCTGCGGCAGTCTGTCGTCCACGCCTGGGGTGAGCCCCCCGGGCAGCTTTACGTGTCCGACGGCGCGATCTACGTCGGATCGTTGCGCTTCGGCAACGTGGTGCTGCTGATCCAGCCCCCACGGGGGTTCGGTGAGAACCCGGTGGCGATCTACCACGACCCGGAGCTGGCGCCGTCACATCAGTACCTCGCGGCGTACCGGTGGCTGGAGCATGCCTTCGGCGCGCACGCCGTGGTGCACCTGGGCAAGCACGGCAACCTGGAATGGCTGCCCGGCAAGGGGCTGGGGCTGGCCGCCGAGGACGCTCCGGACGCCGTGCTCGGCAACCTCCCGCTGGTGTACCCGTTCATCGTCAACGACCCCGGCGAGGGCACCCAGGCCAAGCGCCGGGCGCATGCCACGATCGTCGATCATCTGATCCCCCCGATGGCCCGCGCCGACACCTACGGTGATCTGGCCCGGCTCGAGCAACTGCTCGACGACTACGCCACCGTGCAGGCGCTGGACCCGGACAAGCTGCCCACCCTGCGCGGCCAGATCTGGACGCTGATCCAGAGCGCCCAGTTGCACCGCGACCTGGGTGCGCAGGCGCAGCCGGACGAGGCGGAGTTCGACGAGTTCGTGCTGCACCTCGACGGGTACCTGTGCGAGATCAAGGACGTGCAGATCCGCGACGGACTGCACGTGCTGGGCCGGGCCCCCGAGGGGGCTGAGCTGATCAACGACCTGCTCGCGGTGCTGCGCGCCCGTCAGGTGTTCGGCTCGGGTGCGGCGCTGCCCGGGCTGCGTGCCGCCATCGCCGACTGGCTCGGGCTGGACGAGCAGGCGTTGCTCGCCGAACCGGGCGCGATCGTCAAGGCGCCTGCGACACTGTTTCAGGCGACCACCGCGCCGGACTACCCGGGCGACGGGAACGTCCGCGCCAGCGACGTCGTCGACCATCTCGAAGAGGCCGCCCGCAAGCTCCTGACCTACCTCGCCGATCCGGGACCCGACCGCCGGCCGTGGTCGCCTGACCTGGCCGGAGCCGCGATCACCGCGTGTCTTGGTGCCTGCACGGGCGATGCGGTCCGTGACACCGGCCAGGTGGAGGCGGTGTTGCGGTTCGGCTGCACCGAGCTGGTGCCCCGGCTGGCCGGCACCCCCGCCGAGATCACCAATGTGCTGCGCGCCCTGGACGGGCGATTCATCGAACCGGGCCCCTCCGGCTCGCCGACCCGAGGGCTGATCTCGGTGCTGCCCACCGGGCGCAACTTCTACTCCGTGGACCCCAAGGCCATCCCCTCCCGCAACGCCTTCGATGTCGGGGCAGCGCTGGCCGACTCGCTGCTGGCCCGGCACCGCGCCGACACCGGCGCCTGGCCCGCGTCGGTGGGACTGACCGTGTGGGGCACCAGCGCCATGCGCACCCAGGGTGACGACATCGCCGAGGTGTTGCACCTGCTCGGCGTGCGCCCTACCTGGGACGACGCTTCACGCCGGGTCACCGGCCTGGACCTGGTCGGGCTGCCCGAGCTGGGCCGGCCGCGCATCGACGTCGTGCTCCGGATCTCGGGCTTCTTCCGGGACGCCTTCCCGCATGTGGTGGCACTGATCGACGACGCCATCGCCGCGGTGGCCCGGCTCGACGAGCCGGACGAGGACAACTACGTGGCCGCGCACTACCGGGCCGACCTCGCCGGGCACGGTGACGAGCGCCGGGCTCGCACCCGGATCTTCGGCTCCAAGCCCGGCGCCTACGGTGCCGGGCTGCTGCCGCTGATCGACAGCCGGGAGTGGCGCACCGACGCCGACCTCGCCGAGGTGTACGCCACCTGGGGCGGCTACGCCTACGGGCGCGGCTTGGACGGCACCGCCGCGCGCGGTGACATGGAGCGCGCCTTCCGCCGGATCGCAGTGGCCGCCAAGAACGTCGACACCCGCGAGCACGACATCGCCGACTCCGACGACTACTTCCAGTACCACGGCGGGATGGTCGCCCTGGTGCGCTCGCTGACCGGGTGCAGCCCCGCTGCCTACGTGGGGGACTCCGCGCTGCCGCACGCGGTGAAGACCCGCTCGCTGGCCGAGGAGACCCGCCGGGTGTTCCGGTCCCGGGTGGTCAACCCGCGCTGGATCGCCGCCATGGCGCGGCACGGCTACAAGGGGGCCTTCGAGCTGGCCGCCACCGTCGACTACCTGTTCGGTTTCGACGCCACCGCAGGTGTGGTGGAGGACTGGATGTATCACCAGCTCACCCAGTCCTACCTGCTCGACGAGCCGGTGCAGCAGTTCCTGCGGGCATCCAATCCGTGGGCGCTGCGCGGGATGACCGAGCGGTTGCTGGAGGCCGCCGACCGCGGCCTGTGGGCACAGCCCGACCCCGCGGACCTCCAGGCGCTGCGCGCGATCTACCTGGAACTGGAGGGGGATCTGGAGGCGTGAGTGGGTAACGGTGTTCTGGCACCTTTATTCACTCACGAGTAGTGTGCGCGCAGCGACGCTGTGAGAGGCGGGTGGGGATGGGCAGGATGGGGCGGGCTGGAGTGGTGTCCGCGGTAGTGCTGGCCGTGCTCTGCGCGCCGACCGCGCTGGCCGTAGCACGCTCGATCAGCGGGCCGGCAGCGGGTTCTCCAGCGGAGCCGCGGATCGTCGGTGGCCAGTCCGCGCATCCCACCGAGTACCCGTGGATGGTGGCCCTGACCACAACCGCCAGCAAGTCGCCCTACTGTGGGGGCGCGCTGGTCAGCCCGGACCGGGTGCTGACCGCTGCGCACTGCATCAGCGGCTATGAGCTCAGCAGTGTCCGGGTGATCGCCGGGCGCACCGACCTGCGCAGCGACGACGGCGCGGAACGCTCGCTGCTACGGGCCTGGGTCCATCCCGACTTTCGGTCGCCGACCGAGGGCGCCGACGTCGCGGTGTTGACTCTTGACCGCGAGGTGCCCTACCGCACCCTGCCGCTGGAGACCGACCAGAGCGCGTACCGCGCTGGCGTCCCCGCAACCGTTCTGGGTTGGGGTTACACCTCGGAGGGCGGGCCCACCTCGCCGGTACTGCGCAGCGCCGAGGTGCCGCTGGTCGCCGACTCCGACTGCGCCGGCATCTATCGCGAGTTCAACCCGCGCACGATGGTCTGCGCCGGTGACCCCGAAGGCGGGGTGGACGCCTGCTACGGCGACTCCGGGGGCCCGCTGGTCGCCGATGGCCGGCTGATCGGTATCACCTCGTGGGGCAGTGGTTGCGCCCGCGCCCACACCCCCGGTGTCTTCGTGCGGGTCGCCTCCTACGTGTCGGACATTGATGCGGCGCTCAGCGAACCGGCCTCGGTGAGGTCCTCAGGCGTGCACGGACGGTAACAAAGTGGCTTGACGTGCAGCGCAGACCGGGGGCTGTCTGGTAGGTAAGACTCATGGCCCACACCCTGCTGCACCGAAGGCTGTCCGCTGACCTCACGCCCGCGATGCTCTACGGCCTGCTGCGCCTGCGGGTCGAGGTGCTCGTGGTCGAGCAGGTCTGCCCTTACCAGGAACTGGACGGCCGGGACCTGGATGTGACGACCCGGCATTTCTGGCTCGCCCCGGAGGGGGCGATGCATGACGCTCAGGCGACCCTGCGCATGCTGGAGTCGCCCGAAGGCCAGTTCCGGATCGGCCGGGTCTGTGTGGCCCGGCACGCCCGGGGCAGGGGCGCGGCCCGGCGGTTGCTGGAGGCGGCGCTGGCCGAGGTGGGGGACACCTCGTGCGTGCTCAATGCGCAGACCCAGTTGGTCGGGCTCTACAGCGGGTTCGGCTTCGTGCGGGCCGGGGCGGAGTTCGTCGAGGACGGCATCGCGCATGTGCCGATGTGCCGGGAGGCATCAGTGCGGGTAGGCCGGCCCGGTCCGGCCCCGCAGTCTGCCACGATGGCCCGGTGAGCGCTGCGCGCTATCCCTTCGCCGCGGTCGTCGGGCACGAGGATCTCCGGCTGGCTCTGCTGCTGACCGCGGTGCACCCGGGGATCGGAGGCGTGCTGGCCCGAGGTGAGAAAGGCACCGCCAAGTCGACCGTGGTCCGGGCCGTGGCCGCGCTGCTGCCCCCGGTGACCGTGGTGGCTGGCTGTCGCTTCGGCTGTGACCCGGCGCTGCCGGAGCCGACCTGCCCGGACGGCCCGCACGGCGCGACCCCGGGACACAACCGGCCAGCTCGGCTGGTCGAGTTACCGGTCGGCGCCACCGAGGACCGCCTAGTGGGCTCGTTGGACCTGCAACGTGCCCTCACTGAGGGCATCTCGGCATACCAGCCCGGGTTGCTGGCCGCCGCCCATCGCGGCCTGCTCTACGTTGATGAGGTCAACCTACTGCCCGACCACCTCGTCGACCTGTTGCTCGACGCCGCCGCGATGGGCCGGGCCCACGTCGAGCGCGACGGGGTCTCGGTCGCGCATCCTGCGGTGTTCCTACTGGTCGGCACGATGAACCCGGAGGAGGGGGAGCTACGTCCGCAGTTGCTGGACCGTTTCGGGCTCACCGTCGAGGTGGCCGCCTCCCGAGATGTCGAGACCCGCGCGGAGGTGGTGCGTCGCCGGCTGGCCTACGAGGCGGATCCGGCCGGGTTCGCGACGGCCTGGCAGGGGCAGGACACCGCCCTGGCGGCGCGGATCAGCGCAGCCCGCACTGCCCTGCCCGGGGTGGCGCTGCCCGACGGCGAACTGCGCCGGATCGCTGCGGTCTGTGCCGCGTTCGAGGTGGACGGCATGCGCGCCGACCTGGTGCTGGCCCGCACCGCACTGGCGCACGCGGCGTGGCGAGGGGCACTCGCGGTGGGCGAGCAGGACGTGCGGGTCGCCGCTCGGCTGGCCCTGCCGCACCGCCGCCGCCGGGATCCGTTCGACCAGCCCGGGCTGGACGACGACCAACTCGAGGACGCGCTGCGGCAAGCGGACCCTCCGGCGCCTGACGAGCCCCCTGACGGCCCAGGCGGTGGCGCCCTGGACAGTGACCGGTCCGACGGCGACCGGGGCGACGGCGACCGGGGCGACGAAGCTGGCGGACACCGGTCTGGGACCGGCAACGGCCTCGCCCCGCAGCACCCGGAGCCCGCCCCGGTGGCACCTTTCCGGCCCCGGCTGCTGCAACTGCCCGGTGTTGGTGCCGGGCACCCTGGGCGCCGCTCCCCGGCCCGGACCAGCACCGGGCACACCGTCCGGTCGTCTGCTTCGGACGGCTGCGGGCTGCACCTGCCCGCGACCCTGGTCGCTGCGGCCCCGCACCAGCGCGGCCGCGGCCGCCGGGGCCCGGGACTGGTGCTGGCCAGCCAGGACCTGCGCCGGGCAGTCCGCGAAGGCCGGGAGTCCAACCTGGTGCTCTTCGCGGTGGACGCCTCCGGCTCGATGGCCGCGCGGGCCCGGATGGCCGCGGTCAGCGGTGCCGTGCTGGCCTTGCTGCGCGATGCCTATCAGCGTCGCGACAAGGTCGGGCTGGTCAGCTTCCGGGGCGCTGCGGCGCAGGTGGTGCTGCCCCCGACCTGCGCGGTGGAGGCCGCGGCCACCCGGTTGCGGGCGCTGCCCACCGGGGGGCGGACCCCGCTGGCCGAGGGGCTGCTGTGCGCAGCGCGGGTGCTGGCCACCGAGCGGCTGCGCGACCCCACCCGGCGGGCGTTGCTGGTGGTACTCACCGACGGCCGGGCGACGCACGGCGGGATGGACACCGCGCTGGCCGCCGCCGGCCTGCTGCGCCGCGACGGCGTGGCGGCCATTGTGGTGGACTGCGAGTCCGGGCCGGTCCGGCTGGGCCTGGCCGGCCGGCTGGCCGCCGCGATGAACGCCGGCTGCGTGCGGCTGGAGGAATTGTCCGCCGATGCGGTGGCCGGGGTGGTTCGCGCCGCCCGGGCGGTGGCATAGCCGGTCAGAGTCGGAGGTTCGAGATGCCCCAGGGGGTACCGGTGAGCGTTCCCGAGGATGGGCTCACCACCCGGCAGCGCCGCAACCGGCCGCTGCTCATCGTCCACACCGGAGACATGAAGGGGAAGTCCACCGCCGCCTTCGGCCTGGCGCTGCGCGGCTGGAGCGCGGGCTGGTCGATCGGGGTGTTTCAGTTCGTCAAGTCCGCGAAGTGGAAGGTGGGGGAGGAGGCCGCGTTCCGCGCGCTCGACGAGGTGCACCGGCGCACCGACCAGGGCGGTCCGGTGCAGTGGCACAAGATGGGTGAGGGCTGGTCCTGGGCCCGCAAGCCGGGCACCGAGGCCGACCACGCCGCCGCGGCAGCGGAAGGCTGGGCGGAGATCGCCCGCCGGCTGGCCGGGCAGACCCATGACCTGTACGTGCTCGACGAATTCAGCTACCCGCTGCTGTGGGGCTGGGTGGACACCGCCGAGGTGCTGGCCACGCTGGCCGGCCGGCCCGGCCGCCAGCACGTCGTGATCACCGGCCGGAACGCGCCCGCCGCGTTGCTCGACGCCGCTGACCTGGTGGTGGAGATGACCAAGGTCAAGCACCCGATGGACGCCGGGCAGAAGGGTCAGCGGGGCATCGAATGGTGAACTGAAGGCGCACGCGACCCTGATGACGGACCCCGCGACGACCGTCAGACGCTTGCAAGGGTGAGGCGCCAACCGGCGTAACCGCGGGCCAGGCGTGCCCGGCCGGGGGCGCCGGAGATGTCTCCGATTGCGGCCCAGTATCCCCAGAGCCCGGCGATGTAGACGGCGAACGCGGTCAGGAACTCGGGATCGGCGTCGGCGATGCACGCCAGGTTGGTGCGGGCCCATGCTTCGGCGTCGGCCGGGTGATGGCCGGCCTCAACGAGTCGGAGCACCAGAAACGCACCGTCGACCCATCCGGCGCCGGTACCGGGATAGCCCCAGTCGATCACGCGGGCTGCGCCATCCGCGCCGATGAGGAACTGGTCGCCGTGCAGGTCGGTGTGCGCGAGCCGGTCACCGTCGGCCAGCGCGGGAAACGCTGATGCCCAGCGGGTCGCCTCGTCGAGATCCCAGCCGTAGACGGTGGCTGGCGCTTCGGCGGCGAGCTTGTACCACCAGTCGGTGACGCCGAAGCGCTCGCGGAGGGGGCGCAGACCAGTCCCGGGTAGCGCGCTGATGCGGTTGACGGTGGTCGCGACGATCGGCAGATCCGGCGAGTCCGGCGCGAGGCTCGCGGGGCGGCCGGTGACGTAGTCGAAGCCGACAACCAGCCAGCCGGCGACGTCTCGGGAGAACCGCACGGCCGGGGATAGTCCCTGGGTGAGTGGTGCGGTGATGGTTTCGTTGCGCAGCCATCGCATGCGCCGCGAAACCCCGTTGACGCCCTTCAGGAATACTGGCGGCGCATCGGGGCGGTGCAGCACGGCGGCGATGTTGCTGTTCTGCCCGTCGGTGATGGCGGTCGTGGCGGTGACGGGACCAACCTGGTCCTGCACCGCATCCCGTACCTGTTCGGGCAGTTCAGTCCAGGTAGTCACGTCGGCCCCCGTCGGTTACGTCGTGCGGTTGTCGGTGTTCTCGTTGCCGTCCTTGCCGGACGCGGCACAGTTGCCGTCCTCGTGGCAGCTCCCGCAACTGTAGGCGTCGGCGATCCAGAGTTCGGTGTCGACGACGCAACCGGTGCGCCGGATCGCGTCCACCGTAGTGTCCCGAACGCTCGCCGGGTCTTTCGAGTGCACCGGTGCGCCTGGTGCGTCCTGCGGCACGTGGTGGATGAACCTGCCCGCGACCCGCTCACAGAACTCGGCGTACTCGCGGGTGTAGAGGATGAACGTGTGCCAGCCGATGTCCACCGGCTTGGACGGTGCCAGCTTGTTGCCGGGGAAACGGCCGCACGCTGCGAGGAACGCCAGCGCCTGGTCCATGATGCGCTCGGCGAACGCCCGGTCGGCGCCGTCGTCGATGATGATGCGGCGGCAGAGCCGGTCAAACAGGTCCTCGGAGACCAGCGACCGGGCGTGCGCACGGTCGGGGATAACGGTGATCATGGTGCGTACCTCCTGTGAACGTTCCGTGTGGTGATCGTGCCCCCAGCCGCCCAGGTGCACACCACATCCAGGTCCCCCAGCCCAGGTGCACACCATACCGACATAAAATCGCCGCGATCACCCTGCGCAGATCGGCGGCTACTGCCTAGGCTCTAGTCTGGGAGGTGGATCGGGTGGGTTACAGGGCATAAGCGGACAGCTACTGGGCAGAATCAGGGCAGAACCGAGAAAGAGGAGTCAGCGATGAATGAACCCAGCGGGTGACAGGTCGTTACAACGACCAGCAGCGAGGAGGAAGCGGACCGGTTCTCCAGGAGACCAGAAGTGAGGTGAAGTAAATGAGCCTGACAGGCGGCCTGTCCCGGCCATGGGGTGAAAGCCTACGAACATGGCGGGAGGAGATCAAAGGCTGGTCGCGCGAAGAATTCATTGATGAAGTAACTGCTGTGGCGTTCCGGACTAAGGAACCTCGTGGCTATAATCTCGACCCGCGCCTGGTCGCGCGGTGGGAGTCCGGGAAAATTCGGCGTCCCCAGGGTGTCTACCGTCGTATCCTCGCCCATATGGGAGCACCACTGCCCCAGACGACCGCACGTTCTGCTCCCGTTTTTCCCTCCAAACGCCTGTTAGTTGCCATGGAAAATGGAAACATGTCCGGAGGGAACATGAAGCGACGAAACGTCCTGCTCGGAGTGTCGTTCACTGCGGCGGTCTTCGCCGAGTCGGCGCTGGTAGCGCTGACCGCGCGACCGGTCGCCGATGTGGCGCGGGATGCAGGCGGCAGGCATATTGGCATGGCCGATGTGGAGATCTTGATCGAGAATGTCGCGCACCTGCGGCGGATGGATTTCCGCTACGGTTCGGGCCGGATGCGGGAACAAGCCGTTCGGCTGCTGCACCACGAGACGACCAGGCTGTTGCGCGGCAGCTACTCGGACACGACCGGCAGAGCGCTACTGACGGCGGTAGCCCAGGCCGCTCGGCTGGCCGGGTCAATGGCCGCCGACGTGGGACGCTCCGCCCTGGCGCAGCGCTACTACAGCCAGGCGCTCAACCTGGCGACCAATGCCGGCAACCGGCTGTTCGCGGCGGTCATGCTCAGCGACATGAGTCGGTTGACGATCCAGAACGCCACCGGGAAACACTGCGCCCGTCAGGCGGTGGCACTGGCGCGAGCGGGGACCATGCTGGCCGGGAAAGCGACCCCAACCTTGGCTGCCCAATTAAGCGCCATCGAAGCACGGGGACACGCACTGTGCCAGGACACCAGCGCCAGCCGAACTGCCGTCTTGGCAGCCGAGCGGCACTACGAACTGGTTCGCGCCGACAGCGAGCCGCCGTGGCTGAGCTTCTATACGGAAGCCGAACTCGTGGCTGACCTGGGGCGAGCACTGCGGATAGCGGCGACTCAGCACCCGCCACACAGTTGCTGACCCGTACCTTGGACAGCTACGAACCGTGGCGCGTGCGAAGCCGCTGTTTCGTGCAGGCCGATCTCGCCACCGCCTACCTGGTCGAGGGTGACCACGAACACGCTGCAGCGCTGACCCGTGATGCATTGAGCTCGGCGGGCAAGGTCAGCTCCACCCGAACAATCAGCCGCATCCGGACGCTACAGCAGCAGATCCGGCCCATACGCTCGATTAGCTTGACGACACTGGACGAGGAGATCACGGACTTTCTGTGCCGCATCCCCGACAATGAGGACATCACGACATGACTGGCAACGGCGTCAACCTCAACGCCGCCCGTATCTACGCCATTCCTATGACGACGCGGTTTCGGGGAATCACCATCCGGGAAGGGATGCTGATCGAAGGACCTGCCGGATGGGGCGAATTCTGTCCGTTCCGGGAGTACGACGACCGGGAGGCGGTGAACTGGCTGGCCACGGCGATCGAGGCCGCGACGGTGGGATGGCCCGAACCCGTCCGCGATCGCGTTCCGATCAACTGCACGGTCCCGGCGGTAGGCCCGGAACGCGCCCACGCGATCGTCTCCGCCTCCGGCTGCGGCACGGCGAAGGTTAAAGTCGCCGACCACCCCGATTCGCTCGGCGAGGACCTCGCCCGCGTCGAAGCGGTGCGTGATGCCCTCGGCCCGCGGGGAGCGATCCGGGTGGACGCTAACGGACTCTGGGACACCGACACGGCGATCAAGGTGATTCCTCAGCTCGACAAGGCGGCCAACGGATTGCAGTACGTGGAACAGCCCTGCCACACCATTGAGGAACTGGCCGCTGTTCGCCGCAAAGTGACTGTGCCGATCGCGGCCGACGAGTCCATCCGCCGCGCCGAGGACCCACTGCGGGTCGCTGTCGCCGGAGCAGCCGACATCGCGGTCATTAAATGCACCCCGTTGGGCGGGGTCCGCCGATCCCTGCAGGTCGCCGAAGCCGCCGGGTTGCCCTGTGTGGTGTCCTCCGCGCTGGAAACCAGCATCGGCCTAGCCGCCCAACTCGCCCTGGCCGGGGCGCTACCGGAACTTGACTTCGCCTGCGGCCTTGGAACCCTGTCCCTGCTGAGGGGTGACGTGGTAACCACCGCGGCCTCGCTATGCCCCATTGACGGCTACCTGCCAGTGCCCCACACCGCACCCAACCCGGATCCCGACCTACTGGACACCTATGCCGTGATCGACCCGGCACAAGAGCAGTGGTGGCGAACTCGACTCCGCCGGGTCCACGCTGACCTGAACCGGGCCACAGACCTGTCATGACGCCACCGAGGCCAAGGTGGCAGCGATGTCACGCACGAAGAGTTGGCCCTGGCGAGGGCGCTGCGGAGAGGATCCGAAGTGGGATCGGCGCCTGGAAATCCTATCCCGAGGAATAGTGAAGCATGACGGCGTCCACAGGATACGAACCAGCGGTGAGGAAGGTGGCATACGTGCGTGCTATAGCACACATCGCTATTAGCGGGTGGTCATTGCCGCGCCCGCGTCGGGCAGCGGCAAGACCACAGTGGCGACCGGGTTGATGTCCGCGTTGCGGCGGCGGGCATGCTGTAGGTGCGGGTGCCCGCGGCTGTCGGCCACTGCATGCTGGCGTGAGGATCTTCAAGTGTTGATGACGCGCCCGCCCAGACAGGGGTGAGCGACAGGCTGGCTGCCTCTGGCCGACATCGTCGCCGGCCGGTCTCTGGCTGGACTAGCCTAATTCCTCGCTCGATAGGCCGCTGTACGGCATTTACCTGAGCACCATTTTGGCGGCCGGCCTACCAGCTTTCTTTTAAAAATATTTCCGCACTGCTGGCACTTTTTGCGCAAAATAGCATCCAGACGTTCTTTCGCTTCCCCAAGTTCCCTCTGGAAGTAGGTGGCGATAATACGATTCCGCACGCCTAGTCTTGCAATTTTATTGGCGACTTCGAACGATAATTCAGGGGCCTCGTCGCGCAGCGACACTCCGACCTTTTTTGCAATTTCTTTAACCTGGCTGGTCCTAAGACGGCACAATTTTCCCACCTCCTGATAGGAGAATGCGAGTATCAACAGGCGTGTGATCTTCCCTTCCCGGGAAGGGAGACGCCCGAGGAGTTGCGACAATCGAGATGCGATTTCACGATCCGATATGGGTTCCGTCGGGTCGCCCCGGTAGTTCGGCATCGGTCTGCTCACCGCCCTACTTCCCCGGAGATCCCGTCTTCACCCCGCACCGCTCCGACCTCATCCATCGGTCAAGATCCTTTCCTGTCGCCTGGACCCCTCATGCGTGGGGGCTTCCACCAGAACAGAGCGTCGACAAGTTCAGCGAGGCCTCTAAGTATGCACTCGATGTCCCTTCTGTCAGCTCTGACGATAATGAAGATCACCATAAGGACGGCGAGTGCCGTCGTCCAAGCGATCAAGATCAATAACCACAGCAGGTATGGGGCGGACACGTTGATCACGTACGGCTCCTCGAGGCATAGAAATGACCCCGTGCAGTACGCGACGGGGTCATGGCGGGATCATTGAAGGGGGAGAAACAACAAATCCTCCGCCCTTGACTCGATCAGGACGGAGGATCTTCTGTGAACTGGACACTCAGACGGGTCCCCTCAATGTGCAGGATCTCACACTTGACATGCCGCCGCAAGGGGTGTCCCGGGCCTCCTGCCTGGTCAGAGGGGTGACGCTCGCCACAGAGTCAGCGCATGGCCTTTCGTCACGCACTGACAGGCTCGCCGGAGCTCGGTTACCACGGTGTCGACAACAGGTGCGCGGTCGGGCCGACGCGCGGTCGTTGGTTGCCTCGGTTTGGCCTGCCGTGGGCTGGAGGCGACGCTTCGGGTAATCGGGTGGGATGGTGATCGGCTACTGTCGGGCCCCGCGCTGATGGGTGTGGTTTGTCGGGGTGT
>DASTLT010000241.1:0-28755 GCA_035714625.1 Pseudonocardiaceae bacterium | reverse complement strand
GTTTCCTGCGCTGCGCAACCGGGTCGAGCTGGTCGTGGAGCTGTTCCCCCGGTTCGTGCCGACGGTTGCCACGGCGGGCACGCTCGCCGCCGGTCTGATCCTGATCGGCCTGGCCCGCGGGCTGCGCCGGCGCAAGCGCCGGGCCTGGACGGCCGCGGTGGTGCTCTCCGCAGCGTCCGCCGTGCTGCACCTGGTGAAGGGGCTCGACGTCGAGGAGACCGGGCTGGCGACCGCCGTGCTGATCGCGCTGCTCGCCACCGCTGGATGCTTCCCCGCCGCAGCCGACCCGGTGACCAGACGCGGACTGGTGGCCACCCTGCTCACCGTCCCGGTCTCGGGGATCCTGCTCGGCACGGCCTACCTGGCGCTGCGGCCGCACCAGCTCGTCGATCACCCGCCGTGGTACTACCTGGTCGCCGAGGCGGCCACTGGACTGGTCGGGATGGACGGGCCGGTGGACTACCGCAGCACGGCCGCGGCCGACCACGCGGCGGTGCTGCTCGGTGTGCTGGGCCTGGCCTGCCTGCTCACCCTGCTCGCGGTGCTGCTCCGGCCGGGACGCGCACCCACCCTACCTGGCCCGCAGGACAACCGGCGACTGCGGGAGCTGGTCACCCGGTTCGGTGCACAGGACTCGCTGGGATATTTCGCGCTGCGCGACGACCGGCTGTGCACGTTCTCCCCGACCGGCAAGTCCGCGGTCACCTACCGGGTGCTGGGCGGGATCAGCCTGGCCGCCGGTGACCCGATCGGTGACGTCGAGGCCTGGCCGGGGGCCATCCGCAGTTGGCTGGACGAGGCCGAGCAGCACGCCTGGGCACCCGCCGTCCTCGGCGCCAGCGAGCGCGCCGCCCAGGTGCTGACCCGGTACGGGTTCGACGCCCTCGAGCTCGGTGACGAGGCGATCGTTGACGTCGCCGAGTTCACCTTGCAGGGCAGGGAGGTGCGCAGCCTGCGGCAGGCGGTCAACCGCATCGCCCGCACCGGGACGACGCTGCGGGTGGACCGGGTGGCGGAGCTCTCGCTGGCTGAGCTCGGCGAGGTGCGGCACCGGGCCCACGAGTGGCGGGACGGGCCGACCGAGCGGGGCTTCTCGATGGCTCTCGGCCGCTTCGGTGATCCCGCCGACGGGCAGTGCGTGCTGGTCCGGGCGCACGATGCGGACGGTGTGCTGAGCGGGCTGCTGCACCTGGTGCCATGGGGACCCGACGGGCTGTCGCTGGATCTGATGCGCCGCAACCGCAGCACCGAGAACGGGCTGGTGGAGTTCATGGTGGCCGGTCTGGTGGCGGCCGCACCCCGGATCGGGGTGCGCCGCATCTCGCTGAACTTCGCGGTGTTCCGCTCCGTGTTCGCTCGCGGCGAGCGGGTCGGCGCCGGCCCGGTGCTGCGGCTGTGGCGCCAGGTGCTGCTGCTGGCGTCCCGGTTCTGGCAGATCGAGTCGCTGTACCGGTCCAACGCCAAGTACCGGCCGATCTGGGAGCCCCGCTTCCTGTGCTTCCGGCAGGCCCGCGACCTGCCCAGGATCGGTCTGGCTGCACTGGAGGCCGAGGCGTTCCTGGTCCGGCCGCGCTGGCTCGGCGGCCGGCCCCGGGCGTTGGGGTGAGCGGTGCGCAGCCCGCAACTGCCCACCGAGGTGGTGGCCGCGCTGGACGGCGCGGGAGGCTGGCTCGGCAGCTACTGGCCCGGCGGGGCGTTCCTGGCGACGGCGGCGCTGCTCACCGCCGTCGCGATCCGCCGGGGGGTGCGCCGCGCTCAGCACGGTGCCGGGGCCGGCCGTGGTCGCGCTCGCGGCGGGGTGGCCGGCACGGCCGTCGAGGTCACCGTGATCGTGCTCATCGCCGGGCTCGGCGGGGCCTTCCTGGTCAACGCCTACTCCGGATACCTGCCGGACACCGGCGCGCTGGCCGGTTTCGCCGGGCTGGCCCCGGCCGCCTCCAGCGGGCTGGCGGCGGCAGACCGGCGAGCGGGACACGTCTGGCGCGCCATGCTGGGCGATCCCGCGCTGGGGGTGCCACCCAGCCCACTGTGGATCTACACGCCACCCGGGTACGACGGGCAGGCCCGGCGGCGCTATCCGGTGGTCTACCTGTTCCACGGCTATCCGGGCAGCTCCGCGGACTGGTTCCGGGCCGGCCGCATCGCGCACACGATGGATGTGCTGGCCGCCCACCACCTGGTGCCGCCCGCGATCGTGGTCGCTCCCGATCTCAACGCTGGGGGGGTGCACGACACCGAGGGCCTGGACGCCGTCGATGGCCCGCGCATCGCCACCTGGTTCACCCGCGACGTGGTCGGCTGGACCGACGCCACCCTGCGCACCGTCCCGGACCGGGCGCATCGGGTGATCGGGGGGATGTCCAGTGGTGGATACGCGGCGCTGGACATCGCGCTGCACCACCTCGACGAGTTCGGCGCCGTGCTCGCCTTGGAGCCGTACGGGGATCCCGGCCAGGCCGCGCTGGCCCGCCTCGGCGGCAACCGGGCCGCGCTGCGCGCCCACTCCCCCATCGCCTACCTGCCAGGCATGCACTTCACCCAGCCCCTGCCGGTGTTCCTCGACGTCGGCGGGTGGGGGGACCCGCGCAGCGCCGAGCTGCTCGCCACCGCGCTGGAAGCCGACCGGCAGCCGGTGCTGTTCCGGATCGAGCCGCGGCAGGGCCACACCTGGACCGAGGTGCGCGCGGGCACCCCCTACGGCCTGGTGTTCGCCTTTACCGAGCTCACCCCCCACCCCGGCGTGTCGGGCTCCCAGGTACGCCGTGTCGGGCTTTCGTGTATGCAGGAACTGTGTTCCTCTTCTTCTCCAACCGGGTGGGCTGCCTCGGCAGCCTGGTGATCTCGCTGACGCTCACCATGCTGCTGTTGTTCCTGCTCGGCGTACTGTGACCGCGCTGCGCTGGTCCCGCCAGGCGAAGCCGGACAGGCTACCGGCATGACCGAACATCGTCGAGCGACATCGTCGAGCGCCTCATAGGACTGTGGCGGGCGCCACCACCCGACGACCCCGGGCAGTGCGTCGCGTAGAGGCCGAACCCACCCCGGAGGATTAACGGACCGCACCCTCGCATTGCGGCGGAGCCACTGCCGGGGTTCCGCCATCTTCGTCGAAGTTCGTTGCCGCCGGTGACGTGGGGAGGGAACGAACAGCACCGAAGCTCACCCATCCCGAGTCATCTGCGACGTGGAACCAAATATCGTTGTTGAAGGGCGGCGGGTTGTGCGGATAGGCGATCTCCGCGTGTACCCAGCCATTGACCGCCACATACTCGTTGGGGTCGAAGCCCCCTACTTTCGCGGCAAGCACGCTGGGAGCAGCGCGCTTGACAGCGCCAAAAGGCGGCCAGCGGTACTGCGCATGAAGCCGGAAAGCTTCGCATCCACCTACAAAGCCCAGCACACGACCTGCCGCAGTCGGTGGCGAGTAACCCTGGCTGGGCCACCACCACGGCTTGGTGTAAACGATGCCCACGATGAGGCCCACCAGAAGGGGAGCCAGCAACAAGGACACCACTGGGTGGAGCTGCCTCGCATTAGCCATGACACAGTATGCAGCCAGGAGGTGTCCCGCTCGGACAGGCCCTGGCTGTGGGGCACCAGGCAATCCATGCCGAGCTTGTGCCGCTGACGGGCGCCATGGCACAGCGAGGACTACCCGGATAGCGCGCAAGGCTGCCCGGTAGGGGGCCGAGGGCCAGTGGACGCTTTCCGGCGACGAACGGTTCATCCTGTCCCAGACGCTTTGGCTACCGGGGTCACCTTCGGCACATCTTGACTACGGGGTCATCTCGGCACTGGACCAAGATCCCGGGCAGCTCTCGCGCCCACCGGTACCCGCGTCAGAGATTGCCGATCAGGTCACGGATGACCCGGGTGACGTGGGCGTGGCGGGCCGGGTGCAGGTGGCCGACAAGATCGACCAGGTGCCGGCGGGCGACCCAGGTCAACCGGTCCAGATACGCGGTCCCGGCATCGGTGATCGGCTCTCGGTACATGCCCTCGAAGACCGCGCGGGAGTCGATCTCGACGGCGATCGCCCTTCGGTCGCCGAAGGCGGCATTGTAGGCGTCGGAGGAGACGATGAGATAACGCATCGTGCCGATGGCCTCGTCCGGGGACTCCCACACCTGGCCAAAGCGAAGCGGGGAACTCATTCCCAGGTCTCGAATGCCGCAACGGCACGGGAACGCCGCACCGCCATCAGCGCATCCTCCTGCTCGGGGGTGTACAACGCGGCCCGGGAGTCTTCCTCGGCCCGGGCCTGCAAGGCCAGCGCAGCAGCAGCCTCCCGGCGGATCGCGCGCCGGATCCACTCCGAGAGGTTGGTGCCGGTCGCGGCCGCGGCGGTGCGCGCCGACTCGGCGAGCCCCTCGTCCAGCCGGAGAGCTATCTGGACTGTCATGCGGGCACGATATCGGCCGCACTGGACCGCGAGACCGCCCCCTGGCTTAACTGACCACCGAGGGCACCCGCTCGCCAGGCAGCACTGACCTCTCACCTGCCACAGCCAAAGCCTGCCGATCGGCTCGACCGATAATTAGCAGTGTCATTTTTCGCCAGACGGTTGACTTTGGACGACGAACGGTACCTACCCAAGGGTAGGCCTCATCCCCCCTGCCAGCCTGCAGGTTCCCGGCGATCGGCTCACCTGATGGATTATCCGCCCGATGGGCGCCCAGCGGTACCAGACCAGCGACAAGCGGTGCCGATGGGAACCCGGGTTGCCTCAGCGGCGGCCAGCAGCACGAACCCGGCCACTCCGCCGACTCCCATCCCAGAGCTACCTCTATGGCACCGTGGTCGGTCACCCGGGGTCAGTGGCCTGATCGTGCGATGGCGCCGCGGGGCCGAGCTAGTCGCCTTCGCGGCCGGAGAACCGCGGTCGCGGCCCGGTTGCTGGTGCGCCAGGCCTGCCTGGAGCGGCGAGAGCTTCGATTCCAGCGCGGACGCGGAAGGGCTCAAGGTCAGCACGTTGGCGCTCAGCCCGTTTGATCAGGTCATCGAAGTCGACGTCCGGCACGCGCGACGCGAGCCCCGCGAGGTCGCGCAGGGTCGTCCAGAGCAGCTTCTTGCCCTCAATCCCCATCGCGAGAAAATCAAGCTCCACGAACCTGCTGAGCGGCGAGTACGTCCCCAGCCGACCGTTGAGCTTCAGCCGTCCCAACCGCTCGGCACCCACCGCGATCCCGATCTTGACAGGATTCATCCAGATCCCCAGCCGCCGCATGATCCCCTGGAAGGTCTCGACGTCCTCGGCGATCCCCGCCGACACCCCGGCGAGCACCTCACCAAACGGAGTTCCGCTGTTATTGCGCTGCGCCCGGCGCGCTACCTCCCGCCACAGCATGCCCGCAGCGAGCTGGTCATTGAGGTAGATGCTCAGAAACTTGTCCACGGCCAAGAGATACCCACCCCTCAGCCCGGGAACCACCCGTCCGGGCCGGGCAAGCTCTGTCCCAGGTCTCGACACCCCACCGCCTCCGCAGGCGATCGTCGGGCTGCAGCCGTGGTGTGCCGCGCGCCGCACCGCGACCAGCGCTCGGCCCGGCCTCTCCCTGACGTTTGGTGGCTGCCGGCACGGGGAACTCTCGAGCGCGACAGCCCGAATGAGCATGCCGCTCGCCGAAGAAAACATTAGGTGCCACTGCCACACCAAAACGTGAGCGGGCGCACAGAAAGAGGCGGAATGAAAGGCAACCCGCTATCGCAAAAATTAGTGCCCACGACGCTTGCTCGTCTCGGTGTCATCACGAGCCAGCCCCTCCTGTGGATCTTAGTCACCGCCGTCATGGCGGCTGCAGGAGGGCCGAGGGGAAGACGGGCGGCGTTGCGCGGGTTCGTGTGTTACGCACTCGGAGCCGGAGTTGGCAACCTGCTGAAGCCTCTGTTCGGACGGGCGCAGCCCCGGCACCGTTGGCCGCGTAAACCGCAGGTGGTCAGAGGTGCGTTCCCCTCCGGTCACGCTGCGGCGGAAGTGGCTTATGTATTTGGAGCGGCACTGGAGGCCCCCGTAGCTTTCGTGCCGCTAGGAACGATGGCGCTGCTTGCCCACTTATCGCTGCTCAAAGCCGGAAAGCATTACTTCAGCGACATGCTGGTTGGAGGGATGATAGGGCTTGGAGTGGTGGCGCTGACAGCAAGGGCATGGCCACCTCAACCCTCAATCCGGTCGCTAGACCGCAGCAGCGAGCGGCACTACTCGCACCATGACATGACGGATCGTCGACGGTGACAACGACCGGCGTTCGTACTGCATCTCGGCCAGGGCGAAAGGCACGCATCGACCGCCCCTAGGCGCAGGGTCCGGGTACTTACGTAGTAAGAGGTGGAGCCGACGCGGGGACTCGAACCCCGAACCTTCCGCTTACAAGGCGGGCGCTCTGCCCATTGAGCTACGCCGGCGCGTGCAGGACATGGTAGGCGCTGTGGCCCGGGCCGCACCGCCCAGTCGGGTACCAGGGTCACTGGTATCCACCAGCCAGGAGGGGACTACGGCACAGGCAGGTGCCGCCGCCCAGGGAACCGGCAGGACCCAGTGCACCCAGGAAACTGGGAGCACCCAGGAAGGCCGGTGAGCCCAGCACAACCAGCACCGGCGGCTGGGCCCTGATGGAGATCGGCCGCAGGGCGATCATGATCGCGGTCGACGAATCGCCACCAACCGCGCGTCGGGGCGCCCCGCTAATCTTCGGTGGGGGGACCGCTGATGAGGGGACTCACCCGTGACTGACGCCGCGAGCACCGCAACCGGGCAGACCGAGGCCGG
Organism: Pseudonocardiaceae bacterium; assembly: GCA_035714625.1. GTDB lineage: Bacteria > Actinomycetota > Actinomycetes > Mycobacteriales > Pseudonocardiaceae. The sequence goes on along the minus strand of DASTLT010000241.1, from coordinate 21,989 downwards.
CTTCGTGGTGGTCGCCAACCGACTGCCGGTGGACCTGGAACGGCTTCCCGACGGCATCCAGCGCTGGAAGTCGAGCCCCGGCGGGCTGGTGACCGCGCTGGAGCCGTTCCTGCGGTCCCGCCACGGCGCCTGGGTCGGCTGGCCGGGTACGCCGGACGTCGACGTGGAGGCGTTCGCCGACGGGGACCTCACGCTGCACCCGGTGCCGCTAACCGGCCAGGAGGTCGCCGACTACTACGAGGGGTTCTCCAACGCGACGCTGTGGCCGCTCTACCACGACGTGGTGGTCCCCCCGGTGTTCGACCGGGGCTGGTGGGAGACCTACGTCGAAGTCAACGAGCGGTTCGCGGCGGCCACCGCCAAGATCGCCGGTGCGGGCGCGACCGTATGGGTCCAGGACTACCAGCTCCAGCTCGTGCCGCGGATGCTTCGGGAGAGCAGACCGGACCTGCGGATCGGCTTCTTCCTGCACATCCCGTTCCCGCCGGTGGAGCTGTTCATGCAACTGCCGTGGCGCACCGAGATCGTCCGCGGGTTGCTCGGCGCCGACCTGGTCGGCTTCCAGTTGCCGGGCGGAGCGCAGAACTTCCTGTTCCTGGCGCGCCGGCTGGCCGGGTTCGCGTCGTCGAAGAGCGCGGTGGGCGTCGGAAGCCGACCCGGCCGGGTCGAGGCCGGTGACCGCGAGGTCCAGGTCGGCGCCTTCCCGATCTCCATCGACTCCGCGGCGTTGGATCGGCTGGCCCGCAGCCAGGGCGTGCGTCGCCGCGCTGCCGAGATCCGCGACGAGCTGGGCAGCCCGGTGACCGTCCTGCTCGGAGTGGACCGGCTGGACTACACCAAGGGCATCGACGTGCGGCTGCACGCGCTGCGCGAGCTCTACGCAGAGCAGCGGATCTGCGCTGAGGACGTCGTCATGGTGCAACTGGCTACTCCGTCCCGGGAACGGGTGGAGCACTACCAGCGGATGCGCCACGACATCGAGCAGGCGGTCGGCGGGATCAACGGCGAGTTCGCCCGGGTGGGCCACCCCGCCGTGCACTACGTGCACAAGTCGATCGAGCGCAGCGAGCTGGTGGCGTTCTTCGTGGCCGCCGACGTCATGCTGGTCACCCCGGTACGGGACGGGATGAACCTGGTCGCCAAGGAGTACGTGGCCTGCCGGCACGACCTGGGTGGCGCGTTGGTGCTTTCCGAGTTCGCTGGCGCCGCGGCCGAGCTGACCAGTGCCTTCCTGGTCAACCCGCATGACCTGGACGGCATCAAGAACGCCGTCTGCCAGGCCATCGCGGTCGACTCCGAGGAGGGCCGGCGGCGCATGCGAGCGCTGCGCAGGCAGGTGATGACCCACGACGTGGATCGTTGGGCGCGTTCGTTCCTCAACGCTCTGGGTGAGATCTGAGCCACAGATAATAGTCAGCAGTCCGTTCCGTAGCATCTGCCCACTCTGCCCCGCGACAACCCCGTTGGAGTGACCGTGTTTCCTGCTGCGGAGGTGGCGAGATGACCGCCGAGAACCTCCCTGTCGCGTTGCGTCGTGCGCTGGCGCAGCTCGCCCGCAGCCCCCGGCTGCTGGTCGCCTGCGACTACGACGGCACCCTGGCGCCGATCGTCGAGGACCCCGACCGGGCCTTTCCCCGCCAGGAATCGGTGGCCGCGCTGCGGCTGCTGGCCGGGCTGCCGGAGACCACCGTCGCGGTGATCTCCGGCCGGGCCCTGCGGGATCTGGCCACCTTGTCGCGGTTGCCCGGGGAGGTGCATCTGGTCGGCAGTCACGGCTCGGAGTTCGATGCCGGATTCGTGCATGCGCTGGCGCCACGGGTGGTGGCGCTGCGCCAGCGGTTGTACGACGAGCTGGCCCGGCTCGTCGACGGCTACGAGGGGGTGAGCCTGGAGGTCAAGCCGGCCAGCGTGGCTGTGCACGTGCGCCGGGCCGTCCCCGAGGTCGCCGAGCAGGTGTTGTCCGAGGTGCTGGCCGGCCCGTGCGGGTGGGACGGGGTGCAGGTCACTCAGGGCAAGTCGGTGGTGGAGCTCGCCGTGGTGCAGACCGACAAGGGGCAAGCACTGGACATCCTGCGCCACCAGGTCGGTGCCACCGCGGCGGTCTTCCTCGGCGACGACGTGACCGACGAGAAGGTGTTCACCCGGCTGACCGGGCCCGATCTGGGCATCAAGGTCGGCACCGGGCAGAGCCTGGCCGGCTACCGGGTGCAGGCCCCCGAGGACGTCGCCATGGTGCTGGCCGTGCTGGTCGAGGAGCGCCGGCACTGGCTGTTCGGCGAGCAGGCGGTGCCCATCGAGCGGCACAGCATGCTCTCCAACGGGCGCATCGTGGCCCTGCTCACCCCCGACGCCCGGGTGAGCTGGATGTGCCACCCCGAGGCGGACGCCGGTGCCGTCTTCGCCGATCTGCTCGGCGGTCCCGGGGCCGGTTACTTCTCGATCCGGCCGGTCCGCAATGGGCTGCCGCTGGGCCAGCGCTACGTGCCGGGCACGATGACCGTGGAGACCCGCTGGTCGCGGCTGCTGGTCACCGACTATCTGGTGCACCTGGACGAGGTGGGGCGCAACGACCTGGTGCGCGTTGTCTCCGGGCACACCCAGGCGATGGTGGAGTTCGTGCCGCGACCGGAGTTCGGCCAGGTGCCGGTGCGGCTGGAGGCCGAGCCGGACGGGCTGCGGGTGCTGGGCACCTCGGACCCGATGGTGCTGCGCTGTCCCGGGGTGCGGTGGGAGATCAGCAACGACGGCCGGCACAGCAGCGCCCAGGCGCTCATCGAGCCGAACGGGTCAGAGATCGTCTTTGAGCTGCGCTGCGGTAGCGACGACCTGGGCCCCTCCGCCTTCCCCGAGCGCGAGCAGCGTCGCCGTGCCTCGGTGTGGTGGAGCGACTGGCTGGCCGGGCTGACCCTGCCCGCAGTCCACCGCGACCTGGTGGCCCGCTCCGCGCTGACCCTGCGCGGGCTGTGCCACAGCGAGACCGGAGCGATCATGGCGGCGGCCACCACCTCGCTGCCTGAGGAGATCGGTGGGGTGCGCAACTGGGACTACCGGTACTGCTGGCTGCGCGACGGAGCGATGTCGGCGCGGGCCCTGGTCTCGTTGGGCTCGCTGGGCGAGGCGGACGGATTCCTGGACTGGCTGCACCGGGTGCTGGAGACGGTCGCCACCCCGGAGCGGCTGCATCCGCTCTACACCATCCAGGGCACCGCGCTCGGCCCGGAGGCAGTGCTCGACACGCTGCCCGGGTATGCCGGGTCCCGGCCGGTTCGGGTGTCCAATGCCGCCACCCAGCAGGTCCAGTTGGACGTCTTCGGGCCGGTGGTCGAGCTGATCGCGGATCTCTCCGCAGCCCGGGGCAGCCTCACCGACCGCGACTGGGAGCTGGTGCAGGCGATGACCGAGGCGGTAGCCCGGCGCTGGCACGAGCCCGACCACGGGATCTGGGAGATCCGCGGCGCACCGCGGCACCACGTGTATTCCAAGGTGATGTGCTGGGTCACGGTGGACCGGGCGCTGGCCCTGGCCGCCGCGCATGGCCGGTCCCCCGACCCGGGCTGGGCGGCGCTGCGCGCGGAGATCGCCGACGACGTGCTCGCCAAGGGCTGGAACGACGACGCGCAGGCGTTCACCACCGCCTACGACGGGGTGGATCTGGACGCCGCCTCGCTGCACGTCGGGCTGGCCCGGCTGATCGACCCCTCCGACGAGCGGTACGGGGCCACCGTCACCGCGATCGAGGCCGAGCTGCGCAGCGGCTCCACCGTTTACCGCTACAAGCACGACGACGGGCTGCCCGGCGAGGAGGGTGGCTTCCACCTCTGCGCCGCCTGGATGGTGGAGGCCTACCTGGCCTGCGGCCGGCGCACCGAGGCCGAGCAGCTCTTCCAGCAGCTCGTCGACGTGGCCGGCCCCACCGGCCTGCTCTCCGAGGAGTACGACCCGGTAGCCGAGCGCTCCCTAGGCAACCACCCGCAGGCGTACTCCCATCTCGGCCTGATCCGCTGCGCCCAGTTGCTCAGCAGCGGCCGCTGCTGAGCCCCTACACCCCGCTGAACCAGGGGGTGTCGGGTTCCTTGGTGGGGCCGCAGGTGGCGCGGATCACCAGCTCGGTGGGCAGCATGACGGTCCGGGGCTGCGGGCTGCTGCGGTCCAGCAGCAGCCGCCCGGCTGCCCGCCCCTTGTCCAGCACCGGCTGAGACACCGTGGTCAGCCCGGCCCGCTCGGCTTCGGGCACCCCGTCAAAGCCGGTGACGGTGATGTCCTCGGGTACCCGCAGGTGGCGACGGTGGAGCTCGGCGAGGGCACCCAGGGCGAGGATGTCCGAGGTGCACACGATCGCGGTCAGATGGGGATCCCGGGCCAGCAGGTCGGCGGCTGCTGAGGAGCCGGAGCCCATGGTGTGGTCGAACCGCTCGACGACCGGCACGGTGTTCCAGTCCGGCAGCACCTCGCCGAACGCGTCGGCCAACCCGGCCAGCCGGGCGCGCTGGACGTGAAAATGGGCCTGGCGCTGCCGCTGCGGATCGACGAACCCGTCGTGGCGGTCGCGGCCGAGGCGCATGCACACCACCCCGATCCGGCGGTGTCCCAGCCCGATCAGGTGCTTGCCCAGGCTCGCCATGGCAGCCCGGTCGTCGATGCCGACGTGGTCGACGTCACGCAGCCGCGGCTGATCGCAGACCACCGCCGGAACCGGGCGCTGCAGCACGGCGGCCAGGTGCGGGTCGTCGTCGGGCACGGAGTAGACGACGAACCCGTCCACCCCGGCCCGGTGCACTGCGGCAGCGGTCTCCCGCTCGTCGGCCTCGGGACTGGCCGGGACCAGCAGCAACCCTTGCCCGGCCGCCTCGCATGCCATGGCCAGGCCTTCCAGGAACCTGATCGCGGCCGGATCCCGGAAGGCGTAGGACAGGGTCTCGGTGAGCAGCAGGCCCACCGCACCGGCCTGGCGGGTGCGCAACGAACGGGCCACCGGGTCCGGACCCGGGTAGCCCAGCCGCCGCGCGGTCTCCAGTACGCGTTCCCGCAGCTCGGGGGACAACTGGTCGGGTCGGTTGTAGGCGTTGGACACCGTCGTGCGGGATACACCGAGCTCCGCGGCCAGGGATGCCAAGGTCGCGGGCCGCCGGCTCTTCACTGACCGCCCCATGACAGCGACGGTAACGGTTCAGAACCTGCGGGTGAAGCTGCGGCACGGCAAACCTGCCTGCATGGCGACCGCTAGGCGGGCCGGCGGGCCGCCATCGGCTAGGCGATCCACCACCCGGGCCCGCTCGCACCCGGGGGGCAACTGGTCCGCCGACAGGTGACGCACTACAGTGGTTACGACAACGGTTTCCATTTCATGATCGAGCCAGGCGGGCTCGAGCTTGATCGCGCCACTCGGGCTGACGCGAGCCCTTGAAGGAGCACCTAATGATCATCCGGGGTCCGTGGCCGGCCACGGCAGTGCTGCTGGCGGTGCTGCTCGGGGTGGTCGGCTGCAGCCCGATGGACCAGGCAGCGACCGCAGGCGGCCGGCTGACCGTGGTGGCCTCGACCGACGTATGGGCCAGCGTGGTCCGGGCCGTCACCAGGGATGCCGTGGCGATCACGACGATCATCCACGACCCGGCGGGCGATCCGCACTCCTACGAGAGCACCCCGGCCGACGCGGCCGAGGTGGCGCGCGCCGACCTGGTCGTGTTCAACGGCGGCGGGTACGACGAGTTCATGACCCAACTCCTCGCCCAGGCCGGGGCTAAGCCCACGGTCGAAGCGGTGACGGTGGCGAAGGCCGAACCGCACGCCGGCGAGCAGGCCGGCGGCGAACCCGACACGCACCCCCACCAGGGGGGCGCCAACGAGCACGTGTGGTACGACCTGCCGGTCGTGCACGATGTGGCCGAGCGGGTGGCCGGAGAACTGGGCAAGCTCGCCCCGGCCCAGGCGGAGCAGTTCACCGCGGGTGCCGAGCGGTTCAGTGCCGGAATCGACGCGCTGCAGGCTACCGTGCGCACCGTCGCCGGCCAGCATGCAGGTGCGAAGGTGGCGATGACCGAACCGGTGGCCTTCTACCTGGTCGAGGCGGCCCGACTGGACGACGTCACCCCACCCGAGTTCGTCGAGGCGGTGGAGGAGGAGACCGATCCCCCGGCCGCCGCCGTCGCCGCCACCAGGGATCTGCTCACCCGGCGTCAGGTGCGCGTCCTGATCTACAATCCGCAGACCGAGACCCCGGTCACCAGCCAGGTTCGCTCCGCGGCCCAGGACGCCGGTGTCCCGGTGGTGGAGATGACCGAGACCCTGCCCGCGGGCTTCGACTACCTGGGCTGGATGTCCGGGCAGCTCGACGCGCTCTCGGCAGCGCTGCGCCGATGAGCCCGCTCGCGGGGACCACCCGAGCCGGGCAGGCCGGTGCCCACCGAGACGCCCCGCCGCCGGCGACGGCCGCGATCCGGTTGCGCGGTGCCCGGCTGAGCTACGGCACCCGGGTGCTGTGGGACGCGCTGGATCTCGACGTCGCACCGGGGGAGTTCCTCGCCGTGCTGGGTCCCAACGGCTCGGGCAAGACCAGCCTGCTGCGGGTGCTGCTGGGCCTGCAGCCGCTGTCGGCCGGCTCGGTCGAGATGCACGGGCAGCCGGTGCGCCGCGGGCACCGCGCCGTGGGCTACATCCCGCAGCAGCGCACCCTGGACCCGACGCTGACGCTGCGCGGTCGCGACCTGGTGGGCCTGGGCCTCGACGGCCATCGCTGGGGTTTCGCGCTGCCCTCCCGGCAGCGCCGCGCCCAGGTGGCCCGGGCATTGGCCGCCGTCGGTGCCGCGCCCTACGCCGACGCGCCGGTGGGCCTGCTCTCCGGTGGGGAGCAGCAGCGGCTGCGGGTCGCGCAGGCCCTGGTGGGAGACCCGGATGTGCTGTTGTGCGACGAGCCGCTGCTGTCCCTGGATCTGGCCCACCAGCGGCTGGTCACCGACCTGATTGACGCCCGGCGGCGGGCGGCGGGTACCGCAGTGCTGTTCGTGACCCACGAGATCAACTCGGTGCTGCCCGTCGTGGACCGGGTGCTCTACCTGGTCGGCGGCCGGTTCCGGATTGGCACGCCGGACGAGGTGATGAACTCCGCGACCCTCTCGCAGCTCTACGGCACCGATGTCGAAGTGATCACGGTCCGGGACCGGCTGCTGGTGATCGGTGCCTCGGTGGAGCCCGACTCACACCACGTGCAGGAGTTCTGGTGAGTCTCGCGGAGATCGTCGACCGGCTGCTGCGCTTCGAGGGCACCGGGGAGCTGCTGGCGCTGGACTTCGTCCAGCAGGCCCTGCTGGCCGGCGCGCTGCTGGCGCTGGTCGCCGGGGCGCTGGGTCCGTTGGTGGTGGCCCGGCAGGTGTCCTTCGCGGTGCACGGCACCAGCGAGTTGACCTTCACCGGTGCTGCAGCGGCCCTGCTGGTGAGCAGCTCGCTGGTCAGCGTGGGCGCACTGGTCGGCGCGGTGGTCGCGGCGCTGGTGTTCGGCCTGCTCGGGCTGCGCGAGCGGGAGCGCGACTCGGTGATCGGCGCGGTACTGGCGTTCGGGCTGGGCCTGGGCGGGCTGCTGCTGTGGCTCTACCCCGGGCGGGCCGCCAACCAGCTCACCCTGCTGTTCGGCCAGATCGTCGCGGTCGGCCGGGGTGATGTGTGGCTGCTGGCCGGCTGCGCGCTGGCCGTGCTGGCGGTGCTGGCCGCGGTGTGGCGACCGCTGCTGTTCGCCAGCATGGACCCGGACGTGGCGCGGGCCCGGGGGGTACCGGTGCGCGCGCTGTCAGTGGTCTTCGCCGTGCTGGTCGGGGTGGCCACCGGGCTCGCCGTGCCCACGGTGGGCGCGCTGCTGGTACTCGCGCTGCTGATCACCCCTGCGGCCGCGGCCGCCCGGGTCACCGCCAACCCGGTCACCGCGCTGCTGCTCGCCACGGTGTTCGCCGAGGTCGCGGTGCTCGGCGGGATCGTGCTCTCGCTCGCTCCCGGGGCCCCGATCAGCGGCTACGTCACCGCGATCGCCTTCGGGATCTACCTGAGCTGCCGAGCCCTGGGCGCTGTCCGGCGCAGAACGGTGCCGGTCGGCACGGCGAGCTGAGCCCAGCCCCGCTCGGCGTCCAGACAGCTCAGATCAGGTGTCGCTGCGCACCCGGCACTGGACGGCAGGTCAGGCATGCTTGATGCTCCACAGCGTGACTTCATCGCATGACGGACCTGGCATCCGGGTCGGTGTTCCGAAAGAGTCCCGCGACGGTGAGCGCAGGGTCGCCCTGGTGCCCAAGATGGTCGAGAAGCTGGCCGGTCGGGGGCTGGCGGTCGTGGTCGAGTCCGGTGCCGGCGTCGGTGCCCTGATGCCCGACCAGATGTTCACCGAGGCAGGCGCGACGATCGGCGACCCCTGGGATGCCGACGTCGTGGTCAAGGTGGCCCCCCCGACGTCTGCGGAAATCGGGAAGCTGCGCCCGGGGACCGTGCTCATCGGGTTCCTGGCGCCCCGGTCCGATCCGGCGGTCGGCGAGAAGCTGCGCGCGGCGGGAGTGCGGGCATTCGCCATGGAGTCGATCCCCCGGATCTCCCGGGCGCAGTCGATGGACGCGCTGTCCTCGCAGGCCAACGTGGCCGGGTACAAGGCGGTGCTGCTGGCCGCCGACCAGTCCACCCGGTTCTTCCCGATGCTCACCACCGCCGCGGGCACGGTGAAACCGGCTGCCGTGCTGGTGCTCGGCGTCGGGGTGGCCGGGCTGCAGGCGCTGGCCACCGCCAGGCGCCTGGGGGCGCGCACCACCGGCTACGACGTCCGCCCCGAGGTGGCCGACCAGGTGCGCTCGCTGGGCGCGAAATGGCTCGACCTGGGCATCGAGGCGGCCGGTGCGGGCGGCTACGCCCGCGAGCTGACCGAGGACGAGCGGGCCGAGCAGACCCAGCGGCTCACCGACGCCATCACTGGGTATGACGTCGTGATCACCACCGCGCTAGTACCCGGCCGGCGCGCCCCCGTCCTGGTGACGGCGGAGGCGGTGAAGGGGATGCGCCCGGGTAGCGTGGTCGTCGACCTTGCCGGGGAGGCCGGCGGCAACTGCGAGCTGACCACACCGGGACAGATCGTGGTCCGCCACGATGTGACGATCGCCGCGCCGCTGAACCTGCCGGCCACGATGCCCGAGCACGCCAGCGAGCTGTACGCCCGTAACGTGACGGCGCTGCTGGAGTTGATGGTGGACAAGGAGGGCCGGCTGGCGCCGGACTCCGATGACGAGGTGCTGGTGCGCTCCTGCATCACCCGCGAGCGGGAAGGACACGACGGCTGATGCTGCTCGCCAACCTGGCGATCCTCGTGCTGGCCGGATTCGTCGGTTTTGCCGTGATCTCCAAGGTGCCCAACACGCTGCACACCCCGCTGATGTCCGGCACGAACGCCGTCCACGGCATCGTGCTGCTGGGCGCGATGGTGGTGCTGGGACGAGGCCATGCCCTCACCGTGCTGGACAAGCTGTTGCTGATTGTCGCGATTGCCTTCGGCACGATCAACATCGTCGGTGGTTTCCTGGTCACCGACCGCATGCTCGGCATGTTCAAGGGCAAGCAACCGGCCAGCGCGACGAAGGAGATCGAGCGGCGATGACTCCGCTGGTCCAGGTGCTCTACATCATCGCGTTCTCGCTGTTCATCTACGGCCTGATGGGCCTGACCGGTCCGCAGACCGCCGTGCGCGGCAACCTCATCGCGGCGGTCGGGATGGCCATCGCGGTGATCGCGACCCTGCTCATCCCCGGGATGGGCAACTGGTGGCTGATCGCGCTCGGTATCGTCATCGGCACGCTGTTCGGGGTGCCGGCGGCTCGTCAGGTCAAGATGACCGCGATGCCGCAGATGGTGGCGCTGTTCAACGGCCTCGGCGGCGGCACCGTGGCGTTGATCGCCTGGGTCGAGTTCCGCTCCACCAGCGGGTTCACTCTCGATGCGTTCGGCGACCGGCCGCCCGCCTACATGGTGATCGCGTCGCTGTTCGCCGCGATCGTCGGGTCGGTGTCGTTCTGGGGCTCGCTGGTGGCGTTCGGCAAGCTGCAGGAGATCCTGCCCGGGCGGCCGCTCACTCTGGGCCGGCTGCAGCAGCCGCTCAACCTGCTGTTGTTGCTGGTCGCGGTGGTCTGCGCGGTGGCGATCGGGCTGGGCGGCACCTCGGAGCTGCTGATCGTCGGGACGCTGGTGTTCGCGGCGGCCTTCGCGCTGACGATGGTGCTGCCGATCGGCGGAGCCGATATGCCGGTGGTGATCTCGCTGCTCAACGCGATGACCGGGCTCGCGGCCGCGGCGGCCGGACTTGCGTTGGACAACACCGCCATGATCGTCGCAGGCATGATCGTCGGCGCCTCGGGTTCGATCCTCACCAACTTGATGGCCAAGGCGATGAACCGGTCTGTCCCGGCGATCGTGGCGGGCGGGTTCGGCGGTGGTGCCGGTGTTGCCGGGGCTGGCCGCGAACTCGGCGACAAGACCGTGCGGGAGACCAGCCCCGCTGATGCGGCGATCCAGATGGCCTACGCCAACCAGGTCGTGGTGGTGCCCGGGTACGGGATGGCCGTGGCGCAGGCCCAGCACTCCGTGCGGGACATGGCCCGGCTGCTGGAGGACAAGGGGGTGGAGGTGAAGTACGCCATCCACCCGGTGGCCGGCCGGATGCCCGGGCACATGAACGTGCTGCTCGCCGAGGCCGACGTGCCCTACGAGCAGCTCAAGGAGATGGACGAGATCAACGGCGAGTTCGCCCGCACCGATGTCGCCCTGGTGATCGGCGCCAATGACGTCACCAACCCGGCGGCGCGCAACGACCCGGGCTCCCCCATCCACGGCATGCCCATCCTCAACGTCGACGAGAGCAAGTCGGTCATCGTGCTCAAGCGCTCGATGAACCCCGGCTTCGCCGGTATTGAGAACGAGCTCTACTACTCCGACCGCACCGCGATGCTCTTCGGCGACGCCAAGTCCTCCGTCGAGTCAGTCATCGAAGAACTCAAAGCCCTCTAACCCCCCATGCCCGGTGTGTGGGGCTCCCCTTCTGGAAGCGAGCACGACGTCTCGCAACGCGATGTAGCGTCATGCGGCTCCCTGTGCAGGTTCTGGAGACTGGCATACCCATTATGGATGCGCAGACTCCATCGGTCGAGGTACAACTCTCGGTTTGCGCAATTATTCCAGCGAGGGCCGACCTGCGAGGTGCGCAGATGGTGTAGGAACACACCTGACTGGAACCGGCGGCTGATGGCGATCAAGACACGGTGCCGAGTCCGGGTAATCCAGGGACGGCGGCTCAGTGGTCGAGGCCCGCAGCGTAGACCTGACACGGTTGCTCCTATGCTTCGTCGCACACCCACCTCAGGAGGAGAGCATGCCACCTACGCCGTATCATCTCAGGGTGCGTTGGGGCCCCCACGAGGCACATATCGACGAGGTGCTGGATCAAACCACCTATTTCACGACGAAGAAGCTAGACTTCTTCTCCCGAGTTGGGGCCGATATCCTGGTCGAACCGAGCGCATACATCTCCTGTGGCAGCGGGGCACCTCCTGCAGACTCACTCCGTATCGAGCTTGCCGACGTGTGGGGGCCCCGGTCCCACCAGTGAGGCGTATTCCCTGCCTAAGCCTGCCGTAATGCGGCACCAGCGTGGCTGTGATGATCGCTCTGATGTGCTCCTGGCGCATGCGGGCGTAGAGTGGGGGCCATGGCCGCGCGTGGGATGCCGCTGTACTACTGGGATTATCTGCGGCTGGACCAGTTGCTGAGCGCTCAGCGTCCGGTCAGCATGCAGCGCGGCGAGCCGGCGCACGACGAGCTGCTGTTCATCATCGTGCACCAGGCCTTCGAGCTGTGGTTCAAGCAGATTCTGGCCGAGCTCGAGGCTGTGCTGGAGGTGATGGAAGCCGCCGCCGTCCCGGAGAAGGAGATGGGCCAGGTGGTCGCCCACCTGGGCCGGATCACAGTCATCCAGCGGTTGCTGCTCGACCAGATCGACGTGCTGGAGACGATGACCCCGCTGGATTTCCTGGACTTCCGCGACGAGCTCATCCCTGCGTCGGGATTCCAGAGCGTGCAGTTCCGTCTGATCGAGAATCGGCTCGGGCTGCGGCCACCGCACCGGTTGCGCATCCGGGGTGCGCCCTACCTGCGGGTGCTCAGCGACGAGCACGCCCGTCGGCTGGAGGCGTCCGAGCAGCAGCCCTCGCTGCTCGACCATGTCGAGCGGTGGCTGGAGCGCACCCCCTTTCTGCACTTCGGGGACTACGACTTCTGGCGCTCCTACCAGCATGCGGTCGAGGAGACACTCGCCAAGGAGCGCCGCGTGATCGAGGGTCACCCCAGTCTCGACGACGAGGGCCGGGCTGAGCAGCTCACCACGCTGGAGCAGACGGTGGCGAGCTTCGCAGCCATCTTCGACCGCGACCGCTACGCAGAGCTGGTCACCCGCGGCAGTCGGCGCCTGTCCCACCCGGCGTTGCTCGCCGCGCTGCTGATCAACCTCTATCGCGACGAACCGATCTTCCAACTGCCGTTCCGGCTGCTCACCGCGCTGGTCGACATCGATGAGGGGTTCAGCGCGTGGCGTTACCGGCACGCCCTGCTGGCCCACCGCATGATCGGGGCCCGGATCGGCACCGGGGGCACGGCGGGCCACCGGTACCTGGAGGCCACCGCGCGCAAGCACCGGGTGTTCGCTGACCTGTTCGACCTGCCGACCTTCTTCATCCCGCGCTCTGCCCTGCCCACGCTACCCCCCGAGGTCGCCGAGCAGATGGGCTTCCGCTACCGCGGACAACAGTCACCGGCCTAGACTGATACCCGATCATGGTCCTGACGCCGGGTAGCAGGAGGGACTGGTGGACGTGAGCGAGACCTACACCGCGGTATACCAGCGAGACGGCGACGCTTGGCTGGCGGAGATCGCCGAAGAGCCTCGCGTGCACAGCCGGGGCGCGAGCGTGGCGGAGGTCCGAGAGAGCATCCGGAGGGCTCTTGCACAGTGGCTCAAGGCGGCTCCCGAAGAGTTCAGCATTGTTGACGACTTCCGCTTACCGGCACCGATCCGCAGCGCCCAGGAGGAGGTGAAGGCAACACGGACCCCGCAGGAGCGGACCCAGATGATGGCCAGCATGACTGAGTCCCGATCGGCCATGAGCTGGGCCGAGGAACTGGGTATTGCTGAGCGGGACCCGGCGACGGTCCAGTGGCTCGAAGAGGTGCTTGGCGATAAAGAGGTCTCCATCGACACCTTCTGTCACACCATTACCATGGTGGAAGAGATGACCAGGCTGGCGGCGACCGGTGAGCGCGCTTCTCCGGGCGGCAGCCGCGAAACGGAATAAGCTGCCCTGATCCTCCGGGGCGAAACCACTGCAGTCTCAATCGCGACGATCTTCACGTGATGCAGGGAGAGGCCGGTGCGCACGGCCACCATGGCCGCCGCGCAGTCGGCATCGATCGTCCCACGAGCACAGGCGCCGCCAGCCGTGGGACCGGGCACATCAAGCGCCGCGACCGCCCCGGGCCGTTCATCGCGCCCCCGCTTACTGGGCGTGAGTGAGCAACTCGACGAGCTGAGCGATTCGGCATGGTCAATGCCATCGGATGTATGATGCGGTGTATGCGTCGAACCAACATCTATCTCACGGATGAGCAGCGTGCCGCGCTCGCCGCTCGTGCCACCGCCGAGGGAACCTCGACAGCCGACCTGGTCCGTCGGCTCGTTGACCAGGCATTGTTCGGGGACAACGAGGATCTTGCCGAGGACCTGGCAGCGATTGACGCATCCTTCGGCACCGTGCGCGACGACGAGATCGATCTTGACCGGGCTGACGGCGAACGCGGGGCACATTTAAGGCGGATCAGCCGGTCATGATCCTCGTCGATACTGACGTGCTCATCGCCAACCTGCGCGGAATCGACGCAGCGCGGGACTGGCTGCGCGAGGCCCGCATCCGGACTGGTCGGCTCGCGGTCAGCGTCGTCACCAACGCCGAGATCGTCGGCGGCATGCGTTCTGCTGAACGGCGAGAGGTTACTCGGCTGCTTGGCTCACTTCGGTCACTGTCGGTAACCGATATGATCGCGCGACGGACCGTTCATCGCGCCCTCGCTTGCTGGGCGTGGGTGAGCAACTCGACGAGCTGAGCGGTTTCGGCATCGGTCAATGCCACCGTGGTCTGCAGAGCCCCGTTGAGCGTCAACCACACCCGCGCTGGGGAGCCGGACGCGCGGCGGGTGACGATCAGCGTATGGGGCTGCCCATCGACCGTGCGAGCCGACAAGGTGGCCCGGTAGATTTCTTCCTCGGAATGCATGCGTGGCTCCCCTCGTTCCGTCCCTGTCGGAACGGTGTTGTGCTGGTCAAGTCAGGGCTTGTAGTCAGGGTGGTTCCGGGTGGGCCTTCGGCGCCCTGCAGAGGGGGCACGGCGGGACCCGACATCAGGGGTGGCGTCTGGTCCCGTCGTGCCGATCACCCGGACCTCACGGTGTCATCGGCAGGTGCCGAGCGTGAGGGCAGCCAATCGGAGGATCAAGATCCCGGCGGTTTGGACCCGGCTGTTCACCCAGCGAGATCGAGTGCCTACACCCCTGGCCCTACGCTGCGGCCATGACTGGAACGCGAGAGCCGAACCTGCTGCTGCGGGCGGCCCGGCGGGAACTGCGCGAGACACAGGAACAGACCGCCGCAGCGCTCGGTGCGCTGATGGATCGTCCGGTAGACCCGGAGTACATTGGGCGGCTGGAGCGAGGCGTGGTGACCTGGCCCAACGCCGAGTACCGCGCCGCACTGCAACAGCACTTCGGCGTGGCATCACCTGGCGAGCTGGGGCTCTACTGCCGCCGTTCCCAGCCCAAGCAGGTGGAGGCCGACAACGTGAGACGCCGGGTGTTTCTCAACGCCTTGCCGCTGCCGCTGGTCGTGTCCAGCGGGCAGTCCCTGACCAGCCTGGTCACCCAGGCCAACGCCGAACCCGATGCCCTGCCACGCCGAGTCGGCCTGGAGCACCTCGAGCAAGTCAGGATATTGGTGGCGCAGGCATATGAGCTGGGCGATCGCTGGGGGGGCGGCCTGGTCCGGGCGATGCTGGGGGCGCAGATGCGCTGGGCAGTCGGCCTGCTCGACGCCCACGTCGACCCGGCCATCGCCGAGGACCTGCACTCCGAGGTGGGCTGGCTCGCTGCCTACTGTGGCTGGTCATGTCACGATGTGGGCGCCAACACGGCTGCGCAGTGCTACGAAGAAATCGCGCTGCACTGCGCGGAGCAGGCCGACAACTGGACGCTGCGGGCCCACGCCTACTCCGATCTATCCCGCATGACCGCACACCGGGGGGACGGCGATACGGCGCTCACCCTGTCCCAGCACTCCCAGATCCGGTCCGACCGGCTCACGCCGCTCAACCGGGTCTGTCTCGCCGCAGTCGAGGCTCGCACGCACGGTCAGCGCGGCGACGCGCAGAGCTGCCTGGCGGCGGTGCGCCGCGCCGAGGAGCACTTCACATCAGTCATCCCGGCCAATGAGACGGCTACCATGCTGGCGTACTACTCTCCGGCCCGGCTCAGCGCGGACAGCGGTCATGCACTGTTGCCACTGGCGATGCGGGGCCAGCACGTCACGACCACTGTCGAGCTGCTGCGGTCAGCCGCCGAGTCCTACCCCGCAGCCCTAGCGCGCCCCCGCGTGCTGGCCGAGCTGCGCCTGGCCGCACTGCTGTTCGCCCAGGGCGATCCCGCCGAAGCCGTCGCGGTGACGACCGGCGCGCTCGACAGCGCTGGTTCAGTCCGCTCGAACCGCATCCTGGACCTGCTCACCGAACTGCAGCAACTCACCAGCAACCCCCGGCATCGCTCCGTGCCCGGTATTGCCGACCTGCGCCAGCGCATCACCACCATCCTGGTCCCTTAGCTGAGCCAAAACATGCCAGTGCGAGCTGATACTGTCCGTGCCTGATATCGGCAGTGGCGCAAGGGTTGCTGCGTGTTGCTACGGAATGGCCAAGGCAGCTCGTGCCCGATGGGAGCGTGCAGCGGCGTCGACCGCCTCGCGGGCAACTCGACACCTTGGGCCGAGTCGATGAGTGCGCGGCAGTTCGGGCCGGCAAAGTTGTCTTCCTGCCGGAGGCTCGACAGGTGGTAGATGAAGCCGAATCACCACTGGCCATGGATCATGAGCGGAGTCCGCAGGCCCGATACGCCTGGGCCAGCTTGGCCGCTGCGATGGTGTGCGCCCGGTCGGCGCCCTGGACGAGCAGCTTGTTCAGGTATGCCCGATCGTCGACGATCTCGTGGTAGCGGCCCTGGATGGCGATCAGCCGCTCAGTCACAACGTCCGCGACGACGCTCTTGAGCGTGCCGTACCGGGCCCCGTCGAACCGTTCCTGGCTCTGCTCCCGGGTCATTCCGGTCAGGCACTCCAGGATGGTGAGCAGGTTATGCACGCCCGGCGCGAGTCCTTCGGTGAAGTCGACGGCCGGCCGGGAATCGGTGACCGCGCGCAGGATGGCCTTGCGGGCCTGGCTGGGTGGGTCGAGCAGGGCGATGGCGTGGCCGGATTGCCGCTCGGCGAGGCTCTTGCTCATCTTCGCTGTAGGGTTGTCCAGGCCCATGATCCGCCCCCCGGACTTGCGGATGAGCAGGTCGGGAACCTTGAACGTGGGGCCGAACAGCGCGTTGAACCGCTGGGCGATGTCGCGGCTGATCTCGACGTGCTGCTGCTGGTCCGCCCCGACCGGGACACAGTCGGGGTCGTACAGGAGGATGTCGGCGGCCTGCAGGCACGGGTAGCACAGCAACCCGGCCCCGACGCCGGAATCCACGTCGGCGATCTTGCCTTTGGTCTTGAACTGGGTCGAACGTTCCAGCCACGAGACCGGCGTCGCGCACGTCATCAGCCAGCTTAGCTCGGCATGCTCGGGCACCTCTGATTGAATGAACAGCGTGGATTGTTCCGGGTCGATACCACAGGCGATGTATAATGCGAAGATCTCCTCCACCCTGGCGCGGAGGTTGCTCCCCTGGATCGCCTCGGGAATGGTCAGCGCGTGCAAGTCCGCGACGAACAGGAAATTCTCGTACTGGTCCTGGTGCTCAGCCCACAGACTGATCGCGCCAATGTAGTTGCCAATATGCAGGCGCCCGGTCGCGGTAATGCCACTGAGGACACGCTTCTTACCCGGGGATGCCATTGCACTCCTTCGTCAGATGCCCGGACGGCATTCGTGCTTGAGGTTCGTCGTCGGCGCCCACCAGGTCACCTCTCCGGTATCGCCTGACACCATAACAACCTCTCCTTCGAGGACCAAGCTCGCCACGTCAGATCCCCCGACCACGCGGCCGGTACCACACTCCCGGGCAGGTGCTGGAGCATGGCCGAGCAGTCCACCGTGTCCAAACGATGAGCGGAACGCCGCGGTGACCACCTCACCGTTGATCATCCCGACACAGTTGATTGGAGGATCAAGGTCCCGGTGGTTTGGACCCGGCTGTTCACCCAGCGAGATCGAGTGCCTACACCCCTGGCCCTACGCTGCCGCCATGAGTGGAACGCGAGAGCCGAACCTGCTGCTGCGGGCGGCCCGGCGGGAACTGCGCGAGACGCAGGAACAGACCGCCGCAGCGCTCGGTGCGCTGATGGATCGTCCGGTAGACCCGGAGTACATTGGGCGGCTGGAGCGAGGCGTGGTGACCTGGCCCAACGCCGAGTACCGCGCCGCACTGCAACAGCACTTCGGCGTGGCGTCACCTGGCGAGCTGGGGCTCTACTGCCGCCGTTCCCAGCCCAAGCAGGTGGAGGCCGACAACGTGAGACGCCGGGTGTTCCTCAACGCCTTGCCGCTGCCGCTGGTCGTGTCCAGCGGGCAGTCCCTGACCAGCCTGGTCACCATGGCCAACGCCGAACCCGATGCCCTGCCACGCCGAGTCGGCCCGGAGCACCTCGAGCAAGTCAGGATATTGGTGGCGCAGGCATATGAACTCGACAACCGCTGGGGTGGCGGCCTGGTCCGGGCCATGCTGGGGGCGCAGATGCGCTGGGCGGTGAGCCTGCTCGACGCCCACGTCGACCCGACCATCGCCGAGGACCTGCACTCCGAGGTGGGCTGGCTCGCCGCCCACAGCGCCTGGGCGTGTCACGACGTGGGCGCCAACACAGCGGCGCAACGCTACGAGGAAATCGCCTTGCGCTGCGCGGAGCAAGCCGACGACTGGGCGTTGCGCGCATACGCATGCTCGGATCTGTCCCGCATGCTGGCCTACCGCGGGGACGGGGACACCGCGCTCACCGTCGCACAGCAGGCCCAGGTCCGCTCCGACCGGCTCACCCCGCTCTGCCGGACGTTCCTGGCCGCGGTCGAGGCCCGCGCGCACGGCGAGCGAGGCGATGCCCAGAGCTGCCTGGCGGCGGTGCGCCGCGCTGAGGAGCACTTCGCTTCTGTCATGGTGGCCAACGAGCCGTCCACCATGCTCGCGTATTTCTCCCCAACTCACTTCACGGGGGACACCGCCCATGCTCTCTCCCGGGTAGCGATGCGGGGCCAGCATGTCGCGACCACTGTCGAGCTGCTGCGATCAGCCGTCGAGTCCTACCCGGCCGCCAAAGCGCGCCCCCGCGTGCTGGCCGAGCTGCGATTGGCCGCACTGTTATTCGCCCAGGGCGATCCCGCCGAAGCCGTCGCGGTGACGACCGGCGCGCTCAACAGCGCTGGTTCAGTCCGCTCGCACCGCATCCTGGACCTGCTCACCGAACTGCAGCGACTCACCAGCGATCCCCGGCATCGTTCCGTGCCCGGCATCGTCGACCTGCGCCAGCGCATCACCACCATCCTGGTCCCTTAGCTGAGCGACCGGTCGCAGGTCGGTGCCCTGACGGCGCGTCGGGCGCAGGCTTCCAAGCCGAGCTGCGTCTGGGTCCACCCGCGCAGCTTGCGCTCCTCGGCCACGCTCACCAGCACCGCGTTTCTTCGGTTGCCGACCACGGCCGGGATCCACCAGGCATCTCGACTGGTCTGGTGTTTCGGCTAGCCGTCATGCTCTGACCCTCGAATCTCCGTGAGCAGTGCGGTGATCTGTGCCATGCCGCTGGCCCTCGTGGCGAAACCGCCGCGCATCTCCTGGCGCAGTTCGTCAATGCTCTGACCCTGCTCCAGCTGCGTTCTGTGCAGTTCTACCTGCGTTTCGCAAGGCGTTGAGGGCCTGGGTATGGGCGCGCAGCTCAGCGCGGATCTCGGAGACGTCACGGTCGGCGCCGGCAGCCAGCACGCGGGCCGCCGCAGCGTCGGCACGGGCGGCGGCAACGTCCGCGCGGACAGCGGCGGCCTCCGAGCTGGTCAAGGTGACCTGCTCACGCAGCCTGACCACCTCCTGCTCCAGGCTGGTGACTCGCGCCTTGACGTCGTCATCCGACCCGGACCGGATCTTACGCCCCTGCTCATGCCGAGCGTGGTTGCTGCTGGTGCGATTGAGGGTCAGCAGCCTGAGCCTGGGCATGCGTCGCTCCGCTCGGAAGAGTGCTGCACAACCTGGGCGGCGATCGTGTGCGCGATGGTCTCAGGGCGCTCTATTGCTCTGCGCCCCGGGACCGTCATGGTTTAGTCGTGCGGCTTGGCGGTCACTCACCGGCCCACTGGACTTCGAGCACGTCCACCCGCCGGTCGCCTTCCATGATCAGGTAGGTGACCAACCCGTAGCCGCCCGACCCAAAGACCAGATGCCGTACCGTCCGGTCAGGGTTGGCCTCGTTCAGCGGCCTGCCGTTCCACGGCACCAGCTTCATCACCCCCAGCGTCTCCGCGTAGCCCGGGAGTGCCTCGGCGGGAAGGGCGGCGACCTGCTCGCGCGCCTGGTCGTGAGTGACGAGGCGGTCCACCTACCGGCCCAGCCGGGCCGCGATGAGGTCAGCCATCTCCTCTTCCGACGCCGCACCGGGCGGCACCTCCCCGGTGCGCAGGGTGTGGTCGGCCCGGGTCAGCACCTCCCGCCAGTGGTCGTGGCCGCGGTGGTTCGCCGAGCGGGCGATGCGGCGCCACTGCTCCAGGAACGCCTCCAGCTTGTCCAGCCGTCGCGTCTGGGCGGCCGCGTCAAGGGCGGCCTGGAACTGTTCGTCGATGCTCTCCGCGTCCTCGGGCAGGATCGCTTCCCGCAGCTCCGCTGGGGAGGCGTCGGCGTAGGGGATCTGCACAGCGGTGGCGGCCATGAGGTGAGATTAGTCGCTGAGCGCCCGTCCGCCAGGTCACGGCGCGGTGTGTGCCGGCTCCGGCCCGCCGGGATAGGACGCGGAAAAAACCGAGGGTCGGAGTACGGATCGGGGCGTCCGCGTGCTCCACCATAGCCGGACCACCAAGCGCTGACTTGATCCGTCCTAACCGGACCGTGGAGCGCTGCCCTTGCCGATAACCTCATCCGCTCTGGTCGGATCCGGTGCGCGGGGATATCCACCGCAGTCACTCAAGTGGGCACTCGCGGCTGCCGGTCACCACAGCAGTATGATCAACCGTGTTGTTGCGGCTGACCTACCTGGGCGTGAGGAACGCGTTGGCGATGCTGCGTCTGCTGGCGATGAGCGATCGGGACAAGGATGTCGAGATCCTCGCGCTGCGGCACCAGATCACGGTGCTGGAACGGTAACTCGGGAGAGCGAAGGTGCGGTTCGCTCCGGCTGATCGGGCGTTCCTGGCGGCGCGAGTGCTCGTCGCTGCCCGCACCACGTCGGGTCGTGTGGCTGCTCCCTGATCCCTGGACTGGGTAGCGACCTCCTGGCGAACCACGAGGGCACTGGGTACGCGCGGGAGTCACATCCGGACTGGTCGACTCGCTGTCAGCGTTCTCACCAACGCTAGATCGTCGGCATGCTTCTGCTGAACGCCGAGAAGTCATTCGACTGCTCGGCTCGCTCCAGTCACTGTCGGTGACCGATATGATCGCACACCGCGCCGTGGAACTTCGTGGGAGCATCCTCCGTCAGGCCGGGTTGATCGGAGGTGACAAGTGAGCGACCCACACGCGTACGTGATCCTCATCGGTCCGACCCCGGACGGGCACTTCGGCGCATGGGCACCCGACCTACCCGGCTGCATCGCCCTGGGCGACACGATCGAGGAGACCGAGCGGGAGATGCGCGAGGCTATCGCCTTCCACCTCGACGGCCTGCACGAGGACGGACTGCCAGTCCCCACACCGAAGACGGTGAGTGCGACCGTGCGCGTCACCGCAGCCTAAAGGCATCGAGTTGGACACCCGTCCAGCCCACCAAGCAGTCGGTGCGCCAGTCGGCCGGGTTTTGACTGCTTCATCGTACTGTGCTCGTACGCTGATCAAGCCGGATGTCGCTACGACCGTTTGAGCCCAGGCCGCGTTTGACGGCCTCGGTGCCATCCAGCATTTCCACGGCCAGCCCGACCGACCAGATGTTGACGTTGGTGGGGCCGAAGCACAGCCGGTAATCGCCTCGGTCAACGCCGATGCGCTGGGCGGTTTCCCTGGCTTCGGCGAGGTGAGCATCCGCGCCAGCACGGTCACCAGCCCGGGCGGCGGCTAGCCCGGATTTGAGGTGCAGATTGCCCCAGGTGGCCAGCGTGGGAGCATCCCTGCCGCCGAGGCGGTCCTCGATGCGCGACCGGGCATCGGCTAAGAGTCGCTGTGCTGTGGCGCAGTCGTCCAGGCAGATCAGCTCACCGGCGCGCCGGTAGACGCCGACCAACACGGCCAGCTCATCGCCGGACCGCTCGGCCGCCCACTCGTAACGATCTACCGAGATGGAGGCCAGATCGGTGTACCCGAGCTTGGACGCCAACTGCCCCGCCGCGTAGTAGGTCTCGGCCAGCAGACCGAACAGCCGCTCTCGCTGCGAGCCCGTGGCCTGGTGAGCGGCCGCGCGCAGCTCCGCGAGCAGGCCGGGAAGCACCGCTCCCAGGTTGGTGAGGTCCACCGCGTGACGTAGCTGCGAGGCCGCAGCGACCGCCTGAGCGAGCTGGTCAACC
>DASTLT010000240.1:0-26030 GCA_035714625.1 Pseudonocardiaceae bacterium | reverse complement strand
CGAGATCATCGATAACCTACAGGCACGACAGACCGAAGCCCGCGACAAGGGATGGATAGGTGAAGTTCAAGGACTACAAGCCAGTCTAGACACCGCAATGAACAAACTCGCCAACCTCGACCGCAGCCGGCAAACCCACCTTGGCATGCCCCCACTCAAGCACACAAAGTGAACTCAGATCCCCCACATTGACGAACATCCGTGGTCCGGAAAACGAGGGCTTGCCGGCCGTCGTCAATGGCCATCCAGCCCAAAAGGTAAGTCTGCTCGGCAGCGGCGGCAAACAGCGCGGCACCGGCCTTGCTGTGCGGGTCAGCGTCCTGCAGCAACGGCAGCACCCGACCAGTCAGGTACTCGGTAAGGGCATGACGCGCATGGCCACCACCATAGATGGCGTCGGCTTCCTGGAACATGTCGAACGCCTCGCGGATGACACCGACCTGATACTCGCCGATGCGATTGCCGGGGCGGCGCTCGGTCGCGTCGAGGACTGCGAGTAGCCAGTCCCGGCTGGGTGCCACCGCCGCGACCGCCAGAAAGGTTCCCTTGCGCAGAAATCCACGTCGGCGCATGTCGCACCTCCCGAGTTCGGCCACCGCCACCACAGTAGCCGCGATGGACTCGGCGTAGCGCAGCCCGATCTCGTGTTCGTCGGTGCCCTCCAGGCCGAGGTCCACCGGGATGATCGGATAGCCCAACCGCTCGGAGAACACCTCGCTGAGCACTTCGGGCACCGGCGGCTGGGGCTGCCGGCCGGCCAGCCAGTGGCGGACCCGGCTGGCGTCGGTGTGCAGGCGCACCCCCCGCACCCGGGCCCGCTGATTGACCCGGCGGGCCAGTTCCTTGCGCGACCACCCGGCGCGGACCAGCGCCTCCTCCAGGCGGACGTTCACCGTGTGATCGGCGGTCACCCGCGTCCTCCCCGTCAGCAAAACTTGTCGATAGACGCACCGTAGCTGTCTGCGTGCGCTGCGCAGTAGCCCTCGCCATCGTTCACCACCCCCCGAACCACCCCCAACCACCTCCGCCGGCCACCGCGTGGCCACCACTGACGATCTTCCCAGCCAGCGGTCAACGCGGTTGGTTTGCAGCGGGAGTGACCGGATAGGTGCAGAAAGGTACGCGCGATGGAGTTGCACAGCGAACAGGAGAGCTACCGCGCGACCATACAACTCCGAACCCCGGAGGGAGCACGCGCGACTCTGATCGTGCTGCGTCGGCGGTGTGGTCAGCAGTGGCGTATCTGGCTCACTTTCGACGGGGCGCTTAAGACCACTGTAACCATGGATGACCGGGAATCGGACGAGGTCACCGGCATGATCAAGGCGGCGCGGTGCGCACGCGATACCGCTGAGAAAGACCTCGCATGAGCAAGCGGAAGAGCAAGACGGCGCGGGGCCTGGTGACCCGGCGCATCGTCTATACCAGCCGCCAGCGTCCAGATGATCGACCCCAGGAGATCAAGGTGAACGTCCGGCGCGGGACCATCATCGACCTGGATTACGCGGCGGCAATGGTCGCCATCCGTACGCATCTGTCGCTGAATGACGTCAGGGTCGGAGGGCGTTCGAAGATGACGGTGGCAGGTGAGGATCCGCGCGATGTGGTGCACGACCTGGTGGCCGGTGTTATGCCGCTCGATGAGCACGAGGCGCAGGACAAGGCCACCACGTTGCAGTGGGTCCGGTCGGGCGCGCCCCTGTTCCGGATCGCTCGACCGGCTACGCCCGACAAACACCTGTGTGTCTACTGCGCCCTGTTCGACGAGGAACGGCGCACCGTCTTGCTGGTTGACCCCGTGAAAGCGGGTTTGTGGCTGTTCCCCGGCGGCCACGTCGACGACGGCGAGGACCCGCGCACCACGGTGCTGCAGGAGGCGAACGAGGAACTGCAGATCACCGGTGAGTTCCACCCGCGGTTCGGGGACGCCCCGCTGTTCCTGACCGTCACGAGAACGCGCGGCGAGCACAGTCACACGGATGTGTCGTTCTGGTGCGTGCTGGCTGCCGATCAAGATATGAGGATCGAGGCCGACCCCCGAGAAGCCAACCAGGTCCGCTGGTTCGACCTGGACGACCCAGCCAAGTGGGCACACGACCGATTCGATCCGCACATGCCGCGCTTCCGTAACAAGCTCCTAGCCTACCTTGGCACCCCGGCGTTGGTCGGCTAGCAGGTCACCACGAACGGCCGTCACTCACCAAGGGCGACGGCCGTTCGTCGCCGCATGCTCGGCTCGCAGCCCAATCGTTGTCAGCAGAGCGGCGTGATCGCTGAGGTCCTCGCTGAGCGTGGCGTGGTCGTAAGCGCACGCTCGGATCTCTCCCGTCCCCATGCTGACCAGGCTGTGGTCCAGAGGTTGACTACCGAAGCGGGGATTGATCCAGCTATGATCGCCGCCCGAGGGGTTGAGTCGCGGTACGCGTCGCGGAGACCGAGCGCGAGCAGGCCGGTGTAGAAGGCGTAGTTGAGCCGCCAGGAGCACGGACCGGAGCGCCCATACAAATTCAGTCAGTCAGTCCCGCCCTGCCACAAAACCCTTCACCCGCTCCAAGAACTCCCGCACTGCCGACACGGTGGCGTGCGGCTGCAAGCGAAGGTAGAGGTCACGGAGATGGCTGGTTCCTCGGGGTGAGTCCAGGGTCTCGGCCAAGTCGATCGCCTCCATCCCCAGCTTGGCAGCGGCCTCCAGATCACGCTGTTTACCCGGACAGGCCCGAGCCTTGGCCAGGTGAGTAACGTAAAACTGCCGGTCACGGACGAAGGACGGGTTGAGCTGAGCGATGCCCTCATTGAGCAGTACCACCGCCTGGTCGGGCTGGCCAAGGTCAAGCAGATATGTGCCAGCATTGACGCTGATCCTCAAGGGGTCCAGCCAGTACAGCCAGGGCGGGTCGTCGTCTGGCTTGAGCTGCTCGACCTGAGTGCGGGCCCGGGAGATCGCGGTGGTATAGGCCGACGTGTCACGCAACGCGGCACAGGCTTGGGCTTGCCGCTGGTACAGCTCAGCGAGCAGGGCCGGGGTCGCCCGGCCGCGGACCCCGGCCAGCGCGGTCTCGATGAACGTCACCGCTTCGGCAGGCTGTCCTTGACTGCTCGCCTGGTTGGCCAGGTTGGCGAGGATGTGGGCGCCGAAGGGCCGGTCATCGGCGGTGTGGGCGGCACGCAGACCCGCGATGTAGTAGCGCTGCGCCAGGCCCTGTTCTCCCAGGTCATACGCGGCCCAGCCACACAACTGCCCCACGTCGGCAAGCACTACGTGCAACGCTCGGCCAGTGCGCTCGGTGTACGACGCCCGGTCCAGCAACCCGGCAACCGAGGCGAATAACTGCTGTGCCATCGCCAGCACGCTGCCGCCCCCGGCCACATCGTCCATCCGACGCAGCTCAGTAACCATGGCGCCGAGCCGACCGGCCAGCTCGCCGGACACCCGGCGCCCAGCGAGCCCGGAGAGCAGCGACTCCGGCTCGTGCACCAACCACTGATGCGCGGGAGCGGTCAAGGCCGGGCCGGTCAACGACAGGAACACCCGGCGCTTCACCCGACCACCACCAGTGCCGCTGAGCAGGACTGCCACCTCGACAGTACCCCGGTGGTTCCAGGGCGCGACCAGCACCGGATCACACTCGGCGTGCTCGTCGCTCGGCTGCGCGGCAGGCTGCGTCCCGGTGGACTGCGGGCCAGCCGGTAACGCGAGCACCCCGGGCGAGATCGGCGCCGCCAGCTCAGCAGCCACCGGCTCTACGGTTCTCAGCGCGCGCTTCTCCCCGGGCATGTCGAACCACAGCCGCTGCGGTGGGATGCGCAGGGTCGTGGTCCAGTGTCGCAAGGTGTCCAGGTTCTGCAGCGGTGGGCCGGTCTCAAACCGGCTGACCTGCGGCTGGCGCAGGCCCAGCCACTGGCCGAGCAGGGTCTGCGAGATGCCATCGGGCCCGTAGACCGCGCGGTGGTGCGGGTGGGTGCGGTAGGCCCGGGAGACCCAGCCCATGTGCTGAGCGGCGAACGCCTCGCAGAACTGCTCGGTGTCCCAGAACTCCGGCGGCACCTCCGGCGGAGCGATCAGCTTATCCCGGGAACGGCGCTGGCAACGGGCACACTGACGCCCCGGGTTGTCTCGGGCAAGGCGAGTGCCACAGCGGCAGTAATACCGCCGCGGCTGCTTTGATCCCATCGCTTTCCTCCGGATCCTGGCCGGTCATCTTCTGATCAGTTCCCGGGGAGTGTAACGGGCACCTCATCGTTCGGATCGGGACGTCACCGGGAGCAGCGCGTGCCCCACCCTCGGGGCAGTGGATATGGCTATCCACTGACGGGATAGGCTTATGCATTGCCGGGCATACCGGATAGTGAATATCCCTTTTTCGGTGATCTGACAAGGCCCCAGGGTCGGGAGGGGACGGGCGCTTTGGTGCACGGCGAGGTGCCCGCTCACTGGTTCTCTCACCTCCCCCTGAGCATCCGGGATGTACCGACTCCGGGAATGCATGCTCACGGTGATGCTCGTCCCGGTCCTGGGTGCGGCTCCATAGGTTCACAGAAGCTTGGGGGTATCCCGGCCATGTATGCGGCCGATGAGCAGACATCCCGACCGTTTGTCTGGTTCCCGCTGGCTGGGCAGCGACACGCCATTGATCGGCGGGATCGACATATTCCGGCGGGCGATCCGATGCGGTGTCTGTGTGGTGCTACCCATCCCCGGGGTGCTGAGGGGGATATGGAATGGCTGTGGCCGACGTGTCAGCGGTGCTGGGAGGAGGCTTGCCGGATCGTGAGGGTGCGGTGATAAGGTGATCTCGCCTGGGGTCGTCCGGGACGTCATCAAGCGACTGACCTGCTGGCCGGAGGGATGGTTGCAGTGACGAGGTACAGCGTGACCGCCAAGCGATGGGAGCTGCACATCGACGGGATCGGCGTGACTCAGTCCGCGACCTTGGCCTCCGCCCTGACCCGTCACAATCACAGCAGTCAGGTGACGCGTTGAGGGTCGGCACTGCATGATGTTGGTCGTGAAGACATTGGGTGGGTGGTCGGCGCGGTGGATCGTGGTAGCCGCAGTGGCTGTCGGACTGGCGGCTGTTACCGGATGGATGCTGACCAAGGGCGACCGCGGCGTGCAGGTCGCAGCCGTGCTCGGGTTTCCGGTCGCGGTTCTTGGGGTGCTCGTAGCAGCGCTCGGGCTACTCATGGTGATCCGGGGGAATCCGGTCCCCCCACCGCAGTCACCCGAGCAACGTTCGGAAGAGAGGCCCGAGTCACCCCGTTGGTCGGTGCGCGCACGAATCGCCCTCGCGGCGGGCGCCATCGTCACCCTGGCCGTGACGGTGTCCGGCGTGCTGATCGGGGTGATCACGCTGACCGACTCGACCGGTGAGCCGCAGGTGCCCTCCCCTGCCAACACTGGTCCCCGGGATCCCCGCGAGGCAGATCCGTGCCTTCTGATCGACGAAAACGCACTCCGCTCCTTTGGGACACCGTCGCTTGCGACGTCGCCCTGGCTGCAGGGGTGTGAGTACGTCATCGACAACCCGGAGGGGGGTGACGCTCGCTTGCGGGTGCAGTTTCGCAGCCCCGATCCGAAAGAGCCCGAATATGACGAAAGGATAGTCAAGATCGAAGGTGCACCAGGTTGCGAAAGCCGCCGTGAACTGACCGCCCAGCTTGCGGTCACCGTCGCTGCCTTCACCCATAGCGACAATCCGGTCGACCTGTGTGCGATCACCAGGGCGGCCACGACTGTCGCGGACAACATCATCGACCAAAAGGGTGTCCCCTACATCCCCGGCCGCACCAGCAACTATTCCCACGCCAGCTACCGGGCGTGCGACCTCCTCGACAACGCCACCTTCAGCAACCACGGTCTCGATCCGATTCATCGGAACACCGGGTTCGGCAACTGGACCTGCTACTGGACCATGGCGGACAACACCGTGGTCGGCGTTCTACTCGGACTGGGTGATTTGGACTATGGCGACTATGGAGAACCGACGACGATGATAGCCGGAAAAGACGCGTTTCTCGACCGCGGCCAAGAACCCTGTGTCGTTTACGTCGTGCACCGATCAGGCTCCACCGCCACCGCCGAGATGTTCCATGTCAGCGTTGAAGGTCCGCTTGACGTCAACCAGCGTTGCGACCTGGCCGCCAAACTCGCCAAGGCTGTCGAAGAGAAGTTGCCCGGCTGACCCGCTATGCATGATGCAAGCCATAACCCGCAGCACCACTCACAGGTGCGCAGCGACCGGTCACAGCACGCCCTTGGTGGACGGCACCCCGCAGGCCCGCGGGTCGGGCTCGACGGCGACCCGCAACGCCCGGGCCAGCGCCTTGTACTGCGCCTCGGTGACGTGGTGCGGGTCGCGGCCGTGCAGCACCCGGATGTGCACGGCGAGTTGGGCGTGCCCGGCCAGGGTCTCGAAGACGTGCCGGTTGAGCACCGTCGGGTAGTTGCCGCCGACGACGAAGCCGGCCAGCGCGTCGGGCTCGCCGGTGTGCACGCAGTACGGGCGCCCGGAGACGTCCACCGCGGCGTGTGCCAGGGTCTCGTCCATCGGCACCCAGGCGTCGCCGAAGCGGCGGATGCCGGACTTGTCTCCCAGCGCCTCGCGCAGCGCCTGGCCGAGCACGATCGCGACGTCCTCGACGGTGTGGTGCGCGTCGATATCGACGTCCCCGCTGGCCCGCACGACCAGGTCGAACGCCGCGTGCTTGCCCAGCGAGGTGAGCATGTGATCGTAAAAAGTGACCCCGGTGCTGATCTCGGTGCGCCCGGTGCCGTCCAGGTCCAGCTCAACGAGCACCGAGGACTCCTTGGTCACCCGCTCGACCCGGGCGGTGCGGCTCACCGTGCCTCCAGTGGCAGAACAGCCGCGGTCGCGGCGAGGAACGCGTCGTTCTCCGGCGGAGTGCCGATGGTCACCCGCAGGTGCCCCTCAATGCCGACATCGCGGATCAGCACACCGCGGTCCAGATAGCGCCGCCAGGCGGCAGGCGCGTCGGCGAACCGCCCGAACAGCACGAAGTTCGCGTCGGAGGGCACCGGGGCCACGCCGAGCCCGCGCAGCACCGCGACCACCCGCTCCCGCTCGGCCACCAGGGTGGCCACCGACGCCAGGGTGGCCGAACCGTGCCGCAGCGCGGCGCGGGCCGCGGCCTGGGTGAGCGCAGAAAGGTGATAGGGCAGCCGCACCAGCAGCAGCGCGTCCACCACGGCCGGGGCGGCGGCGAGGTAGCCCAGCCGGCCCCCGGCGAAGGCGAACGCCTTGCTCATCGTCCGGCACACCACCAGCCGGCCGGGGAACTCCGCCAGCAGCCCGACCGCGCTCGGCCGCGCGCTGAACTCGCCGTAGGCCTCGTCCACCACGACCATGCCCGGTGCCGCAGCGATCACCGCCTGCAGGTCGTCGGGCGGCACCACCTGCCCGGTGGGATTGTTCGGGCTGGTGACGAACAGCACGTCGGGCCGGTGCCGCTCGATCGCGGCCACCGCGGCGGCGGGGTCCAGCGAGAAGTCCGGCCGCCGGGGTGCCGGGATCCACTCGGTGCGGGTGCCCGCGGAGATGATCGGGTGCATGGAGTAGGACGGGGTGAAGCCCAGCGCGCACCGGCCCGGCCCGCCGAACGCCTGCAGCACCTGCTGGATGATCTCGTTGGACCCGTTGGCGGCCCACAGGTTCGCCCCGGTCAGCGGCACCCCGGTGCGCTCGGCCAGGTAGTCCGCGAGGTCGGTGCGCAGCGCCTCGGCGTCCCGGTCGGGGTAGCGGTGCAACTCCCGCGCGGCCTGCTGCACCACGGCCGCGACGTCGGCGACCAGGGCGGACGGGGGCGGGTAGGGGTTCTCGTTGGTGTTCAACCGGACCGGCACGTCCAGTTGCGGGGCACCGTACGGGCGGGCGCCGCGCAGGTCGTCGCGCAGCGGCAGGTCGGCCAGCGCAACCCCGGCCCCCACCGCGTCCTGCACCGTGGTCACGGCCCAGCATCCTGGCGCTGCCCAGCCTCCCGGGACCGCCCAACCTCCCGGGACTGCCCAACCTCGCGGAACCGGGCGGTGACGGCAGCGCCGTGCGCGGGCAGGTCCTCGGCCTGGGACAACGCGACCACGTGGTCAGCCACCTTGATCAGCGCGTCCTCGTCGTACTCGATGAGGTGGATGCCGCGCAGGAAGGACTGCACCGACAGCCCCGCCGAGTGCCGGGCGCACCCTCCGGTGGGCAGTACGTGGTTGGAGCCGGCGCAGTAGTCGCCCAGCGAGACCGGTGCGTACGGGCCAACGAAGATCGCTCCGGCGTTGCGCACCCGGCGGGCCACTGCGGCCGCGTCGGCGGTCTGGATCTCCAGGTGCTCGGCGGCGTAGGCGTCCACCACGGCCAGCCCGGCGTCCACGTCGGAGACCAGGATGCACCCGGACTGCGGGCCGCTCAGCGCGCTGCGGATCCGCTCGGTGTGCTTGGTCGCGGTGACCTGGCGGGCCAGCTCGGTGTCGACCGCGTCGGCCAGTTCCGGCGAGTCGGTGACCAGCACGCTGGCGGCCAGGGTGTCGTGCTCGGCCTGGGAGATCAGATCCGCGGCGACGTGCACCGGGTCCGCACCGGCGTCGGCCAGGATCGCGATCTCGGTCGGTCCTGCTTCGGCCTCAATGCCGACCAGGCCGCGCAGCGCGCGCTTGGCCGCCGTGACGTAGATATTGCCTGGACCGGTCACCAGGTCCACCGGGTCCAGCGCAGTGCCGTCGGTGTCGGTGCCGCCGTAGGCCAGCAACGCGATGGCCTGCGCGCCGCCGACCGCCCACACCTCGTCCACCCCCAGCAGGGCGGCAGCGGCCAGCACCGTGGGATGCGGCAGCCCGCCATGGGCGGCCTGCGGTGGCGAGCACACCACCAGCGACTGCACCCCGGCGACCTGGGCTGGTACCACGTTCATCACCACGGTGGACGGGTACACCGCCACCCCGCCCGGGGCGTAGAGCCCGACCCGAGCGACGGGCACCCACCGCTCGGTCACCCTGCCGCCGTCCACCACCTGGGTCACCGTCTCGGTGCGCCGCTGGTCGGCATGCACCCGGCGGACCCGGTCGATGGACTCCTCCAGGGCGGCGCGCACCGCCGGGTCCAGCACCGCCAGCGCGGCGCGCAGCTCTCCGGTAGGCACCCGAACCCGCGCCGGGCGCACCTCGTCGAACAGCTCGGTGAACTCCAGCGCGGCCTGCACCCCGCGCTCGCGCACCGCGTCGATCACCGGCGCCACCTGATCGGCCACCGCGCCGACATCCACGGCGGCGCGCGGCAGCAGGCCACCCAGGGTCACGGCTGGGGGGAGGCGATCACGCAGATCGAGGCGGCGGAGCATGGTACAAGCCTAGTGGTTCAGAGACGACCATCAGGCCGACGGCCCGTGGAACGGCAGCGTTTCCCGGTGTCCCGGCTCGCGGAGCTGCGCCAGGCGGGCGACGAGCTGGGTGAGCGGCCGTCCACCCGGCCATCGCCGCGAATGCGGTAGCGGCTCCGGGTCGTGCGGGGTACAACCGTGTTACAGACTCACCACATGATCCGCCCAGATCCCGAGCAGTTCCTCGTCGTGGCTGATCGCCAACACGCCCAGCCCGCGCTGGTCGGCCTCCTCCCGCACGACGCTGACCAGCGCGGCGGTGGTGGAGGCGTCGACCATGGCGGTCATCTCGTCGCAGAGCAGGTAGCGCGGTCCCAGCACCAGGGCGCGGGCCAGGCAGGCTCGCTGCAGTTGCCCGTCGCTGACCTCGTGCGGCAACCGGCCCAGCAGCTCGGGGGTCAGCCCCACCCGCTCGGCCAGCTCGGCCACCGTGGCGGGTGCCTGCCTGGAGCGGCCGGTGGCGTGCAGCGGCTCGGCGATGATCTGGTGCAGCGGGAGGCGCGGGTCCACGGCCAGCCGGGGCTGCTGGAACACCAAGCCGACGGCAGTCCGGGCGGGCACTGGGGCGGCGTAGCGGGATCCGCTGACCTGTTGCCCGTCCAGCTCCACGCTGCCCTGCCAGGGAGCCAGCAGCAGCGCCAGCACCCGGGCCAGGGTGGACTTGCCGCAACCACTGGGCCCCGCCAGCCCCACCGTGCGCCCCGGCTGCACGTCCAGGTCGACGCCATCGAGCACTGGCTCGCCTCGGCGGTAACCAACCGCCATCCCCCGGACGCTCAGCATGGTGGCCGCCGGCAGGCGACGAACCGGTCGCCGCAGCGCACCAGGGCGGGGTCGTTGCTGCACCCCCCGTCCCCGAAGACCGGGCAGCGAGGCCGGAAGCCGCACCCGGCGGGCAGCGCGGTGAGCTCCGGCGGGTGCCCGGGCACCGGCCGGAAGCCGCCGCTGGGCAGGGCACCGAGCAGTCCGGCGGTGTACGGGTGCCGGGGATCGCTGAACACCGCGTCCGCCGGGCCGACCTCGACCAACCGGCTCGCATACATGACGGCGACGTCAGTGGCCACCCGCCGGGCAGCCCGCAGGTCATGGGTGATCAGCAGCACCGCGCGCCCCTCGTCGGAGGCGAGCCGGGCGAGCAGGTCAACGGTCCGGTCCACCAGGGGGCGGTCCAGCCCGATGGTGGGCTCGTCGGCCAGCACCACCGCCGGGTCCCCGGCCAGCGCCAGGGCCACCGTGACGCGCTGCGCCATGCCGCCGGACAGCTCGTGGGGGAAGCGCTGCAGCGCATCGATCGGCAGGCTCACCCGCTCGGCCAACCCGGTCACCAGGGCATTGACGGCCGCGCCGGATCGCAGAGTGCGCACCGCCTCGGCGAGCTGGGCGCCCGCGGTGCGCACCGGGGTGAGGTGGCTGGCCGCCGACTGCGGCACCAGCCCGATCACCCGACCGCGCACCTGGGTGGCCAGCTCGCGCTCCGGGGCGGCCAGCAGGTCCCGCTCCGGCAGGCCCGGGACGGTCAGCAGGGCCCGGCCGCGGACCTGCGCGTTGGCCGGCAGCAGGCCGAGCAGCGCCGAGGCGAGCACCGACTTGCCGCACCCGCTCTCCCCCACCAGCACCAGCACCCGGCCGGGTCGCAAGGCGAACCCCACGTCGGTGACGGCGGCGACGATCCCGCGTCGTCCGCCCCGGCCGAGCAGGAAACGCACCGACAACCCTTGCACGTCCAGAACAGGTGCGGGGCCTCCCGGTCCGGCCGCTGCTCGGGCCGCAGCCGGCGCAGCCCCGGTCACAGCGTCCACTCCGGTCATAGGGCCAGCTCCGAACGGCGCCGGGGCACCATCCGGTCCCGCCACGATCCGCCCAGCCCAGCCACCGCCAGCGCGACCGCGACCAGCAGCGCCGAGGGCAGTGCCACGATCCACCAGGAACCCACCAGCACCGCGTCCCGCCCATCGCCCAGGATGTTGCCGATGCTCGCCAGGTGCGGCGGCAGCCCGAGCCCGAGAAAGCTCAGCGCGGTCTCGTGCCACACCGCGTGCGGCAGGATCAGCACCGCGCACAGCGCCGCCTGCGGCACCACGGCGGGCAGCAGGTGGCGACGCAGCACCCGGCGCCGCCCGGCACCCCCGGAGATCGCGGCGTCGATGAAAGGGCGGTCCCGCAGCGACAGCACCTCACCGCGCACGATGCGGGCCACCGACGTCCAGTGGGTGAGCGCGATGGAGGCGATCACCGCCAGCACGCTGCCCCGGTACAGCGCGACGATCACGATGCCCAGCAGCAGGTGCGGCACCGCGTTCACCGCGTCGACCAGCCGCATCAGCAGCCGGTCGGTCCATCCGCCGGCCAGCCCGGACACCGCGCCGAGCACCGTGCCCAGCACGGTGGAGACCACCGCGCACACCGCCGCCACCAGCAGCGAGATCCGCAGCCCGGCCAGCGAGCGGACCAGCAGGTCCCGCCCGGCCTCATCGGTGCCGAACGGATGGGCCGGGCCGGGTGGGCGGCGCACCGCGGCGTAGTCGACGGCCCGGTCGTCCAGCCCGGCCAGCCAGGGCACCAGCAGCGCGGACGCCACCAGCACCACCAGCACACCCCCGGACCCGAGCAGCCGCACCCGGCTGCGGACCGGGGCACCCCGGCCCCGGGGGGTGCCGGCCCGGCGGCGGGCCGCGGAGCGCCACCCCGGCCCCGGCGCGGCCGGGCTGGGGACCGTCTGGGTGACCGTGATGTCAGCCATCGGCGCGCACCCTCGGGTCGAGCAGCAGCACCGCGACGTCGGCGAGCAGCGCGCCGAGCAGCACCGCCGCGGTGGTCAGCAAGGTGATCGCGGCGAGCAGCGGGAAGTCGAGGTCCAGCCCGGCGGAGACCACCGCCGAGGCGATGCCCGGCCAGGAGAACACCACCTCCACCAGCACCGCGCCGGTGACCAATTCGGGCAACCGGGCGCCGAGCAGGTTGACCAGCGGCAGCAGCGCGGTGGGCAGCGCGTGGCGCAGCACCACCACATGCTCGGCCAGCCCCCGCGCCCGCGCCCCGATGACGTGGTCTTCCGCCAGCGCGGAGAGCAGCGATGCACGCAGGTGCAGCACCAGCCACGGCGCCTGCGAGACCCCCAGTACCGCTACCGGCAGCACCAGGTGGCGGGCCACCTGGCCGAAGGTGGGTTCTGCTCCGGCGTCGGTGAGCCCACCCGCCGGCAGCCAGCCCAGCCCGAGCGCCAGCACCGCGACCGCGCCCAGGGCGAGCACGAACGAGGGCAGCCCCTCCAGCGCATGCGCGGTGGCGGTGACCGCCCGGTCCAGCCAGCCACCCTGGCGCCACGCGGTGAGCACGCCGAGCACCAGCGCCAGCACCAGCGCGAGCACCAGCCCGGTGCCGGCCAGCAGCAGCGACCACGGCACCCGTTGGACCAGCACCTCAACCACCGGCTGGCGCAGCGAGCGGCTATGGCCCAGGTCTCCGGTGGCCAGCCCACCGAGCCACTGCCCGAACTGGACCAGCACCGGAGCGTCCAGGTTCAGCGTCTCCCGCACCCGCGCCACCTCGGCCGCCGACGCGGTGAAGATCCCCACCCCGTAGTACTGGAAGATCGGGTCGAACGGCGAGGCGGCGCCGAGCAGGAACACCGCCAGCGCGACCAGCACCAGCACCGGCACCGCGAAGGCCAGCCGGCGGGCCACCATCTGCCGCACCGCGCGTCCCCGGCTCGCCGTAGCCGTCACGGCGAGACCTTCCAGTCCTCCAGGTTCCACCAGGGCCCCCACCCGGTGCCGTGGCTGTGTGGCTCGATGATCGGCTGGTAGCCCCGGGCCCGGTAGTCCTGCTCCGACCCTGTGATGGCGTAGGTGTGGCGCAGGAACACCAGGAACACCATGCCCGGCTGGGCCAGGTAGGCGCGCTGGAACTCGCGGTACGCCTGGGCCCGCGCGGTCGGGTCGGTGCTGCGCCGTCCGGTGTCCAGCGCCGCGTCCACCCGGGGGTTGACATACGAGCCGGGGTTGTTGAAACCGTCTGCGGCGAACGACGAGTGCAGCAGCGCGTAACTGGCCAGATCGGGGTCGAACGGGTTGCCCCCGCCGAGTACCAGGGCGTCGGCCCCCATCCGGGGCTCAATGGCTTCCCAGCCCAGCCCCTCCAGCCGCACGTCGAGGCCCACCGCGCGGGCATCGGAGGCGAGAGCCTGCGCCAGGTCCTTGCGCACGGTGTCCGATGCCGGGTACATCAGGGTGAAACGGGCCGGCTGGCCGGCTCGTTGCCGGATGCCGTCGGGGCCGGGCACCCAACCGGCCTGCTGCAGGATCTGCCGGGCCCGGTCGGGGTCAT
Source organism: Pseudonocardiaceae bacterium (assembly GCA_035714625.1). GTDB lineage: Bacteria > Actinomycetota > Actinomycetes > Mycobacteriales > Pseudonocardiaceae. The sequence continues at coordinate 12,323 of DASTLT010000240.1, read as the reverse complement.
AGGCGAAGGTGGCACCCGGCTCGGCGTACTCGGCGAGCGCCGGCGCGATCGGGGTGTACGCGGGCTCCCCCTCGCCCATCAGCAACGCATCGATCATGCCTTGACGGTTCGCGGCATGGTTGAGCGCCAGCCGGACCGCGGCGTCCCCAGTGACCGGGTTCCCGGTCGGCAGCATGAGCGTGCGGTAGTCAGCACTGCGGTGGCTGATCACGCTGTAACCCGCACGGCCATCGAAGGTATGCGCCAGGCCGGGGGGCAGCACGGTGCCGTCGAACTCGCCGCTGGTCATTCGCTGCGCCCGGGTGTTGTCGTCGGTGGCGAACACGACCGTGATCCGCCGCACCTGCGAGGCCCCGCCCCAGTAGGAGTCGTTGGCCTCGAACACCATGCGCTCGCCCTTGCGCCACTCAGCGAGCCGGTAGGGGCCGGTGCCGATCGGCTTGGTGGTCAGCGGGGACTTCTCCGCAGGCCCCGGCTCGGCCAGCGCCTCGCTGGGCAGCACGCCCAGGGTCAGCCGGTGCGGGAATGCCGCGTAGGGAAAGGCCAGGTCGAACCGCACGGTGCGGGGGTCCAGCGCACTCACCCCGGTGACCATCGAGTAGGTGGTCGTCTCGGTGGAGGCGGAAGCCGGGTCGAGCAGCGCGCGGTAGGTGGCGACCACGTCGGCGGCCTCGAAGCTCGACCCGTCGTGGAAGGTGACCCCGTCGCGCAACCGGACCGTCCAGGACCGCGCGTCCGCCGAGGGGCTGGGCAACTCGGCGGCCAGCGCGGGCTGGAGCTGCCGGGCTGCGTCGTAGGCGACCAGCCCGTCAAAGATCCGGGAGGCACCCTCGGTGCCGTAGCCGAGCAGCGGATGCAGGCTCTCCGGCTCGTAGCCGTCGGCGAGCCCCAACTGCTCAGCCGCCGCTGACGAGGGCGCGGAGGTGCTGGACGGTGCACTACAGGCAGCAAGCACCGGCAGTGCGCACAGCGCGACGACGACGCTCCGACGAGTGAGAGGTGACATAGGGCGACCCTACGCACAGTTGCTATTTAAATGCAATAGCCAGTTACTGCCATCGGGCGGGGACGTAGATCACTTGCTAAGGCCACGCTGCGCAGCCAGGATGCTGCTGACTGTGCCGGAACGAGGGGGAGCCCCGATGCCCATCCGCCATCTCGCCGTGATCGCCGCGCTGGCGATGCTCGCACTCGCCGTCCCGCTCTCCGCGAGCGCGGCCGCACCGGGGCAGCCCGGACCCGGACCCGAAGCCGGCGCCGAGCCGGTGTACCGGGTGCCCGGGGTGGACACCCCCGAGGCCCGAACCAGGGTGGCCCGGCAAGGCGTGGACGTGCTCGGTGGCGGCTGGGACTACCTGGAGATCCGCGCCACGCCGGCGGAGGCGGACCGGTTGCGGGCCAGCGGCCTGCACCTGCTCCCCCTACCTGGACTGCCCGGGGTGAGCGGCTTCCCGCCCGGGTTCACCGGCTACCACACCTACGACGAGCTCACCGCCGCGCTGCGCGCCCTCGCCGAGCAGTACCCCGACATCGTGGCGGTCTCCAGCTTCGGCCGGTCCTTCGAGGGCCGCGCGCTGCCGCTGGTGAAGATCAGCGACGCGGTGCGCACCGACCAGGATGAACCCGAGGTGCTGTTCACCTGCGCGCAGCACGCCCGCGAGCACCTCACGGTCGAGATGTGCCTGCACATCATCCAGCGGCTGGCCGAGGGCTACCGCACCGATCCGGAGGTCACCAAGCTGGTGAACTCCCGGGAGATCTGGGTGATGCCGATGGTCAACCCGGACGGCGCCGAGTACGACGTCGCCGCCAGCACCTTCGCGCTGTGGCGCAAGAACCGCCAGCCCAACCAGGGCACCAGCGAGGTCGGCACCGACCTCAACCGCAACTGGGGAACCCAGTGGGGCTGCTGCGGCGGCTCCAGCGGCGATCCCGGCGACGACACCTACCGCGGCCCTGCCCCGTTCTCCGCACCCGAGACCGCCCAGTTGCGAGACTGGGTGAACAGCCGGGTGATCAACGGAACCCAGCAGATCACCGCGAACATCGACTTTCACAGCTACTCCGAGCTCGTGCTCTGGCCCTACGGCTACACCACCGCCGACACCGGCCCGGGGCTGGATCCCGCCGACGCCGCGACCTTCCGCTCGCTGGGCCGGGCCATGGCGGCCAGCAACGGCTACACCCCGGAGCAGTCCAGCGACCTCTACCTCACCGACGGGGCGATCGGGGACTGGTTGTGGGCGACCCACCGCATCTGGTCCTTCACCTTCGAGATGTACCCGACCAGCGAGCTGCGGGGCGGCTTCTACCCACCGGACACCGAAATCAAGCGGGAGACCGAACGCAACGACCCCGCCGTCGACCTGCTCCTGCAGAACGCCGACTGCATACCTTGCGCCACCCTGCCTTAGCAGTGACCGTCAGAGCGTGTGCAGCACCAAGGCAGCGCCCAGACTACTGGCCAGGTGAGCGAGGTCATCAGGATCACTGGTGACCACTGGCGCGGCGAGTCGGGTAGCAGCGATCACCACGAGGGCGTCGACCACGTCGGAGGTGCCGGCCAGGGCGCAGGCCCGTCCAGCCGCCCGGCCCGCCACCTCATCGTCGGCAACGATGCGACAGCCCCGCAGCAGCCGGGACAGGTTGGCCTGGGGCCCACCCCGCCATGCCTGGGCAAGCACGACCACCGGCACCACAGGCACGACCCCGGCGGCATTGGCGCGATCGTGCAACCGCCAGATCAGCGGGTGCCGACGTTCCGCGGCCACGAGGGCACCGGTGTCGTAGAGCAGAGCTGGCATCAGCTCGCGGCGCGCTGCGCCTGCGCACCGGCGTCCGCGAGGACCCGCGCCACCCACGCATCCTGCTCCGGCGTCGCGGTGATCGGACCGTGCTCGGCCACGAACTCCTGCAGTGCCGCCCGTCCATCCGCCACGGTCGCCTGCTCGGCCACCATCCGGGCCGCGGCCTGCGCGAGCCACGCCGAAACAGACAGCCCGGCGGCCTCGGCGGCGTTGCGCACAGTCCGGTCGAGCTCGTCGGGCAATGAGATAGTGAACTTATGGACGGTCACACCACTACCATACCCGGACCAGATCCAGGCCGAGATCCAGGGCGGGGGCAGAGTGGGTCAGCGCACCCACTGCGAGGTAGCGGACTCCGGTCTGGGCGTAGCACCGGGCCACGTCCCGGGTCAGGCCGCCGGAGACCTCCAGGTCGGTACCCGTGCCGCTGGCACGGCGGACCGCCTCAGCGCACTGCGGCACCGTCATGTTGTCCAGCAGCACCAGCGACACTCCGGCAGCCAGCGCCTCGTCCAGCTCATCCAGGGTGCCGACCTCCACCTCGCACGGCAGTTGTGGAGCGTGCGCCCGGACCGCCGCGAGGGCCGCAGTGACCGACCCGGCGGCGGCCACGTGATTGTCCTTGACGAGCACCGCATCCCCCAGCCCCATCCGGTGATTGACGCCGCCGCCGCAGCGCACCGCGTACTTCTGCAGCGCCCGCAACCCGGGCACGGTCTTGCGGGAGTCCCGGATCACCGCCCCGGTGCCGGCCACCGCAGCCACCCACGCCGCCGTGGTGGTGGCCACCCCGGAGAGCTGGCAGAGCAGGTTGAGCGCGGTGCGCTCGGCGGTGAGCAGACCGGCCACCGGGGCGCGCACGGCGAGGGCGGTCTCCCCAGCCTCAAGCCGGTCGGCGTCCGCTCGCCGGGCGAGGATCTCGTACCCGCCGTCCTCGAGCAGCACGTCGAGCACACCCAGGAACACCGGGAGCCCGGCCAGGGTGCCGGGACGGCGCGGTGAGACGGTGGCCACCGCGACGGCCCCGGCGGGCACGCAGGCCGCCGTGGTGGCGTCCGGCCCGTAGCGCAGGTCCTCGTCCAGTGCGGTGTGGATGACCCGGTGGACGTCCTCGACGTCCAGGCCCGCCGCGACCAGCTCCGCCGTCACCGCAGGTCCGGTCACGCCGCACCACCGACCAGCGCCGGTTCCACGGCCACCGGCAGGCCGGTGTCGTCGAGGGTGACGGTGATGCTGCGCCGCCACTGCGGCATCGGGTCCGGATAGTCGGTGCGCAGGTGGCAGCCCCGGGTCTCGGTGCGGGCCGTGGCGGCGGCCAGCACCGCAGCGGCAGCCAGCGTCAGCGCGGCACGCTCGGCGTCGGCCGGGGTGCAGACCGGCCGCAGGCTGGTGGCGCCGACCACCGCGGTGGCGGCACCCAGCCCGGCGGCGTCACGCCCGATTCCGGCATGCGCGCTCATCACCCGCACCACGGCGTCGCGCTCGGCGACCGGACGCACCTCGGACGGGGGTGACGGCGGCGGACCGGGGGGCGGTGCGTCCACGAGATCGGCGGCCACCGCCTCCGCCGCCCGCGACCCCATCACCAGGCCCTCCAGCAAGCTGTTGGAGGCCAGCCGGTTGGCCCCGTGCAAGCCGGTGCGGGCCACCTCACCCGCGGCGTAGAGCCCGGGCACCGTGGTCCGGCCGTCGATGTCGGTGACCACGCCGCCACACTGGTAGTGCGCGGCGGGGGCCACCGGGATCGGTTCGCGCCCCGGGTCGATCCCGGCTGCCGTGCAGGCCGCGTGCACGGTTGGGAAACGCCGCCGGAACCCGGCTCTGCCCAGGTGGGTGGCGTCGAGCAGCACGTGGTCGGCCCCGGTGGCGGCCATCCGGCGGGTGATCGCAGCGGCCACCACGTCCCGCGGGGCGAGGTCGGCGAGGGGGTGCCCGCCGTCCATCACCGGCCGGCCGGTGACGTCCACCAGCACCGCGCCCTCGCCGCGGACCGCCTCGGTGACCAGCGGCCGGCGGCCCCCCGAGCTGGGACCGGCATGCAGCACCGTGGGGTGGAACTGCACGAACTCCAGGTCGGCGGCCACCGCCCCGGCCCGCAGGGCCAGCGCCAGCCCGTCGCCGGTGGCAACCTCGGGGTTGGTGCTGACCGCGTAGAGCTGCCCAAGCCCACCGGTGGCCAGCAGCACCGCCCGGGCGCGCAGCACCCAGCGCCCCAACCCCTCCCCCCCGCGCCCGTCCCCCCCGAGCCCGTCCCCGCCGAGCAGGGCCACCCCGGCCACCCGGCCGCTGTGGTCGCCCAGCACGTCGGTGACCACATGGCGCTCCAGCAGCGGCAGCCGTCCGTCCCGGGCCGCGGCGGCCAGCGCCCTTTCGATCTCCTCCCCGGTGGCGTCCCCTCCGGCGTGGATCACCCGGAAGGCCCGGTGCCCGCCCTCGCGGGTGCGTGCGATCCCGGACGGGCCGGTGTCGAAGACCGCGCCGTGGCTGCGCAGCGTGGCCACCGCGGCTGGACCGGCGGCCAGGATCCGGCGGGTGGCCACCTCGTCGCAGAGCCCGGCGCCGGCGGCCAGCGTGTCGGCCACGTGCGCCTCCACGCTGTCCCCGGTGCCCGGCGACACCACGGCCACCCCGCCCTGGGCCCACCGGGTGTTGCCGTCCTGCATCGCGGCTTTGGTCACCACCACCACGCACAACCCGAGCTCGGCGGCCCGCAGGGCGGCGCTCAGCCCGGCCACTCCGCTGCCGACCACGGCAAGGTCGGCACTGGCCGCCCAGGTGGTCATTCGCCGCCGCCCGGGCGGCCGATCGCGATCATGCGTTGCACCGCGCCACGGGCCCGCTCAGCGATGTCGACGGGCACCCGCACCTCGTCGACGCCTTCCCGCAGCGAGCGCAGCAGCGCCGCAGGGGTGATCATCTTCATGTAGCGGCAGGACGCGCGGTCGTTCACCGCGCGGAAGTCGGCTCCGGGAGCGGCCCGCCGCAATTGGTGCAGCATGCCGATCTCGGTGGCGACCAGCACGGTCCCGTCCGGGCGGGTGGCGGTCTCCCGGGCGGCGTCGAGCATTCCCCCGGTGGACAGGATCCGGACCCGCTCGGCGGGCACCGCACCGGTCCCCGCCAGGTACAGGGCGCTGGTGGCGCAGCCGCACTCGGGATGGATGTACAGCTCGGCGTCCGGGGCGGCGGTCAGCTTGGCGGTCAACTGGGGACCGTTGATCCCGGCGTGCACGTGGCACTCCCCGGCCCAGATGTGCAGGTTCTTCCGCCCGGTGACGCGCTGGACGTGCGCACCGAGGAACTGGTCGGGCAGGAAAAGCACCTCCCGGTCCGCGGGGATCGAGTCGACCACCTCGACAGCGTTGGACGAGGTGCAGCAGATATCGGTCTGTGCCTTCACCTCGGCAGTGGTGTTCACGTAGGACACCACCACCGCGCCCGGGTGCTCGCGCTTCCAGTCCCGCAGTGCTGCGGCGTCGATCGAGTCGGCCAGTGAGCAGCCAGCGCGGGCGTCCGGGATGAGCACTGTCTTGTCCGGCGCGAGGATCTTTGCGGTCTCGGCCATGAAGTGCACCCCGCAGAACACGATGGTGCCCGCCGCCGAGGCTGCCGCGATCCGGGACAGCGCCAGCGAGTCCCCCACGTGGTCGGCGATGTCCTGCACCTCGGGCACCTGGTAGTTGTGCGCGAGCAGCACCGCGTCCCGCTGCCGGGCGAGCTCGCGCACCTCCTGACGCCACGCACGGTGCGGCCCGGGATCGCCGGCGGAGGTCCGCTCCGGTACGGCAGTAGCGGCCATGTCACCTCCTCATCCGCCAGCACATAGTCGCGCTAGGCTCTGCCCGAGTTTTCGCCTTACAATCGAAAACATGCATGGTAACAGCGCCGGCCGCGCGGTGCACGAAGTGCTCGCTGCCGTGCTGCAAGTCCGCGGCGGGCAGTTGCAGGTGCTGCTGTGGCAGCGGGCCATCGAGCCCGACGCCGGGCGCTGGGCGCTCCCCGGCGGACGGCTGGGTGACTCGGAGGATGTGCAGACCTCCGTGCTGCGCCAGCTCGCCGAGAAAGTGGACGTGCGCGAGGTGGCCCACGTCGAGCAACTGGAGGTGTTCAGCGCCCCAGAGCGGATGCCGGGGCAGCGCACGGTGGCCACCGCGTTCCTCGGACTGGTGCCGTGCGTGGCTGACCCGGCGCTGCCCGGCGACACCGCCTGGCATCCGGTGACGGGAGTCCTGGACGGCTCGGTGGCCACCGCCTTCGACCACGGCCCGATCGTGCGGCGGGCGCGCAACCGGCTGCGCGCCAAGCTCTCCTACACCAACCTCGGTTTCGCACTGGCCCCACCGGAGTTCACCGTCTCCGCACTGCGCGAGCTCTACTCCGCCGCGCTCGGGCACCGGGTGTCGGCCACCAACCTGCAGCGCGTGCTGTCCCGGCGGGGGGTCCTGGTGTCCACCGGCGACACGGCCGCACCCGGGCCCTCCGGCGGGCGCCCGGCCGCCCTGTACCGCTTCGCCGAGCGCGATATCCGGGTCACCGACCCATTCGCGGTACTGCGTCCACCCGAGCTGCGGCCGGTGGAATTACGTCAATCGGAGCCTGCAGAATTACTCCAGCCAGCGGATCCCCCCGCCTCGTCGTAGCGTTGGGTGGTGGCCGAGACGCTCCCGCTGTTCCCGCTGGGCACCGTGCTGCTGCCGGGTACCTCGCTGCCGCTGCACATCTTCGAGCCCCGCTATCGCCAGTTGACCGTCGATCTGGTGACCGGCGCGGTGCCGGGTCGCAGCTTTGGTGTGCTCGCGCTGCGGCAGGGCAAGGCGGAGGGAGCCGAGCCGGAGATCCACGACATCGGATGCTCCGCGGTGCTGCGGGAGGCCCGCCGGCTGCCCGACGGTCGCTTCGACATCGTCACCCGAGGCGGGCGGCGGTTCCGATTGCTCGATGTTGACGAGACCTCGGCGCCCTATCTGATCGGGAGCATCGAATGGGTGCCCGACGACGATCCGTCCGCCGAGCAGCGCTCGCTGCTGCCGATGCTGGCCGGCGCCGCCCGAGACGCTCACCGGCGTTATTGCGCCACAGCCTGGAAGCACGAGGACTGGGACGAGCCCGCCCCCGACGTCACGCCCGAGACGCTGCCGCACCTGCTGGCCGCGGACTGCCTGCTCACCTTGGAGGACCGCCAGGCCCTGCTCGAGGAGCGCTGCCCGGCCCACCGGCTACGCCTGGTGCGCACCCTGCTGATCCGCGAAGCCGAGTTCCTGCGGGCCCTGCGCGCCGTGCCGGTCCCGCTGGCTCAGTTCGCCGTGGAGACCACGGCGAACTGAGTGATGAGTGCGTTTCGGTGCTATAACACTGTTACGCACTCACGAGGAGTCTCGGCCCAAGTCCTCGGTGCCGTTCCAGGCCACCGCCAGGCTGTAGGCAAGCGCCGCACCGAAGGGCTGCGCGACGAGCACCCAGGCCGACTCGAGCACCGGGCCCCGGGCCACCACCTCGCCGAGCCGCGCGCTGGCCAGGTCCAGCGCCGGGTAGCGCCACGCGGCCACGGCCGATCCGAGTCGCATGGCGAGCCACGCCGCAGCCAGGGAACCGAGCACGGCGGCAACCAGGATCACCGGGCCGCGGCGGCGCCGCAGATGCAGCCACAGGCCGGCCCCGACGAGCACCCCGGCAGCCATGCTGAACAGCACAAAGGCCGCCATCGCGGCGAAGCGGTGCTCGCTCTGCCCCACCAACGGCAGCACCTCAAGCCGACCAGCAACGGGGTCGGCGAGCACCCGGACCAGCTCCGGTGGGGCCAGCCAGGACCACAGCAAGCCCAGCGGCGCGCCCAGCACGACCACCCCGGCGAGCACCCGCAGCCCGGCAGGCAGATCGGCGCGCACCACCACCCGGGGCCCCGGCGCCCCGTCCGGCGCTATCCCCTCCCGCACCTCGGCCTGTGCCGCACTCACCCCGGCTCCGGGCCACGACCTGCAGCACCGTGCACACTGCACCGGGCCGACCATCCCGCCGGCGTCACCTGCACCACCATCCGGCGGGCGCACCGGGGGCAGTAACGCGGCGGCTCCAGCTCCCGGCGACGAGCACACCCGAGGTGCTCCCCCTCGCCCGCCGGGCGGCCACAGGCGTCGCAGAAGGCCAGGTCTCTGACCTCCGTCACAACGTCGCACCCAATGCCTTGATCGGCATCTGCAACTCGCCGAGCATCTGGAGGTCACGCTCCGCCGGACGGCCCAGCGTGGTCAGGTAGTTCCCGACGATGATCGCGTTGATGCCGCCCAGCATGCCGTGGCGGGCACCCAGATCACCCAGGGTGATCTCTCGGCCGCCGGCGAAGCGCAGGATCGTGCGCGGCAGCGCCAGCCGGAAGGCCGCGACGGTGCGCAGCGCCTCGACGCCGGCCAGCACCCGGTGGGCCTCCAGCGGGGTACCCGGCCGCGGGTTGAGGAAGTTCATCGGCACCTCGTCCGGCCCCAACCCGGCGAGCTGCGCGGCGAACTCGGCCCGCTGCGCGACCGACTCCCCCAGGCCGATGATGCCGCCGCAGCAGACCTCCATCCCGGCCGCGCCCACCATCCGCAGCGTCTCAAAGCGCTCCTCCCAGGTGTGCGTGGTGACCACGGTGGGGAAGTACGAGCGGGCAGTCTCCAGGTTGTGGTTGTAGCGGTGCACCCCCATCGCGGCCAGCTCGTCGACCTGCGCCTGGGTCAGCATGCCCAGCGAGCAGGCAATGTTGATCTCTGCGGTCTGCGGCTCGGCACGGATCGCCTCGATGCCGGCCCGCACCTGGTCGAGCAGCCGCCGGTCCGGCCCGCGGACCGCGGCGACGATGCAGAACTCGGTCGCCCCGGTGGCCGCGGTCTGCCTGGCGGCCTCGACCAGACCGGGGATGTCCAGCCACACCGCGCGCACCGGGGAGCTGAACTGCCCGGACTGCGAGCAGAAGTGGCAGTCCTCCGGGCAGCCCCCGGTCTTGACGCTGACAATGCCCTCGACCTCGACCTCCGGGCCGCACCAGCGCATCCGTACTTCATGGGCCAGCGCGAGCAGCTCCTCCAGCCGGTCGTCGGGGAGTTGCAGCACGGCGAGCACCTGCTGCTCGGACAGGCCATCGCCCCGCCCGAGCACCTGCTCGCGGGCGACGGCCAGCACGTCGCACTCGCTGTCCTGATCGGCCTGCTGCCGGCCCCCCTGCTCGACCGAGGCGGTCACGGTCTGCTCCTCTCGACGACGGCCCTGTTCCGCCAGTCTGCCGCACTAGGTGGAGCCGCCGCGCCGGGTCAGCCGTCCTGGGAATCCGCGCCATCCTCGATCCAGTAGGCGATGTCGTCCATCCGAGCACTCACCAGTCCAGCTTGCTGGGGTGAGATCACGATGTGCCGCCCCTCCGAATCGGTGATCGTCACCTCCGGCATCCGCAACGCAATGGTCACCGGCCCCTTCCCGTTATGGGCGGGGATCTCCCAGACCTTCTCGACCACGGTGGCATCCATGATCTTCCGTTCAATGTCTCCTGCGTTCACGTGATCCATACGGGGACCTTCAAGCGTTGCATGTAATGCAAGCAATAATCCGATCGGGTGGTTTGATCGCGCATCCCACTACTGCATAGTGTGAGCACTTGCCCACGTAGTGGAGGCGCCAATGCCCGGTAACCCGCACACCTCGATCCGGTCCCGCCAGGTCGCCGCGCGGTTGCGCGAGCTGCGCGAGCAGGCTGGGCTCTCCGGCGCCGAGGTGGCCAAACGCATGGGCATGTCGGCCAGCAAGATCAGCCGGATCGAGACCGGCAACAGCGGGCTGCAGATCGAGGACGTCGCCGCGCTGCTCGGCCTCTACCAGGTGCCCGCCTCGGTCCGCGACGACCTGCTCGACCTGGTCCGCCGCTCCGAGGAACGCGGCTGGTGGACCCGCCAGCCCGGCCTGCCCCAGCTCTGGCGCAGCCTGATCGACTTCGAGGCCAAAGCCACCCGCATCCAGAACTACGAGGCCCTCTTCGTGCCCGGGCTGCTGCAGACCGCGGAGTACACCAGGGCGATCATCGCTGGCGTTGCCCCCACTGTCTCGGAGGCCGAACTCGACAACCTGGTGGCCGCGCGGATGGCCCGTCAGGCGGTGCTGACCCGATCCCGGGCTCCCCAGTTCTTCGCAGTGGTCGACGAGGGCGCACTACGTCGCCCGATTGGCCAGGCAGGTGTGATGTATCGGCAGTTGCAGCACCTGCTCAGCGCCGCGGAGCAGCCCCATGTCACGCTGCGGGTGGTGCCGTTGGTCGCCGGGGCACACGCCGGACTACGGGGGCCGTTCGTGATCCTGGAGTTCACCGAGGAGCCGGCCCTGGTGTTCATGGAGAACCACGGCACTGGGTTGTTCCTGGAGGAGGAGGCCGACCTGGCGGCCTACCGGGTGGCGCTGGGGAATATCCTGCACGCAGCCCTTGCACCCGCTGCAACGGCGGAGCTGATCACCCAGCTCGCCGCCGAGTTCGGCTGAACCAGTGGGCCGCACCGGGCCGGATGAGCACTGAGAGGAGCGCGGGATGCCTACGCTGGACCTGAGCATCGCCCGCTGGCGGAAGAGCAGCCGCAGCAGCGACACAGCCAACTGCATCGAGGTCGCCGTCCTCGGCGCCGCCGTCGCGGTGCGCGACTCCAAGAACTCCACCGGTACCACCCTGCTCGTCCCCCCACCTGCCTGGGCCGCCCTCACCACCGCCCTCCGCACCGGCGAACTCAGCTAACCGGCAGCGCGGGTTGCGGAACCGCTGACGGGGTCCAGTACGTCATAGTACGGTCACGCTCGGTCAACGGAGGGGAACCCGTCATGGCGAGCAGCTTCGCCCAGTCCCAGGCGCAACTGGCCGGTATCGCCTAGCAGCACGCCGAGCTACGGGCCGCAGTCGCCGCCGGCGAGCTGTGGATGGACGCCGACGTCGTCGAACGTGCCGCCGCCCGCTGCGACCAAGCCGTCCGCGACCTCGACAAATGGTTGCGAGACGCGCAGGTGCTCACCCGAAAGCGAAAGTTCGGCGCCAACGAGGACGGCGAGGCAGCCGCCGAAGCATTCGCCCAAGCCGGCCGGGAATACCTCGCGACGATCAAGGATGCGCAACGGGTGATCGCGAACATGGCGGAGACATTCCGGGCCGCCGGGCGAACGGTGACTGAAGCCGACGAGGCGAGCCAGCAGAGGTTTCGGGGCGTCAGCGAATGACCCGCAGCTACTTCTTGGTACTGGCCGCGGCTGTCGCCGCGGCCGGGGTTCTCCTGAGCGGTTGCGGCTCAACGGCCTCGGGCACCCCCGCACCACCCGCCGTGGCCGACGCAAGCAGGGTGGATATGTGCACTATCCTCACGAATGCGGAACTCAGCACACTAGTGTCTCATAAAACGTAGATCTTTACATCCCTATGCCGGATGTGGATAATGTGTTCCATGAAACTCTCTGAACAGGATCGCGCCGAGCTTCTCGCTGTACTCAAGTCAGATGGGTATGACGGGTCGGTCTCGTCGA
>DASTLT010000239.1:0-17851 GCA_035714625.1 Pseudonocardiaceae bacterium | reverse complement strand
GTACAATACCGAGCGGCGGCATTCCAGCCTCGGAATGCTCAGTCCGGTTGAGTTCGAAGCCGTCACACCGCCCCACACGTCCACACAGGATGATCACTAACCCCACACCGTGGGTGTCCGTGCTACGGGGTCAAGCTCAATACCAGCGGCTCCTACACCGTGGGGGACGCGGTCCGCGACTGGCTCGCCAGGGGGCTCAAGGACCGCGACGCGCATACCATCGCGGCCAACCGCATCCTCGCCGAACGGCACGTGATACCGCTCATCGGCGCGATCAAGCTCAAGGAACTGACCGCCGACCCAAGGCGTCGCGGCTGCATGCCTACGTCGTCGTGAGCCTGCTCACCGGCATACGCACCGAAGAGGCCCGCGCGCTGCGCTGGTCCCACGTGGTCACCTGGGGGGTAGCGGATGGCGCGGTATGGGTGCCGGTCACCGAAGCCGGGTTCGATCACGAGCGGTTCGCGATCTACGTCTGGCGCTCGGTGCGTGTCAACGGTGACACCAAGACCGAGAAGTCCCGCCGGACGCTGGAACTGCCCGCGCAGGCCGCTGAGGCGCTCCGCGCGCAGCACCTGCGGCAGGCGAGGGAGCGGCTGGCGGCAGGCACGCGCTGGCGGGATCACGGTCTCGTCTTCGCCAGCCAGGCCGGGACACCGCTCGACGCATCCCACGTCCGCCGGGCCTTCAAAGCGATCACCAAGAAGGCCGGTCTCGGCGAGAACTGGACGCCGCGGGAGCTGCGCCACTCGTTCGTGTCCCTGATGAGCGACAACGGCGTTCCCCTCGAAACCATCGCTGATCTCGTCGGGCACGCCAGCACGGCGGTAACTGAGGAGGTCTACCGGCACCAGCTCAAGCCGGTGATCACTCAAGGCGCCGAGACCATGAACACCATCTTCAAACAGAACGAAGCCAAGCCGGCGTGAGGCCAGTGGCCCCCGGTTTGGCCCCCACGGGTCTTCCGCGAAGATCGCCAAAGGGCGAGTTTTTCCTGGTCGGGGTGGCGGGATTTGAACCCACGGCCTCTTCGTCCCGAACGAAGCGCGCTACCAAGCTGCGCCACACCCCGGAAGGACGCAGCAGAGTCTAGCCGACTCCCGCGGCGGTCCACGCACCGGCCGGTGACGCGGTGCCGCTGCCGCGCGGGACCAGGGTGAGCAGGCTGGCCTCCGGTGGGCAGGCGAAGCGCACTGGGGCGTAGGGGGAGGTGCCCAGGCCGGCGGAAACGTGCAGCCAGGTGTGCGCACCCCAGCGGGATGCGCCGCGCGCCCGGGACCGGTCCAGCCCGCAGTTGGTGACGATCGCGCCGTAGCCGGGCAGCCGCAACTGGCCGCCATGGGTGTGCCCGGCCAGCACCAGGTCGTAGTGGTCGGCGGCGAAGGCGTCGAGCACCCGCGGCTCGGGGGAGTGCGTCAGGCCCAGCCGGAGGTCGGCCGCGGGATCGGCTGGCCCGCCGATCCGGTGGTAGCGGTCCCGTTGCAGATGCGGGTCGTCCACCCCGGCCGCGACGATCCGGTGCCCGGCGACCTGGAGCTCGCGCCGGGCGTGGGTCAGGTCGAGCCAGCCGTGCTCGACGAAGGCCGCCCGCAGGTCCGTCCAGGGCAGCGCGGCGCCCCGGATGTGCTTGCGTCGGTGCCCGATCAGGTAGCGGGCGGGGTTCTTCGGCTTGGGTGCGTAGTAGTCGTTGCTGCCGAAGACGAAGACCCCGGGCAGCACCAGCAGCGGCTGCAGCGCCCGCAGTACCGCGGGCACGGCCTGCTGATGCGCCAGGTTGTCGCCGGTGTTCACCACCAGGTCTGGCCGCAGGTCGGCGAGGGTGGCCACCCACCGTTGCTTGGATCCCTGGGTGGGGGTCATGTGCAGGTCAGAGAGGTGCAGGAGGCGGAGCGGGGCGGCGCCTACCGGCAGCACCGGCAGGGTGGCCTCGCGCAGTGTCCAGCGCCGGAGCTCAACCCCGGCGGCGTACCCCACCCCGGCAGCACCCAGCGCGGCAGCGCCGGCCACGGCACGTCCTAGTCGTTTCACGAGATGAAGGCTACGTGAGTGGCATTCGGTGCTGGAACACTGTTACGCACTCACCAGAGGGGTTAGCGTCCCTGCCCATGGCGGAACTGAAGGATCGGCTGCGGGCCGACCTCACCACGGCGCTCAAGGCCCGGGACACCCTCACCGTGGCGACCCTGCGGATGGCGTTGTCCGCGATCACCACCGAGGAGGTCGCGGGCGCGACGGCCCGCGAGCTGTCCGATGAGGAGGTGCTCGCGGTGCTGGTGCGGGAGGCCAAGAAGCGCCGGGAAGCGGCGGACGCGTTCGCTGCGGCCGGCCGCGACGAGCTGGCCGCCCAGGAGCGCGCCGAGCGCGAGGTACTCGTCGGCTACCTGCCCGCGCAGTTGGGTGATGCCGAGGTGGCGCAACTGGTCGCCGAGGCCGTCGACGAGGTGACTGGGCAGCTCGGCGCGCGGCCGGGTCCGCGGCAGATAGGGCCGGTGATGAAGGCGGCGACGGCCCGGGTGGCCGGGCGCGCCGAGGGCTCCCGGGTGGCTGCCGCGGTCCGGGCAGCGCTGCAGAGCTGACGTCAGAGCTGGGCGGTCAGCTCCGGGCGCTCAGCCGACTCCCTGGGTCTCTCGGGGGACTCTTGTCTCGCGGGAGGCTCCGGTCTCGCGGGGGACTCCGGTCTCGCGGGAGGCTCCGGTCTCGCGGGGGACTCCGGTCTCGCAGGGGACTCCGGTCTCGCGGGGGACTCCTGCCTCTCGGGGGACTCCGGTCTCGCAGGGGACTCCTGCCTCGTGGGGGCCTCGGGAGTCTCCGGGGGCTCGGTCGGCTCGGTGGTCTCGGTGTTGGTGGGCTCGGGACGGGTGATCGGCTCGGGTGATTGCGGTGGCTCGGGGCCGGGCAGGATCGGCCTCGCCGTGGGGGTTGACGGGGTGCCGGTGCTGATGGAGAGGGTGATGAGATCACCGGGCAGCGCCTGGTCGGCGGGTGCCTGAGAGACCACCGTGCCCGCCGGCTGGCGGGAGTCCGTCGGCACCGTGGTCACAGTGAAGCCGGCTCGTTCCAGGATGAGCCGGGCCTGGTTCTCGCCTCGCCCGACGACGTAGGGCAGCGCGACGCCGCCGCCCGCGACGTAGCGGTCCTCGGTGGGCGGCAGCGGCCTCACCGGCAGACCTTCGTGCAATTCGGCCATGGCCTGGAACCAGGTCCGGGCGGGCACCTTGCCGCCGAAGATGTTGCCGCTGCTGCACAACCGGGGTGGGTCGGTGTCGCAGATCGGGCTCGGTCTGGAGCCGTCGGGCCAGATCAGTACCGCGGCGGAGTACTGCGGGGTGGCCCCGACGAATCCGGCGGACCGGTTGTTCTGGGTGGTGCCCGTCTTGCCGAGCATCGGGCGGGTCCAGCCGAACTGGCGAGCCGCCGCGTATGCGGTGCCCCCGGGCTGGTCGTCCCTGCTCAGGCCGACCGCCAAGGTGTTCGCCAGCCCTTCGGGCACGACCTGCTCGCAGGGCGCCTCGCGGAGCTTCACCGGCTTGCCGTCGCGGTCGAGCATGGTGTCGATCGGCGTGGGCGGGCACCACTTGCCCGCGCTCATCAGGGTGGCGCCGACGTTGGCGAGGTCCAGCGGGCTGGTCGGCTCCGGCCCGAGGGTGTAGGAGCCCCGGCGGTCCTGCTTGATGGCGTCGCGCAGGGTGCGGCCACTGGCGTCGTGCATCGAGAGGCTCTCCCGCATGCCCAGGCGCCAGGCCATCTCCACGATCGGGTCGACCGACCCGATCCGGTCCTCCAAGGCGACGAACGTGGTGTTCGGGGAGATGGCGAGCGCGGTCTGCAGGGTGACCGAGCCCTGCCGGTAGTTACCCGCGTTACCCACCGAGTAGGGGCCACCCTCGTTCCGGAACACCCGTGAGGTGTAATGGCCGGGCACCGGCACCTTCGATTCGATCCCGATGCCCTTCTCCAGCGCAGCGGCCGCAGTGAAGATCTTGTAGATCGACCCGGCGCCGAAGCCCTGCACGCTGGAGGGCAGCGCATAGGAGGTCTGACCCGCCTCGGCGTTCAGCCCGTAATCGCGGTTGGCCACTAGCGCCCGGACCCGATGCCGGTCCCGGCCGGGCTCCACGATCGCCATCGCGTTGGCGATGCCCTCGGTCTGGGTCGGGACCTCGGCGGAGGCGGCCCGCTTGGCCACATCACTGGCTCGGCGGTCGAGGTTGGTGCGGATCAGGTACCCGCCCCGGCGCAGCTTCTCCTCGGAGAAGCCCGCGTCCGCCAGATAGTCCAGCACGTACTGGCAGTAGAAGCCATCCGCGGGGCCGGCCCCGACGCAGCCGTTGGACAGCCCGGTGAGGGGTTGCTGGATGCCCAGCGGCTCGGCCTTGGCTGCCGCGCCCCGTTGGGGAGTGATCGACCCGACGTCGACCATCGCGTCGATCACCAGGTTGCGCCGGGCCAGTGCCTGCTCCGGGTGGTCCACCGGATCGTAGGCGCTGGTCGACTTGACCATGCCGGCCAGCAGCGCGGCCTGGGCGACGGTGAGCCGGTCCGGGGTGGTGTTGAAGTAGGTCCGGGCGGCCGAGGCCACCCCGTAGGCGTTGTGGCCGAAGAACACCATGTTGAGGTAGCGAGCGAGGATCTCCTGCTTTGAGATCTTCTTCTCCAGTTGCAGCGCCACCCGGATCTCGCGCAGCTTGCGAGCGGGAGTGGTCTCCACCGCGGCGGCGCGTTCAGCGTCGTTCTTGGCGACCACGTAGAGCAGGTAGTTCTTGACATATTGCATGGTCAGCGTGGAGGCGCCCTGCCCCTCCAGTGCGCTGCCGCTGGACAGGTTGGTCATCAGCGCCCGGGTGGTGCCGCGCCAGTCCACCCCGTTGTGCTCGAAGAACCGCCGATCCTCAATGGCGATGATCGCCGCCTTCATCGAGTCGGCGATCCCCGCGGGCGGGGTGTTGAACCGGTTCTGCTCGAACAGGTGGGCGATCGGGACGCCGTCCTTGTCGGTGATCGTGGTGACCAGCGGCACCTCGCCCGCGACCAGGTCGGCGGAGACGCTGTTGACGGTGGCGCTGGCCCGGTTGGAGGCCATCCCGACGCCGCCGGCCACCGGAAACAGGATGCCCGCCAGCAGCATGCCCGCGATCAGGCACAACCCCAGCAGCCGAATCAGCGCGTTCCCGGTTCCCACCCGGGCGAGCCTACGACAACGCGGTCAGCTCAGCGTTATCTGCTCACGAACGGTGTGCAGGGGACCGCACCGCGTTCGGCCCCGCACGTATCGCGGCCGGCTGCCCCGCCTCTATTGGATGTCAACGGTGCCACGGCCGGGGACAAATGGTCAACAGGGGTAACGCGGAGCGCCGGACGGCTCGATGAAGAAGTGAGAGGCGGACTCCAACCTCGGAGGCGGGGACACGGTGAAGACAGTGCGCAGCGACAACAGGTGGTCGAGTGCCGACCAGCAGGACGACCCGTTCAGCGGGCGGGCGCGGGCCATGCTCCGGGCGGTCTCTGCCGGCCGCGGCGAGCTGGTCTGCAGTTGCGAGCCGGACCTGCTCATCGACGGTCTGGGCTGCTGCGACCAGTTCACCGCGCACCGGCTGGCCCGGGCCGGGCTGATCCGCCCGGTGGTCCGGGGCGCCATCGGCGAGCGGGTGCGCGCCGAGCTGACCGTCGCGGGGCGGGCCGTGCTCAGCCGCGGGGACCGCCAGGGTGCCCACCGAACTCACGATGCAGGCCTTGCAGTACCCAGCCCTGGAGCAGCGTGAGCGGCGAGGTGCCGTGCTGCTGGGCCAGCCACTGGACCTGCTCATCCGCGCCGGAGGGCAGCCGGAGCTGGTAGACCCGGGCGTCGCCGAACCGTCGCCCCGGGTCGGTGATCTCCGGGTCGCGGGCCGGGGAGAGCGCATCGAGGTAGGACTCGAGCTCGTGGTCGGGGGTGAGGTCAGCCCCCTGCGGTGGCCCCGCGGGGCTGCGGTGGCGACCGGCAGCCCTCTCGGTGCGAGCCAAGAGGATTCGACGACGCAGCAGTGGCATGCCCCACGCTAACCCCTCTGGGCGATGACGGCGGGTCGCTGCGGCGGGGCGACCGCGTGCTGCGCCAACCGGCGGCATGCTGGGCCAGGTGGAGGACGAGGCGCTGGGCGCGGCGTTGCGGGCAGCGGTGCAGGGCGAGGTGAGCACCGACGCCGGCACCCGGGCGTTGTACGCCACCGATGCGTCGAACTACCGGGTGCCGCCGCGGGCGGTGGTGCTGCCCCGTGGCATTGACGACGTGGCAGCCGTCATCG
Source organism: Pseudonocardiaceae bacterium (assembly GCA_035714625.1). Classification (GTDB taxonomy): domain Bacteria; phylum Actinomycetota; class Actinomycetes; order Mycobacteriales; family Pseudonocardiaceae. Next base: position 11,570 of record DASTLT010000239.1, on the reverse strand, counting down.
AGATCTGCCGCGAGCGGGGGGTGCCGCTGACCCCGCGGGGCGCCGGCACGTCGGTGGCGGGTAACGCCATCGGCCCGGGTGTGGTGCTGGACTTCTCCCGCCACCTCGACGCGGTGCTCGACCTCGACCCGGCCACCAAGCTGGCCCGGGTGCAGCCGGGGGTGGTGCTCGACACGCTGCAGGCGGCGGCGGCCCGGCACGGCCTGCGGTTCGGCCCCGACCCGTCCACGCATGGCCGCGCCACGCTCGGCGGGATGATCGGCAACAATGCCTGCGGTACCCATTCGGTGGCCTGGGGCACCACCGCGCAGTCCGTCGAGGAGCTGGTCGTCCTGCAACCCGACGGCACCCAACTGGCGGCGGCGTCGGGGTCGTTGCCGCCCCAGGTGGCCGCGCTGGAGCGGGCGCATCGGGGGCTGCTCCGGACCGCGTTGCCGGCCTGGGCGCGCCGCGGCTCCGGCTACCGGCTGGAGCACCTGTTGCCCGAGCACGGTGCGCACCTGGCCCGCGCTCTGGTCGGCACCGAGGGCACCTGTGTGGTGCTGCTGGAGGCGACGGTGCGGCTGGTCGCGCCGCCACCGTCGGTCGCGTTGCTGGTGCTGGGCTTTCCCGACGTCTGCGCGGCGGCCGACGTCGCGCCAGGGTTGCTGGCGCACCACCCGCTGACCGTGGAGGGGATGGACGCGACACTGATCGCAGCGCTGCGCGCCCGGGGCCGTCCGGTGGCTGAGCTGCCCGCCGGTGGCGCCTGGCTGCTCGTCGAGTTCGGCGCCGACACGGTGGGCGCTGCGGTGGCTGCGGCGCAGGCGGCGGCAACTGCGGTGCAACGCCCGCAGCTTGTGGTGACCGACCCGGCGCACCGGGCGGCGCTGTGGCGGATCCGGGAGGCCGGGGCCGGCCTGGTCACCCGGCTGGCCGACGGTACGCAGACCTGGCCTGGCTGGGAGGACGCCGCGGTGCCCCCGGCCCGGCTCGGGGCTTACCTGGGCGAGTTCACCGGCCTGCTCACCGAGCACGGCAGGCAGGGCTCGGTGTATGGGCATTTCGGTGAGGGCTGCGTGCATGTGCGCACCGATGCCGACCTGCTCACCCCGGCCGGGCGGCGGGACTTCCGGCGGTTCCTGGAGCAGGCCGCCGACCTGGTAGTGGCGCATGGCGGGTCGCTGTCCGGGGAGCACGGCGACGGGCGGGCCCGCAGCGAGCTGCTGGACCGGATGTACCCACCGGAGGTGCGCGCCGTGTTCGCGGCGTTCAAAGGTATTTTTGACCCGGAAGGGGTACTCAATCCCGGTGTGCTCGTGGATCCCCGCCCACTGGACGCTGACCTGCGCCCCGGCCGGGAGCAGGATGTGCCGGTGCGTCTCGCCTTCGCCGGCGACCGGGGCAGCCTGGCGACGGCCACCCGGCGCTGCGTGGGCGTCGGGGCCTGCCGCGAGCTCGCTGGACCGGCCGTGATGTGTCCCAGCTTTCAGGTGACCCGCGACGAGCAGCACTCCACCCGCGGCCGGGCGCACCTGCTGGCCGAGATGCTGGCCGGTGACCTGGTGACCGGAGGCTGGCGCGCGCCGGAGCTGCGCGAGGCGCTGGACCTGTGCCTGGCCTGCAAGGCGTGCGCCACGGATTGCCCGGTAGGCGTGGACATGGCCAGCTACAAGGCGGAGTTCCTCTACCAGCACTACCGGCGCAAGCTGCGGCCCCGGTGGCAGTACGCCCTGGGCGCATTGCCGCTGGCGGCCCGACTGGGCGGGCTGGCGCCGGGACTGGCGAACCGGCTGGCGCCGCTGCTGGCGCGGCTGGCCGGGCTGTCCCCGGCGCGGCCGCTGCCCCGGTTCGTCCGCTACCGCCCGCCCGTGCTGCCGGCCGGCCCGGCTCCCCGGGGTACGGTGCTGCTCTGGCCGGACTGCTTCACCCGGTCGTTTGACCCGCAGGTGGTGCATGCTGCAGCGCGGGTACTCCGATCGGCTGGTTTCGCCGTGCGATTGCCGCGCCGCACCCTGTGCTGCGGACTGACCTGGATCGCCACCGGGCAGCTCGACGTCGCCCGGCTGGTGTTGCGCCGGACCCTGCGCCTGCTGCGCGCTGAGCTGGCCGCCGGGGTGCCGGTGGTCGGGCTGGAGCCCAGTTGCCTGGCCACGCTGCGCTCCGACCTCGCCGAGCTGCTCCCGGACCACCCGGACGGCGCCGCACTGGCTCGCGGTGCGCACACCCTCGCGGAGGTGCTGCGCGGCCGAGCACCGGACTGGCAGCCACCCCGGCGCGCCCAACCGGCGGTGCAGCAGGTGCACTGTCACCAGCACGCCGTGCTCGGGCACGCCCCGGACGATGAGTTACTCACCGTAGCTGGAGTGCGGGTGCAGCGGGCCGCCGGGTGTTGCGGGCTGGCCGGCAGCTTCGGCTACCAGCGAGGCCACGAGGCGGTGTCCGCCGCGCTGGTCGAGCGCTCGCTGGCCCCCGCGGTGCGGGCCGCTCCGGACGCGCTGGTGCTGGCAGACGGGTTCAGTTGCCGGCTGCAGATCGCTCAAACCACCGGGCGGCGCGGGCTGCACCTCGCCGAGTTGCTTGTCGATCTACTCGGTGAGGGCCGCGTGTCAAGCGGCAAGCGGTCAGCAGGGGGGCCGAGTGACCCAGGGTAGTGTCGAGTATCACTCGCGGGGAGGCTGCATCACCGATGAACGGTAGATAGCGTGCGGCGAGCGGTGACCAGCGCAGCACACCCCCAGAATGTCGGAACGAAGTCGAGGAGAAAGCGATGAGCCGTCTGTCCAGCACCCACTACCTCGGCGACGAGACCGGGGCCGAGCTCAGCCGGGGCTCGGTGCCGTCGCCACGCGGCCAGGACCCGCATCGGGTCACCGCGGAGCAGGTGGACCGAGCGCGCCTCTCGGTCGCCCGCTCGGCCTGGGACGCCGAGGACTGCCGCCGCCTGCTGGACATGCTGGGCCTGATCGCCGGGGAGGACGGCATCCCGCCGGTGCGCCGCTGAGGTCGCTGGTCGGCCGGCCCCGAGCGTCGGGGGCCCCGACCCCCACTTTGGTGCTGCTCCAGGTGGTGTCCTATGCTGATCCTGCTCGTGACGGGCAACCGGCGCGAGCAGGTCCCGACGACCTGGTCCCCATCGTCTAGTGGCCTAGGACTCCGCCCTTTCAAGGCGGCAACGCGGGTTCGAATCCCGTTGGGGGCACGTACGGCCCACCCCGTACAGCACAGCAAGGCCCAGTGGCGCAGTTGGTTAGCGCGTCGCCCTGTCACGGCGAAGGTCGCGGGTTCGAGTCCCGTCTGGGTCGCACAGTCCGGTAGCCTCTCCGGCACGGCCAGGTAGCTCAGTTGGTACGAGCGTCCGACTGAAAATCGGAAGGTCGGCGGTTCGACCCCGCCCCTGGCCACTCACTGGTGCATCTGGCTGACCTTGGTCACGGGCGCGCGACGCGGCGAGCTACCTGGTCTGGCGTGGACCTCTCGACTTGGCCGCTGGAGCGCTGACCATCCGGCACCATGATACGCCCATGATACGCCAAGGTCTCGGTTGTCATGGTTTATGGCCCAGTCCGCACCATGCTGGGAAGTGGTCGGGATTGCTGCTGAGGTCGTCGTCTGGGTCGGGGTGCCACAGGGGGAGGGAAACGATACCTGGCTCGACGATATTCAGGCCTGTGAAGAAGTCCGGGGCCTGCGGAGGGCTGCGAAAGGTCAGTGGCGGGGCGAGCTGGTAATAGAGTTTGCGGAACATCGCCAGGCCGGTGACAAGGTTCTCATCATCATCGCTGGTATGCGCGATAGCCACGTAGCTGCCCGAACAGATCCTATCGATGTAGGCTGCGATGAACCCGGCTGGGTTCTCGGTGTCGGGGATGTGATGCAGTACATCGATCAGCAGCACGGCCACCGGCGCATCCAGGTCGAGCAGCCTGGTTCGCTGGACAGCATCGAGCACCTGTTGCGGGTCGCGCAGGTCCGCGCACACTACGCCGGCATTGCCGGTGCCGGCTAGCACAGCCTGGCTCTGGGCCACCACAGCCGGGTTGCTGTCCACGTAAACCACGCGACACTGCGAGTCAGCGGCCTGCGCCACCTCGTGCACGTGGCCTGCGGTGGGTAAACCTGAGCCGAGTTCGAGGAACTGCCGTACCCCGGCCTCGACCAGATAACGCACTACCCGGCCCAGCAACGCCCGGTAGACCCGCACCAGGTACGGCAGTTGGGGAACTCCTATCGGGATGTGTTCAGCGAGCGCTCGATCGGTCGGGGTGTGGTGCGAGCCGCCCAACCAGCAGTCGCGGATTCCTGCGGTACTCCATTGATCTAACCCGTTCCCATCCGACGCCGCGGCCAGCCGTTCCACCCTCGCTCCTACTCTGATGTCCTACGTCATGGAGCAGCACCTACGCGCCCCCACGTGCCAGGAAGCCCGGTCGGGCCGTGCAGCCCACCGCGTCACGTCAGATGGCGGCCCTAACCTACCGTTCGGTGGGCCAGTATCGCCAGCGTGACGAGCTGTCCCCGCGTGTCGCGCTCCCCCCCCGACCGATGGATCACCCGTTGCGGTGCCTGACAGGTTCCCTCGACACCCAGCGGTGAGGGGTGACCGACAGTCGCAAGTCCTGCGACAGGGTCATGGCAGGTCCGCGCAGCACGGGAATCCCGGCTTCGGGGTTCACGCAGTGCAGCTCGCAACGACGGAGCATAGCGGCGGTGATCATACGCATCTCCAACATGGCCAGCTCACTTCCCAGACAGCGGCGCGTTCCACCACCGAACGGGAAGTAGTACTGATGCGGAATTCGCTTACCCAGAAAACGGTTTGGGTCGAACCGGTGTGGGTTTGGGAACAGGGCCGGGTGGTGATGTGCAAGGTACATGCATGGAGTGACGATTGTGCCCGGCGCCAGCGACTTGCCGAGCAGTTCGCCGCTCGCAGTCAGCCTGCGCTTGCCGGCGATGAACGCAGGCGGGAAAAGTCTCAGGGCTTCGTGGCACGCGGCATGTAGCAATGGAACCTGTGTCGGGTCCGAACCATCGTTGGAGGTAGCGCTCAGCTCGGCGACGACGTCACGGCGCACCCTCTCGTCACGACTTAACCAATACAGTGTCCAAGCCGTTGCTGACGCGGTGGTCTCGTGTCCAGCGAATAGCAAAGACATGATCTGGTCTATCAGCTCGTGATCCTCGAGCGCACCGATCGGCTCTGCACCAGCCAGCAGCAGGGCGGCCAGCGCTGGTGATGGGTAATTCGCTGTGGCTCTCGCGCTCCGCAGTAACATCCTGTCCAGTTCGCCGTGCCGGTTGGGAAAAGGTAGCCGCGCAGCGGTCGAGGCGCGGAGGCAACGGTACGCTAGTGTGCGGGTACGCGATCCCAGCGCGCTGTCGACGCGGGCGCTGAACGATCGAAGCAGCAGATCGTCTGCGCGATCCAGAAGAATCTGACTGATGACACGGAGGGTGACCTGCCGGTTCCATTCGATGAGACTGATCACAGTTCCCGGAACCAACGCGTCGAGGGCAGCGTGGACCGTACGAGAAATGATGTGATGACGGGCCTGCAGCGAAGGTCCATGCAGCGCAGGGCCGAGCACCCGCCGATATGCGGTATGCCGAGGCCCTTCGGCCCACAGCAGGGATGTCTGTCCGAGCAGCGGGCTCAGGGTGCGGCTGGGCACATGGCGCATCCGCCGGTCGGCCCGGAAAATCCAGTCGACTCCCTCGGGGTGCCACACCAGCAGTCGCCGCGGGGGTTGCGTGCGAAGTTCGAGAACACCCTCGGGGTCACCCTTATAGGATTCCAAGAAGGGCAACGTCCGGTACGCGAAACGGAACGAGTTCTGGTTCATTGCGCCTCACCCTGTCGGCTCTCTCGTTCAACGTCCGCTGCGGTTGCGTGAGCGACCAGGGCGGCGACGTGGGGATTGGCGTATGCCAGATGCAGCGCAGCCAGCCCTTCGCTGTGCACCACCCTGAGCGGGGTGTATAGGTCCTTGCCGTGCCAGAGCGGCGGGTACTGGTGATCCCCTGCCGATCGTTGCAGGAACACACATCCACGGGCAGCGGCCTGATCGACCGCGGGGTTGACGCGGGCCGTCCGCGTCTGCACCAAGGTTTGCACCGCGTACGCGGTTTCTTCGTAGGTACCGCTCCACCGTCCCCATGACCCATCTTCACGCTGGTTGCCGAGCAGCCACTCCACAGCCCGCGAGATCAGGGTGGCGGAGGCATCGCGGCTGTAGCGGTGTAGCGATGTAGCGCAACACGCGGTGGCATAAAAAGGTGAGGCATGCCATTTGTCGCACCAGCTCCCATCAGTTTTCTGGCGGTCACGTAGCCACTCCGAGAGCTTGCCCATCGCGGCGTGGTGGCGAGCCCGTTGAGGTAGGTCGTGTTCCAGGTACTTGCCAAATGTCTGCAGAATATGGGCGTTGGTGCTGGTGGAAGGCGTGCGTTCGTCGGGGAAACAACTGAAGTGAGTGTCCAGGTGGTAGGCCCACAGGCAATCGATTGAGCGGGGGCTGCCCAACTGCGCCAGCGCGTACAGGGCAACGGCCGTGTCGTCGGAGTCCGGAGGAAGACCGGGGCCGGCGGCAACGCCGAATTCATCGAACGCAGCGCGCAGGCTGTTCGTCAGCCCAAGTGGTACCGTCATGTTGATACCCACCGTGGTGAGTGCGGCTAACACCCAGGCCCGCTCGAAGACGGGGATGGGTGTGACCCCGGGCACCGGGCCCTCGCCACGGTTCTGCACGGCTTCCAGGTAACCCATTGACGCATGGCCGGTGCGAGCATCCACCCAGGCGGCAGTCGCCGCCGGTGAGCAGCCCACCGCCCCTTGCACTGGGTGGACGAAGGGGGCACGGCGCGCCGCAGGGCCAAGAACCTCAAGGGAATGCAGTAGCTTGGTCGGCAAGGCAACACCGCGAGCTGCAGCGTGACGTAGCCGTGCCAGCAGTGCGTCGTCCACTCCGGGGGGTAACAGGAGACGGCCACTACCGCGCCAGATATCAAGCCCGCTCAATGGTTCTGACCCAAGCATGTCCAGGTGCGTGTTGACCTGCGCGACCAGCGCGGGAACCACGATCTCCACCGCGACGGTATCTGGGACCAGAACCCTCCCGCTGGCCCCGAGCCACCCGAAGAGCGCTCGCAGCCCCCGGCTGGCGGCGCCGCCTATGTCGCCATACTCGTGAGCTTGCCCGCTCTCACCCTGCCGTCGTCGCAGGCAGGTCAGCAGCGCCTCGGTGGCACTGAGCGTCGGTACGAGACTATAACTGTCCGGACCACCCCAAGTGCCGTTCAAATGCTGGGTCTGCAAAAGGAATAGAACTCGTTGCGAGTGCCCGGCAAGCCACGGCGCCAGTGTTATCAGGCGAGCGGTCTCGTATACTGACGAGGAGACTGCTCCATACATGTCGGACGACATGCCGGACACGAGAGCTCCGATAGCCGCGTTCGACTCCTCGGTCCGTCGATCATATGCGCTCATAGCCGCCCCCGACGACGACAAAGGCGCTGCACCGAGCATGCAGCGGTCAGCATCAACTAGTGATGATTCAACTACTTAGCCTAGCAGACGCCCCTAGCGATCTTCGGTGGCTAGCTTCTGCACATTGTGTTAAGTTCCTGTGTTAGGTCCTGCGGGGTCCGGGGAAGCAGGGCACGTGTCCTGGCGATGACCAGCCCCAGCCCGGCAGGTGGCGCCACGCCGGAGGCCGCGGGGTGAAGCTCTGCTCAGCTCACTCCGTACCCTGCTGAGCGCTTCGCCCGGGTGAGATCGAGTTTGCCCCCCGGAGTCACAGCCCGGGCAGGCCGGGCCGGTCTTCTTGATCCGCCCGGTTCGCGCCCCGCCCGACCGAACAGGCCAATCCGGCGGGAGACGGCGCGGCTGAGGAACCAGGGTATGCCGCTGAGGCTGGAACGGGCCTCCCCACCACTACATCGACCTGCTGCTCCATCCGGCGTGTTTCCCCTCAGTCTCATAGGGTAATGACTTAGTCACCACAGGGCTACCACGGCAGGTGAGTGACACGCATCCCACTGCCCAGGAGGGAGCGTCGTGATTGACGAGGGTGAGTTGCTCGCCGGACGCTACCGGTTGGTCTGCCAGGTCGGCACTGGAGCGATGGGCGTGGTCTGGCAGGCGCGTGACGAGCGGCTGCACCGCACGGTGGCGGTCAAGCAACTGTTGCTGCCTGCCGGCATGGACGAAACCGAGGCCGAGGAGGCCAACCGCCGGGCGATGCGCGAGGGACGCATCACTGCCCGGTTAGACCACCCGCACGCGATCACCGTCTATAACGTGGCCGAGCACGAGGGCCAGCTATACCTGATCATGGAGTATCTACAGGCCGAGAGCTTGGCGGCCGTGCTGACCGAGCGTGGTCCGCTGCCCCCGGAAGAGGTGGCCCGGATCGGCTGCCAGATCGCCGCCGCGCTGAGCGCCGCGCACGAGGCGGGCATCGTGCATCGCGATATCAAGCCGGGCAACGTGCTGATCGCCGACGACGGTACCGCGAAGATCACTGACTTTGGGATTTCCCGTGCTGTGGGTGACGGTACGGTGACTGCGACCGGGATCCTGGCGGGGACACCCGCCTATCTGGCCCCGGAAGCGGCCCGGGGTCAGCAGGCTGGTTTTCCCGCTGATGTGTTCTCGTTGGGTTCGACGCTGTATGCCGCGGTGGAGGGGGTGCCGCCATTCGGGGTTGATGACAACGCGCTGGCTCTGCTCTTCCGGATCGCCAACAGTGAGGTCACCCCACCGAAGCAGGCCGGTCTCCTCACCCCCATGCTGGCTCGAATGCTGGATCGAGACCTGGCTCGTCGACCTACGATGCACCAGGTCCGGGCAGCACTCGCCGAGGCGGCCAGGGTTTCCCCAGCCCTGCCGGTTCCCCCGGTCGCCAGTACCCCCGTGACCAGTACACCCCCCACTTCCAGCCGCCCCTCGAACACCGACGGCACCGCTGTATTGGCTCCAGGCCCCTCGGTCACAGCGGTACCGCCCCCGAGAACTGGTACTCCCGCTACCCGGGTTGCCCTGGGGAATGCTCTGGCCTCATGGCCGCCGCCCGCGGCCACCCACCGGTCCCGGCGCTCGGTGGCCGTCCTAGCCATGACGGCGGTCTTGCTGCTGGTGGTGGGCGTCATGCTGGTGGCCACTCTGATCAACGATGGGAGTACCAACGATGGGAGTACCACGGCGGGTCCCAGAGCCGGTCCGCCAAGCAGAACGCCTGGCACCGCCCAGAACCAGTCAACATCTCCGCGCTCGCCCACAGCAGACAGCACCGCAAGAGCCGCTCCGGTCCTCATCACCAGCCCTGAGGCCAGCTTCGAATTGAGCCCGGAGCCCAGTCTGGGATCAAATTCGGAACTGAGTTCTGAACGGAGTTCGAAGCCGAGTCCCAAGCCGACTCCCGAACCGAGTCCCGGACCGAGTCCTGAGCCCAGTCCCGTACCGAGTCCTGAGCCGAGTCCCGGACCGAGCCCCGGACCGAGCCCCGGACCGAGCCCCGGACCGAGCCCCGGACCGAGCCCCGGACCGAGCCCCGGACCGAGCCCCGGACCGAGCCCCGGACCCAGTCCTGTACCGAGTCCCGAGCCGAGTCCCGGACCGAGCCCCGGACCGAGTCCTGACCCCAGTCCCGTACCGAGTCCTGAGCCGAGTCCCGTACCGAGTCCCGTACCGAGTCCCGAGCCGAGTCCCGAGCCGAGTTCGGAGCCCAGTCCGGCACCGAGTTCCGAGCTGAGCCCCCAGCCAAGTCCGCAGCCCAGCCCCGTCCCGAGTACCGAGCCCAGCCCGCTCCCCGACACTGCGAACCGACAGCACACACCGGAGCAGTGACTGTCCATACTGCGATAAGGAGATTCCCCCGAGACCTGGCGGCATGCACTACAAGGAGCGCCCTCACGGTGGCGGAGTCGAGACCCGTCAGAGGTCGGGGCGTGCTGGTGCTCGACTGGTAGCCGCAGGGGGCGGGTCAACCTAGCACGTTGACGGCGCGGGCCACGACGAGCACGACCACGGTGAGCGCGACGGCCGACTGCACCATCATGGTCACCTTCGCCCAGCGGGACAGCGGCAGGACGTCGGTCGGGCTGAACGCGGTGGCGTTGGTGAACGACAGGTAGAGATAGTCGGTGAACTGCGGTTCCCAGTCCGGGTCGGCCAGTTCTGGGTTCTGCATCTGGGGGAACAGGAAGTCCGGATGGGTGCGCGCTGCGGCGGCGCGAGCGGCCGGGCCGCCGCGGTCGAGTTCCCAGTAGGCCAGCGCGAAGGCCAGCACGTTGGTCAGCCAGACCGCAGCACCTGCGGTGAGCAGCTCAGCCGGGCTGCGGGGCCGGGCCGCGACGAGGTCGAGCACGAGCAGCACCGCCGACCAGCCGTTCGACAGTCCAACCAGCGCGGCCAGTGCGAGCCCGGCGGTGCGCAGCACGGCGGACTGGCGGTTCATCCGGAACGGGTTCACCGCGACCAGCGCGGCCAGTAACGCGACCTCCAGCGTCGGCAGCAGGTAACGGGCCTGCGGCACCATCTGGGCGGGCAACGCCAGTTGCAGCCCGATGGCGACGACGACGGCGAGCGCGGCGGGCCAGCGGTGCTCGCCGCGGGTGCGGCGGAGCCAGGCGGGGCCGTGGAGGTGGGTCGGTTCCGGCACGGGCAGGCCCTTCCTCGCCGTCGTACGTGGACCGGTCGGTCCAGGTCCACCCGTCCGCCGGCGTTGTGCAGTGTGCACTCTCCGTCCGGACGGCACGAGACCACCGTGGTCACTTTCGGTAACGCCGGGCGAGCTGTGTGTCGAGCACCGTGAATTGCCGGACGTTTTAATGGCTTCTTTTATCAAGGGTCTGACCCGGAGAAAGGTTTGCAAATCTGTGGTTCGGCGAGCCCCTTCGAAAGCCAGCGTTTATCCTTCGGCAGGCTCGGTACCTCCTGGCCGATCGCAGCAACCGAAGGACGGCGATGACACCCACCAATATGGTCCAGCGGGTGAGCGACACCCAGGGCCGGCCGGCCTGGCTGGTGTCCGGGCACGAGCGGGTGCGGGACCTGCTGGCCGATCCCCGGCTCAGCCGCTCGCACCCCAATCCGGGGCACCCGGCGCGGCTCACCCAGCCGGGCTGGTTCGGGGGGCCGATCCCGGATCCGGAAGGGGAGCTGGCGGACCTGTACCGGATGCGCAAGCTGCTGACCCCGTCGTTGTCGGCCCGTCGCGTGGAGCGCCTGCGGCCGCGAGTGGTGGTGGCCGTCATCGACCGCGGCATGCTGCTGTTGCTGACCCACGCCGAACAGCGGGAGGCGTTGCAGCGCGATCCGACCCTCGCCGCCTCGGCCGTCGAGGAGATCTTCCGCTTCGCCAGCCCGATCGAGCGGGCCCGGGCCACCCGCTGCGGCGGCCTGACCCGGTACGCCGCCGCCGACGTCAAAGTCGACGGGGTCACGATCCGGACGGGCGACACGGTGATGTTCGCCGTGCAGGAGGCCAACGAGGACGAAAGCGTCTTTCCCGACCCGACGCGCTTCGACATCACCCGCGAGCACATCCCGCACCTGTCGCTGAGCCACGGCGCGCACTTCTGCCTCG
>DASTLT010000238.1:0-21619 GCA_035714625.1 Pseudonocardiaceae bacterium | reverse complement strand
CGACGCGGGCGGTGATCGCCCTGCGCGCGTCGGCGCCGGTACCTTCGGGGAACACGGCCTGCATCCAGACCTGCACCGGGCTCGTCATCCGAGCTCCCTCCGGTCGGGCGAGCATCCACCCTGCCCGGCCGGTGGGACCGCCGCTACGGACCCAGGGCCCGGGTCAGGGGGGACCAGTGGTCCCGTGCGGGCCCAGGGGGTCGTCCGGGGGGACAGATTGGGTCCTAGGTCTCATTCCCCGGCGTGAGGTTCGAGTCACCATGACTCAGTTAGGGAGGAGACAATGATGTCCACCGGGGGTGAGCGAGCCGAGCACCACTTGACCTGGCGGAGCGCCACCGTCCAAGGCCGGGCTGCCGCCTACGGGGTAGCTGGAGTGGGCGCACCTGTGGTGTTCCTGCACGGGTGGGGGTTGGCGCACCGGTCGTACAAGCGTTCCCTCAAACGCCTCGTCGCCCAGCACCTGCAGGTGTACGCGCCAGCCCTGCCGGGTTTCGGTGGCACCGCCGGCCTGCCGCCCGACGAGCTGAGCCTGACCGGTTACGCCGCGTGGGTCGCGGAGTTCATGCGGGTGGTCGGGATCGCGGTGCCGGTCACGCTGATCGGGCACTCCTTCGGCGGGGGGGTGGCCATTCGCACCGCCTACGACGCACCCGCCCTGGTCGCCCGGCTGGTCCTGGTCAACTCGATCGGTGGCTCGGCGTGGACCGACGGCAAGGGTGTGATCCGGGCCATCGCGGAACGGCCCTGGTGGGACTGGGGGCTGCACCTGCGCGAGGACGTCATGCCGTTGCGCCAGATCACCCGGGTGCTGCCGGTGATCACCGAGGACCTGCTGCCGAACCTGCTGCACGACCCGGCGGCGATCTGGCGGGCGGCCCGCATCGCCCGCAGCGCCGACCTGACCGCCGAGCTGGAGGAACTGAAGCGAAGGCGACTACCGGTGATCATCGTCTGGAGCCAGGACGACAACGTGATCCCCCGGGCTTCGCTGGCCGCCCTGCGCACCGCGCTCGGCAATCCGAAACTGATCACGGTGCCCGGCAACCACGGCTGGGTGCTCAGCGACCCGCAACGGTTCGCCGAAGTGATCACCAATCTGATCACCGTGCCGCCCGAGCTGGACCCGCCCGCACCAGGAGCAGGTGGCGCCACCGCCGAGCCCGCCTGACCGGGCTGCCAGGGACCCGGTGCACCGGGTACCGGTGACCTACGGCCCTCGACCCGGCGGCTGGACGGCGAAGGTGGAGTGCCAGCAGGACCGGGCCGGAACAGCGAACCAGGTCCGAACCGCACTTCTGAGGGCTGAAGAATGGCGGGTCATGCGGTGCTGCGGTGCAGGGCGAAGATGGCTTGCTGCATGTCGCGGAGCACGGTGTCCAGGCGATCCGCTTGATCGGTGAGGCGCTGCGCGTCGGCGGCGGAGGGCATCCGGGTGCTCAGGCCGTGCATCGTGGTGCTGATCCCCAACAGCTCCCGCATGGCGTGCTCACTCAGGTGGGTGGCGATGCGTTCCCGGTCCTCGACCAGCCGCTGCAGCTCACCTCGGGTGCGCTCGCCGGCCAGCGCCAGCGCCCGGCCCGCCTGCCGAGCGAACGCTGTGATCATCTCGACGTCCGCTGGCTGGAAGGGGGACTCCTCCCTGGTCCGGGCCAGCAGCAGCACCCCGCCCCCGGCGCCGGTACCGATCGGGACAGCGACCACCGGCCCGAGCCCCGGAGCGGGGGCGGGGGCGGCACGGCAGGGGGTGCCCGGGCTCGCCACGTCGTCGGTGACCACGGTGGTGCCGCTGCCCAGCGCAAGCTGGGCGATGGATCCCTGCGCCGGGATCAGCTCGCCGACCAACCTGGGGTCCAGCAGGCCAGTCCCGCAGATCACCCGCAGCAGGGCCGGGTCCTCGGCGGGTCCGGCGACCGCCGCCGCAGCAGCCCCGGCGAGCCGCATGGCGTACCTGGTGAGGGTGGCCAGGACGGCCTGCGGAGGCTGCCCGGCCAGCAACCGGGTGGCGATGTTCGTCGTGGCGTGCTGCCAGGCCTGGCATCGCCGTGCCTCGCCGGCCAGCTCGGCGTGCCTGATCGCCACTGCGACCAGTTCGCGGGCGGCGTCGAGGAGATGGTGCAGCGGTTCAATCTCCGCCATTTGGCCCCCGCTCCGACTACCCCCCGCGACTTCACCTCGATTTTGTCACCCGATCCAGTCGGATGCCAGACCCGTCACGTAGTCTCGCCGTTACGGTTGGGCGCGTACCTCACTGGCCGCTGCCCCGCTGGTCTGCTCCGCGGCGGGTGTCCGGCCCAGCACGGCGGCCGCACCACGGGCGAGCGAGATGTCCTCCCTGGCCTGGATCAGCAGCACCGCGATCGGCTCCCCGGGCTCGCTGAGCAGCGTGTCGTGCGAGGCTTCCCGGTTGCGCCGGTGGTCCAGCCGCAGCCCCAGCAGCCGCAGGCCGTGCACCAGTTCGGACCGCAGCCACGCCGAGCCCTCGACCACCCCGCCGGTGAGCACCACGGCGTCGAGGGACGCCAACGAGGTCGCCGCGGCGGCGATCTCCCGCCGCAGCCGGTGCAGGTAGACGCCGACCGCGGTGGCGGCATCCTGGTCACCGGCGGCGCGCGCGGCGAGCACCTGGCCCATGTCCCCGGTGCCACCGGTGAGCCCGGCCAGGCCGGCCCGCTCGGCGAGGGCGACGTTCAGCTCACCGGCGTCCAGCCCGCTGGTGCGGGCCAGGTGCAGCACCAGGCCCGGGTCGAGCGAGCCGCTACGGGTGGCCATCACGGCACCGTCGTTGGGGGTGAATCCCATCGAGGTGTCCACGCTGCGACCCCCCTCGATAGCCGTCACCGAGACCCCTGCCCCGACATGCGCCACCACCAGGCCCAGCATCTCCGCCGGGGTGCGCAACAGGGTGGCAGCCCGGTGCTGGGCGTAGTCGCAGGACAGCCCGTGAAACCCGGCCCGGCGCAGCTCGGGTTGGCCCGACCAGGGCCTGGGCAGGGCGTAGCGCGCCGCGTGCTCGGGCAACCCCACATGGAACGAGGTGTCGAAGCAGCCGACCACGGGCAGGTCAGGCACCATCTGCCAGACCATCCGGACCAGCTCGATCGACTGCGGCTGGTGCAGGGCGGCGCGGGGGCTCAGCGTCTCCAGGTCGGCGAGCTCGGCGTCGTCCAGCAGCACCGGTCCAGGCCGGGACCCGCCATGCATGAAGCGGACCGCGACGGCGTCGATCGGGTCGTAGCGCAGCACCAGGTCCTGAAACTCCGGCCAGCACGGGCCCGACGCGTCCGGCAGGGTGTGCCCGAAGCGCAAGGTCACCCCGTCCAGCACGGCGAGCTTCAGGCTCGACGAGCCCGGGTTGAGGGCGAGTACCCGCAGCGGGCGGTCCACCTGCTGATCCTGCCCTACCTGGGGCTGCCGGGGCAGCGGAATCGCAGGATTGCCCGGTACGGGGAACGCACGGTCGTCAGGCACCGGCATGGGGCCGCCTCCCGCAGTCTGCAGCGAGCCGGGTGCCCGCCTCCCCGCCATGCTGAGCCGCGGCACCCACCTCCCCCAGAGCGTACCGACCCCAAGCAGGCAGGACTTTCGTCCCACCCAGGGTGGTCAAGGGGATCCGGCGGCCCCACCCGCCGACGCGGCGCCGAGCGCCAGCGCCAGCTCCCGGGTGGCCGGGCTGCGTGAGGTCGGCCTCGCCCGATCGGTGGACCGTCCGCGAGGTGTCCCGGCCACCGCCCGATCCGATCGGACCCCGCACCGCGTACATGGAGTGACGGCGTGGTGCCTACGGGTTATAACCAGGCAAAGGGGGTCCGTGACAGTCGGGCGTTGTGGTTGGCTCCTGACTGTGGTCGACACCGAGGAAGGGCCGGAACATGTTGAAGACCGACCAGGTGCTGTGGGAGCAGGAGCTGGCTGAGCACATGCGTCTGCACGGCATCGACCTTCTTGACCTACCGCCAGCCGGACGCCTGCCGGCGCTGACCCGTAAGTGGCTCACCCGCCTGCTGCTGTGGACCCCGGTGGCGGTGGTGGGCGGCACTCTCGGCTGGTCGGTGGGCTGGTACCTCATCTAACTGGTACCTCATCCGCCGAGCAGATGGCTCTCACCCCCGGTGCAGGAGCACTATGAGCGGGTGAGCGAGGAACAGCAAGGCACCGCCCGCCCGGTGCTGCGGGTGTTCCTGCTCGACGATCACGAGGTGGTCCGGCGCGGGCTGCGGGATCTGCTGGAGCAGGACGGCGATATCGAGGTGGTGGGTGAGGCTAGCCGGGCCGGCGAGGCGCTGCGCCGCATCCCCGCCGTGCAGCCGGATGTCGCCGTGCTGGACGCCCGGCTGCCCGACGGCAGCGGCATCGAGGTCTGCCGGGAGATCCGGTCCACCCTGCCCTCCGTCGCGTGCCTGATCCTGACCTCCTACGACGACGACAAGGCACTGTTCGCCGCGATCATGGCGGGGGCAGCCGGGTACGTGCTCAAGCAGATCCGCGGCTCCGACCTGGTCGACGCGGTGCACCGGGTAGCGCAGGGCCAGTCGCTGCTCGACCCGGCGATCACCGCGAACGTGCTGACCCGGCTGCGCGAGGGTCCGCCCGCCACCGACCCGCGGTTCGAGGCACTGTCCGACCGGGAGCGCGCGGTACTGGCGCTGATCGCCGACGGGCTGTCCAACCGGGAGATCGGGGCCCGGCTCTACCTGGCGGAGAAGACCGTGAAGAACCACGTGTCACGGCTGCTGGCCAAACTGCAGATGGAGCGGCGCACCCAGGTCGCGGTGTTCGGGGCCACCATGCGGGACCAGGGGGCGTTGCGTCCCCGGCAACCAGGAAGCTGACCGGGCGGCTACCGCCACCGGGTGCGCCACAGCCGAAGGAGCTGCTGCAGGGGGCCGCCCCGAGGCGGCCGGGGGGCGGGCTCGCCAGGCCGGTCGGTGCCCTGACCGAGCTGGGCGCGGGCCTGGGTCAGGTAACGCTCCCGCACCTCGTGGCCGGTCACCCCGCTGCGCAGCTTCGCGCTGCGCTCGAGCAGCTCACAGGCCTGCTCGGCAGCTCCGCCGAGCAACGCCGCCGAGCCGAGGTGCTGCAGGCATCGCCCCACGCCCTCGGGTTCGTCGACGTCGGTGTAGCGGCGCTCGGCCTCCCGCCACCAGCGCAGCGCCTGCGGCCGGTTGTGCTGCAACCAGGCCGCCACCCCGGTCAGCTCCAAGGCGTGCGCCTGGGCGCTGGCGTCCCGGGAGGCCGAGGCCCGGGCCGCGGCCAGCCGCAGATGGTCCAGTGCCTTGTCCGCGTCGTGCTGGTACAGGTACACCACGCCGATGTTGAGATGGATCGCGATGTCGGCGGCGAGGTCGGCGCGCGGGATGGCCAGCCCCGCGTCGTCAAACCGGTCCCGGGCGCCCAGCACCGCGTCCGTGCGGTCGGCCCCCGGGTGCAACTGGTCGGCCCGGGCCAGGTGGATCAGCCCGCGCTCGAGCTGGCGGCGGGCGCGCATGGCAGCGGCCGCCCGGCCGCGCGGAGCCAGGCTGGAGGCGAGCCCGAGCCGGTAGGTCGCCTCGTCCAGATTCCCGCGCAGCCGGTAGGCGGTGGCCGCCCGAACCGCCGCCAGTTCCTCCAGGTCACGCCGCCCGGCCTGCTCTCCGATCTTGGCCAGTTGGGTGCTGAGCTCCAGCAGGTCGTCGGCCCGTCGCTGGCGGACGTAGACCGCCTCCAGCCCATCACAGATCCAGGCCAGGTCGTCGACGGTGTCCGGGCGCACCTCCGACTCGGCCAGCAGCCGGCGCAGCCTGCGCTCCTCGCGCCGGAACCAGTCGGCGGCGAGCATTCCACCACGGTCCGACCCGAGGGCGAACAGCCAGCGCTGGGCCTGCTCGGCGAGGGACTGCAGCTCGGTCTGACCCGGCGCCGGGGCCGGCTGGACCGGCTCGCCCCGCCGCCAGCGCTGGAACCTGTGCCACCACTCCGGCGGGTTGCTGATCAGCCAGTACAACGCCAGGGCCGCGATCACCACGAACACCACGCGGCCGAGCACGCCCCCGAGCAGGTTCTGGGCGAAGGAATCGCGCGCCACGTCGGTGAGCACTGCCCAGGCCACGGCACCGACCCACAGCACATACCCCCGCCACCGGCGCTCGCGGCTCATGGCTTGGTGCCCACCGTGAGCCCGCGCACGACGGTCGGCCAGAACCTGAGCAGGAGCGCGACGGGCACCACGGACATCACCACCGCAGCGGCCGCCACCGTGCCCGCCGAAGTGGCGAACTGGCGGGCCTCGCCCCACAGCACCAGCGAGAGCGGGGTCGAGCCCGGGCCGCTGATCAGGAGCCCGACGATGAAGTCGTTCCACACCAGGACGAACTCGAGCACCATGACCGCGATCAGCGCCGGACGGTAGGTCTGGCGCACCTGGGTGAGCACCGCACTGTCCCGCACCTCGCCGCGCAGCGTCTCGGCGATCAGGCTGGGTGGGGCGGAGGCGAAGGCCGCGCGCAGCAGCAGCACGGCGAACGGCAGCCCGGCCGCGGCGTGCACCAGCGCCAGCGAGATCCGCGAGCCGGTCAGCCCGAGCAGGTCGAACAGGTCACGCAGCGGCTCGGCATACATCGGCAGCGGCGTCACCGCAAGGACCACCAGCACGGTGACCACCACCTTGCCGAACCACTCCGCAAGACCGCCCCAGGCCAGCAGGTACGCCATCGGCACCGCAACGACCCGGACCAGCACGGTGGCCAGCCCGGCGATCACCAGGGTGGAGAGCAGGGCTTGCCACAACCCGGCGGTCGACGCCGCGGTGAAGGACTCGATCCCCAGCCCTGCGGGCGCCCACCAGCCGTGCAGCGCGGCGGCCCGCGGGGTATGGAACGCCGTCATCACCAAGATCAGTGTGGGGAACAGCCAGCTCAGGCCGAGCAGCACGCCCATGGTCCAGCCGAGCCGCCGGTGGGCCGGGCTCGCCGTGCTGCGCGCCGGCTGCGGGATCGTGCTGGCCGGCATCGCCCAGCTCCGGCGCAGGCCGCGCATGCCGCACAGCGCGACGCACGCGACGATGGCGAACAGCACCAGAGCCAGCGCCGCCGACGGACCCGGCTCCGGCATGGCGTTGCTGGTCCGCCACCAGTACAGGGCCAGTACGCTGGCGTCGTCCTGCATCGGTCCGGGCACGGTGATCAGCACCAGGTCGAACACCCGGGCCGCGGCCACCACCAGGGTGAGGGTGACGATTCCGGAGATCGGCCGCAGGATGGGCAACTCGACAGCGAGCAGCCGGCGCCAGCCTCGCAGGCCCTCGGCCTTGACGGTGCGCACCAGATCGTCCGGGATCGCGTCCAGGCCGGCCCGGAACAGCGAGGTGACATAACCGAGCCAGGTCCAGATGAACGCCGAGATCAGCACCACCCAGAACCACCCCGGCCCGAGCCACACCGGGCTGTCCCCGAGCAGCGCGCTGACCGTCCCGCGCTCCGGGGCGGGGTCGAAGATGATCCGGAACGCGGCACCGGAGACCAGCGCCGACACCGCGAACGGCAGGATCAGCACCGGGTGCAGCAGCGGCCACAGGGCGGGCACCCGCTGGCCGACCAGCGCCACGCAGAACCCGAACCCGACCAGGGCGAGGGCGACACCGATCCAGGCGACGCTGTTGAGGATCGCGTGCCGGGCCTGCTCGGTGCCCAGCACGGTGAAGTTCCCCAGGCCCAGGCCATCCGGGGTACGAACCGCGGTGGCCGTGGTGACCAGGATCGGCACCAGCAGCAGGCTGGCCAGCAGCAGCGCGGGAAGCCCGCGCAGGTAAGGGCTGTACGGCCGACGGGGCCGGCCGGGCACCGGCCGGCCGGTGATCTCCCGGCCCACCACCTCCAGTTCGATCTCTCCGATCGGCAGCGCCACCTGAGTTCCTCACCCCCTGAACTCGCCAAGCCGGCGCTCCAGCTCGGCGAGCCGACGTCGCGCCCACTCGACCGGAACAGTCAGGTCGGCTCGGTCACCGCGGCCGCCGACCTGCGCGAGGAAGCCCTGCAGAACTGTCCCCAACCCCTCGCCGAGCGGGCCGAGCTGGTCGGACAGATCGAACCTGAGCGCAGGCCCGTTGGCACTGAGTTGGCCGGCCAGCTTCCGTGCCTCAGGGGTGTAATCGCGGTACGGGGTGTCCTTGTTAGGGGCCAGAAACCCGTGGTAGTCCCGGATCCACGGGAGCGCGGCCTGCGGGTCGGTCAGCCGGATCACCAGGTCGCGGGCCTCCGGAATGGACCCGGCTCGGACCACGGCGACATCGCCCCCGATGAGCAACCGCAGCGGCCCCGAGCGGTGGCCGGGAGTTGCCGGGGCCTCGTCGACGGTGGGGAAGGTGAAGATCTCGAAGTCGCCGCGGGCGAAGTCGCGGACCAGGGGCTCGGCGAAATCCGGCGCCACCACCATCGCGGCGCGCTGGTAGCCGAACACCTCGACCACCGCGTCCGAGAACTGCTGCACCAGGGCGCGCTGCACTCCGTCGGCCGATCCCGTCGAGGCCCACATCTGGCCGAGCAGCCCGAGCGCCTGGCTGACCGCGGGCTCATCGGACAGGCTGACCGGGCCAGGCCCGGTCAGCCGGTCGTAGGCGTCGGGGGCGTAGCCGAGCAGCACGTTCTCGAAGAAGTCGGTCAGCATCCAGCCGTCGGCACCGGGCAGGGCCAACGGCGTGACGCCCCGCTCGGAGAGGGTCCGGTTGAGCGCCAGCCACTCCCGCCACCCCTGCGGAGGGGGCAGGCCGTGGTCGTCGAACACCGACCTGCGGTACCAGACCGTCGACTTGTGGGCGCTTTTGAACGGCAGGCCGTACCACCTGCCCGCATGGCACAGCATCGGTCGCCACACCTCGGCGTATGGCCACGGTTGCGGGAGCAGGTCATCGGGCAGCGGGTCCAGTTCGCGCAGATGGGTGCGCACCAGGCCCGGCCGGGGGAGCATGACCACGTCCGGGCGGTGCGCGGTGCGCGAGCCGAAGGCGGTGGCGATCTCGTCGCCGAGCGGGATGAGGTCGACCCGGTATCCGACGTCCAGGCTGTCCAGTACCGCACGGAACGCCTCGAGTTCCGCGGCGCTCCAGCTCACCGCAACCCGCACCACCGGGCCCACCCCGAGCAGTGCATCCGCCGGGCCGGCGCAGCCGGAGGTCGCTGCGGTGAGGGCGGCGGCGGCCAGGAAGGCCCGGCGGCTAGGCACTGCCGGCTCCGGTGAAGCCGGCCACCCGGTCCCGGTCCGAGGTGATCAGTAACAGCGCGGCGGAGCCCAGTTCCAGGTTGCGCCCGAGGTCGAGCAGCGCACCCCAGGTGGGCAGCCCAGCGGCATCCTCCAGGACGATGACGCTGGCCCGGGCGCACAAGGCCCGAGCGACCCCGGCCAGCCGGCGGGTGCCTGGGGTGATCTGGTACGGGTAACGATCCAGCACGTCGTGCAGCCCGCACCGGATCGCGGTCTCCCGGCACGCCTCGGCGGCGGTGTGCCGCGGCAGGTCGCCGGTTGCGTAACTGGCATGGACCAGGTTCCCCAGCACCGTCAGGTGCGGGAGCAGGCCACCCTCGGCGGGCACCAGGCGGACCGCTCCGCCGCGGGTGATCACCGTCCCGTGCGGCGGCTCGGCCAGTCCGGTCAGGAGGTCGGCGAGGGTGCGGGCGTGCTCCCGATCGGCTACCACCAGCGCCCGCCGCTCACCGACCGCAAGCTGCACGCTCGCGGGCACGCCGGGGACCGGTACTCGTTCCAGCACCAACCCGACCATCCCAGGCCCCCTCGGACGATGACGCACCGTGAGACGGCTCTCACCCTATGCGAAACCCTGGGCGGGCGCAGGACCGCCTCCCAGCACCGGCCGCGGGCCGCGGGCACCCCCGCCGAGCGGCCACCCCGCCATGACAATTAAGCCGGTCAGGCTATTTAATTGCGCTATTTGCCGCAGCACAGCGGGTGAATCACCTGCTTGGCCTAAGGCACAGCTCTCGCCACGGTGTCATACAGCAGTAACATGCCGCGGTCTGCACTACGCACCTGAGTGAGAAATCCACATGATTATGGTGTCGCTGAGTTGTCTGCGACCGGCCGGACTGTCCAACGAGGGGCGGGCCCCGCGGTGACGTTGACGAAGCTGCTGAACTACCTGCCGCGCGGCCATCTGCTGGACGACGCGACCTGGCGGAAGCGGCATCTATTCCTGCTGTTCGTGCTCAGCCTGCACCTTCCCGTGATCCTCGGGTTGGGGTTGTTGCTGCACCACAGCCTGCCGGTCGTGCTGGCTGCGCTGGCCCCCGTGCTGCTGTTCCTGGTGATCGGCGCCTCGGTGCGGCACCAGCGGACGGCGTCGTTCTTCGTCACGGCCGGGCTGGTATACACCGCGGCAGCGTTCACCGTGCTGTCCCGGGGGGCGATCGAGGCACATTTCCACTTCTTTGTCATCATCGGCCTCATCGCGCTGTACCAGGACTGGGTGCCGTTCATGTGGAACATCGTGTTCACGGTGCTCAGCCACGCCATCGGGTCGGCCTGGCAGGCCGGGCTGATCTTCAACCATCTCCCTGCCCAGAACAATCCGTGGCTGTGGTCGCTGCTGCACGCGTCGGCCGTGCTGGCGGCCTGCATCGGCGTGGTGGTGTTCTGGGGCGAGATCGAGCACCAGCAGCAGAGAACGCTCGCGCTGACCACCCGGTTGGCCGATGCGGAGATCCGCCAACGCAAGTTCACCTCCGAGCTGCTGGTCAACCTCGCCCGGCGTAACCAGAGCATGCTTTACCGGCAGCTCGACATCATCAACCAGCTCGAGGAGAAGGAACGCGACCCTGACGCGCTGGGTGAGCTGTTCCGCCTCGACCACCTGGCCACCCGGATCCGGCGCAACGCGGAGAGCCTGCTGGTGCTCTCCGGCGAGGAGCCGACCCGGGTCTGGAGCGAGCCGGTCCGCCTGATCGACGTGGTGCGCGCCGCGATCGCAGAGACCGAGGATCTGGACCGGGTGGCGTTCGCCGTCGACGAGCGGGTGCAGGTGCTCGGGCACACGGTGACCGACCTGACCCACGTGCTGGCCGAGCTGACCGAGAACGCGGTGCGGTTCTCCCCGCCGGAGGCCAACGTCACCATCCGCACCCGGCCCTACCTGCGGATGCCCGGGGCTGCGGTACTCACCGTGGAGGACTGGGGGGTCGGGATGCGGCCCGAGGCCATGGTTGCCGCCAACGACCTGCTCGCCCACCCCCGGGAGGTCGACCTGGCGGTGTCGCAACGGCTCGGGTTGCACGTGGTGACCCGACTCGCCGCACGGCACAACATCCAGGCCTCGCTCACCCCCACCCCCGGCACCGGCGTCACGGCGGTCGTCGTGCTCCCCGCTGAGCTGTTCGCCACCAACCCGCAGAAACCCGGCCCCGAGAAGCCGGTCGCACCACCGCCGGACCTCCCGGTGCCGGACCTTCCAGCGCCGGACCGCCCGGTGCCGGACCGCCCGGTGCCGGAGATCCCGGTGCCGCGGCGCACCGTCACCAACCCCCGGTTGAACGGCCACCGCACCCGGGGCCTGCATGCCCGACCCGACCAGGAAGACCCGCCGGACTGGGCGGGGTGGTGGACGCCGGCCCGGCCGGTCACCGGGCAGCCCGAGCAACCTCCTCCGGTGTACGCCACCGCCGAACCGTTGATCTCCGAGACCACCCCGGCTGCGCCCCCGATGCTGGCCCCTGCGGCGGCGCTGCCCGCCGCCCCGCCGCGGCCGGCACCCCGGGCACTGCTCACCCGCCGCGTCCCCCAGGCCCACCTGGTGCCCGAACTGCGCCGGTCCGAACCGGCGCGCGGTTCGGCCGCTGAGCCCTCGGCGCTGCCCGACGCGGAGCAGGCCAGAGCCGCGCTGTCCCGCTTCCAGGCCAGCCGGCAGGCAGCTCAGCACCAGGTAACAGGTGCCGAGCGGGGCGCACCGACGAGAAACGGGCACAGGTCATGAACATGACTGGCGCGTCCAGCGGACAACTCGACTGGCTGCTCACCGACTTCATCCGAAGCACCCCGGGGGTGCAGCACGCCCTGGTGGTCTCCGGGGACGGGCTGTTGCTGGCCGCCTCGGACCGGGTCGACACCCTGCTGGGTGACCAACTGTCCGCGGCCACCTCTGGACTGGTCAGCCTGGCCAAGGGCGCCGCCCACCTGCTGAGCCTGGCACCGGTCAATCAGACCATCGTGGAGATGACCGGTGGGTACCTGTTTCTGACGTCGATCAGCCAGGGCTCGACGCTCGCCGTGGTCACCGAGCGGCACTGCGACATGGGCCTGGTCGGCTACGAGATGACGATGCTGGCCTCGCGCGTGGGGCACGCGCTGACCCCGGAGCCGCGATCGTCCCCGGACCGGACCCGGCAATGACCGAGGAGAGCCATTACGGCTGGCGACCGGCGACCGGGTGGTCCCGGCCTACGCGCTCACCCAGGGCCGGACCCGACCCGTAGGCCAGGACCTGCCGCTGGAGGCGCTGGTCACCGCCACCGAACTGGCCGTGCAGAACCTGCCGACCCTGCAGGTGGAGCGCCGCGCCATCGTCCGGATGTCGATGCGACCGACCTCCGTGGTGGAGATCGGCGCGGCCCTGCACGTCCCCGCCGGAGTGGCCCGGGTGCTGGTCAGCGACCTGGCCAGCGCCGGCTTCCTCACCGTGCACCTGCCCAGGGCCAGCAACGTCGGCGGCCCTGGTCACGAGATCCTAGGGAGACTGTTGGATGGATTACGCTCCCGTTAGGGACGGCCGACGGTCAGTTCCTGACCCTCCAGCCCCACCGGCCGGGCCGGCTGGACTGGTCCCACTCAAGGTCCTGGTGGCCGGTGGGTTCGGAGTAGGGAAGACCACGTTCGTCGGGTCGCTTTCGGAGATCCCCCCCGCTGAGCACCGAGCAGGAGATGTCCGAACTCTCGATCGGCATCGACGATGCGGCTGCCGTCCCGGACAAGACCACCACCACGGTGGCGATGGACTTCGGCCGCATCACCGTCGACGAGCAGCTCATCCTCTACCTGTTCGGGGCACCTGGGCAGAACCGGTTCTGGTTCATGTGGGATGAGCTGGCCAGGGGCGCGGTCGGCGCGATCGTGCTGGTCGACGTGCGGCGGGTGGACGACTGCTTCGCCGCGATCGACTACTTCGAGGACCGCCGGCTGCCGTTCGCCGTGGCGATCAACCAGTTCCCCAGCGCCCCCGACTTCCCGGTGCACGCCGTGCGGGACGCGCTGGCCCTCCCCCCGGACTGCCCGCTGCTCCAGACGGATGCCCGGGACCCCCGGTCCAGCCGGGAGACCCTCGTCGTCCTGGTCGAGCACGCCCTAACCCGCAGCACCCCCCACCCCTGAACCCCCGCGTGGCGGGCTTTCGTGCACGCTGTGTCGGGCTCTCATGCCGCTCTCGTGCGGAGCCACCGCTGACTGACGAGCCGGATCTGAGCGAGATCAGTCCAGCCGGACGGTCAGACGGGAATGGTGGCAAGCACCGGCACCATCGGCAGCTTTTCGTCCGGATAGGTCTCCATGTGTTTGCCCGCAAAGACAAAGGCCGCGTGATCTCCGCGTTCCCAGCGGATCGGGTAGCCCTCAGGCAGGTAAAACCCACCCGACCGGTTGCCTCGGAAGCGCAGCCGGGCCGGTTCGGCCGCTGTGCGGTGGGGGCAGCATCCAGGCAGCCCCGAGCGCGGGGCGTGCGCCCGGGGCGCTGCTGACCGCTGGCGACGTCTACCCCAAGGCGGCACCATGACCAACACCCCGAGCAACTGTGCCGGCAGCGCTCCGGCGATACACCATTGCACTGCTCATTGCCAGCGCCCGAGCGGCGCGACCGGACAGATGAGGACAGGAAGTCCGCAGTGGACGATAACGGGACGACCCGCGATGAGCTGGTCACGACGGCGGCCATGGTGCGCCGGCTGCTGGCCGCGATCGAGGATATCCGGCAGGTGGTGCCCCGCCCGTTGCGGGTCAGCGCCGCCCTGGGCTGGCGACTGCTGGTCGTCGCGGCAGCGCTTTATGTGATCGGCCTCGTAGCCAGCTACCTGGCGCCACTGCTCGTCCCGGTGGCGATCGCCCTGTTGCTGGCCGCGTTGCTGGCGCCTGCCGTGGGCTGGCTGGCCAGGCACAAGGTACGCCGGGGGCTGGCCACCGTCCTGGTCCTGGTGGGCGGCCTTGTCGTGCTCGGTGGAATGCTCACCTTCGTCATCATCACGTTCATCCGCGGTCTGCCTGCCCTGCGAATCCAGCTCTCGACCAGCATCGACACCATCGTGACCTGGTTGAGCACCGGCCCGCTACACCTGAGCGAGGAGCAACTCCGAGGCATCCGCGACGACCTCATCGCCGCACTGAACGCCAACCAGGCCGGCATCACCGCTGGTGCCCTGACCACCGCTCACACGATCGGTGAGATCCTCGCGCAGAGCCTGCTGGTGCTGTTCACGCTGATCTTCTTCCTGTACGACGGCGCGCGGATCTGGCAGTTCTTCCTGCGCGCCGCGCCTGGCAGGGTGCGCGCCCGGGTCGACGTCGCCGGTCAGCGCAGCCAGGTTGCCCTGGTCAGCTACGCCCGGGCCACGGTCGCCGTGGCCATCGTCGACGCCGTGGGCATCGGGGCAGGACTGGCCATTCTCGGCATCCCGTTAGCCGTCTCCCTGGCCGCTCTGGTCTTCCTCGGCGCCTTCGTCCCGATCATCGGTGCGGTACTGGCGGGCGGCGTCGCCGTCCTCGTCGCCCTGGTCACCACAGGCCTGGTTTCGGCGCTGATCGTGCTGGGCATCGTCATCGCCGTGATGCAACTGGAAGGCCACGTCCTGCAACCCCTGCTACTCGGGCGAGCGGTCAATCTGCACCCGCTGGCCGTGGTCCTGGCCATCGCCGCCGGACTGCTCGCCGCTGGCATCATCGGCGCGCTGCTGGCCGTGCCCCTCCTAGCCGTGCTCAACGCCGGTATCCGCTCCCTGCGCAGCGCAGACGACGTTCCCCCGAACCCCACCGACATCCGCACCAGCCAGCCCGAAGAACCCGAAGAACCCGAAGAACCCGAGGAACCCGAGGAACCATGAACCGCACTGGTGCCCGCCGGGGCGGGGTACCCTGGAGTAAGATCACAATTCCCCGCGATACGGTGACCCGAGACCCCGGTACGTCAGGGTGGGCTGCCACGGAGGTCTCAGGGCGCGCTGAGCACCGCGGGTAGCCCGGTCGGATGCGCCGGGAGGCGGGCGGGCCCGTCAGATGAGGCGAGGGCGATGGCCGGTTTCGGCGATGGCGCCAGCCGGCATCCGCAGGTTCGGGCGTGGGTCGCCGAGCGGGCCGCGAGCCTGCGGCTGCCGGTGTCGGTAGGGCTGCTCTGCGAGACCGCCGTCGTCCGGCTGGGGGTGAGCGGGGCCGCGGTGACGGTGGACAACGCCGCAGGCTGGGCCGAGACGAGGCATACGACCGACACCCTGAGCACGCGGCTGGCCGAACTGCAGGTTACGGTCGGAGAGGGACCCTGCACGGACGCGCACCGCGCGGGTAGCCTGGTCCTCGTCGCCGATCTCGACTCCCCCGCCAGCCAGCGTCGCTGGCCGTTGTTCGCGCCACTGGCGGTCGACGCTGGGGCGTGCGCCCTGTTTGCCCTGCCGTTGTGTGTCGGCACCATCCAGGTCGGGATCCTTGCGCTGCATCAGCTCAAGCCCGGCCAGCTCACGGCGCCGACCCTGACCGACGCCTTGGCATTCGCCGCCCTCGCCCGCCGGCTACTGCTGGATGAGCAGGCCGGACTGCCCAACACCGACGGCGACCCGGCCGACGCCTTGGCGCTGCACAGCCCGCAGGTGCACCAGGCCACCGGAATGATCGCGGCGCAACTCGACGAACCAATGCAGGACGCTTTCTCCCGGCTCCGGGCGCGCGCGTTCACCAGCCAGCAGCCGCTGGCCGAACTGGCCGCCGACGTGGTCGCCCGCCGGGTGCGCTTCGACCATCCCGACGAGGCGACATGAATGCATCCTGTATTGGCGCCCATACTTCGGGGGACATCGACTGGTGAGGTGACTGCGATGGGTGATGAGCGTCTCGTCGACACGTTCGTCGAACTGGCCGACACCCTGATCGACGACTTCGACGTGATTGATTTCCTGCACCTGCTGGTGGACCGGTGCGTCGAGCTCCTCGACGTCGACGCGGCCGGGCTGCTGCTGGCCAACCAGCACGGCCAGCTCCAGGTGCTCGCGAGCTCCAACGAGCAGGTCCGGCTGCTGGAACTGTTCCAGTTGCAGAACGCCGAAGGCCCCTGCCTGGACGCCTTCGCGGCCGGGGCCAGGGTCGGCCACACCGATCTGACCACCGCAGGTGGCCGGTGGCCGCGATTCGCCCATGCGGCCACCGACGCCGGCTTCACCGCCGTGGACGCGCTGCCGATGCGGCTGCGTAGCGAGGTGATCGGCGCCCTCAACCTGTTCCGGACCCACCCCGGTGAGTTGAACGGTCCGGCGCTGCGCACCGCCCAAGCACTGGTTGCCGTGGCCACCATCGGTCTGCTCCAGGAACGCTCCATCCACCACCAGGAGGTCCTGACCGCACAGTTGCAGACCGCGCTGAACAGTCGGGTGATCATCGAACAAGCCAAGGGGCTGGTCGCCGAACGTCTCGACATGGACATGCAGGACGCCTTCGCCACCCTGCGCGACTATGCGCGCGCACACAACCTGAAATTGAGCGACCTCGCTCGCGCGGTGATCGCCGGCCGGACCGGGATGCACCCCCTGCTCACCACCCCCCCGCCCCGCCCACCCAGCCCAGCCGATAGCGACCCGAGGGCACGATAGCTCTCCGGTGAGGAGCCCCGGCCAGGCGCGGGGATGAGAATGACTAACGGTGGATCGCCTTGCGCCGGACAAACCCGATCGCGGTGGTACCGACAAACAGCACGATCCCGATGATCGCAAGCCAGAGCAGGCCCTTGAAGGCGAACCCGACAACCGCCGTGATAAGCCAGAGTACCAACAGAACAATAATGAGAATCATATCATCCTCCGGACATTTCCGAAGTAGGGAGCTACGGCCGCAGTGTAGCATACCACCCAATCAGGAAGAGCCTCCGAGAATAGGGAATGCCAGTCCCACACGGCACAACGACCAGGGGGTGGGCTGTGTTCGGCCGCGTAGTGCTGGGCCAGCCAGCTCGCGCCGAAGTCTGCACGGGGCGGTGCCAGACCGGGTGCGCGTGATTGGCGTGGCGTGTCGTGTTGCATCCCGCGTCCCCTCGGGGTAACGTCCCACATGTTGTAGTTACAGTACTGTAGTTCGTCTAGTAGTAGTGGTTGGAGTGTCAAGTAGCCGCCACTCGGGCGGTCGCGTGGGGTGCGGGCCCAGCGCGTGGGTGCGGGCCTGGACGGAAAGGGGTTCAGCCATACACTGCCCGTTTTGCCGTTGCCCGGATAGTCGGGTGATCGACAGCCGGTCCAGTGAGGACGGGACGGCTATCCGCCGACGCCGCTCGTGTCCGGTGTGCCACCAGCGGTTCACCACCGTCGAGACCACCCTGCTGATGATCTTAAAGCGGTCCGGGGTGACCGAGCCGTTCTGCCGGGAGAAGGTCATCGCCGGGGTGCGCCGGGCCTGCCAGGGTCGGCCGGTCAGCGAGGACGCCCTGGCGCAGTTGGGTCAGGAGGTGGAGAGTGCGGTCCGGGCGCTGGGCCGGGCGCTGCTGCCCGCCCATGAGGTGGGGCTCGCGGTCCTCGGGCCGCTGCGTGATCTCGATGAGGTGGCCTACCTCCGCTTCGCCTCGGTATATCGCGGCTTTGAGTCGTTGAGTGACTTCGAGGCCGAGATCCAACGGTTGCGCGCGGCGCGGGAATCCGATCCCCAGGGCGACGTACCGGCTGGGGATCGAGCACCGGTGCACGCAGGCTGATGTGCAGCGGTGAGCAGGCCGTGACAGGACATCCAGGGACGAGGGAAGCATGACGGAGATGACCGGTAACTCAGCAGGAACTCACTGCGGAGCGGGCGGGGGCCTGCAGCTTGAGCGGATCTACACCAGGACCGGGATGCACCCCTACGACGAGGTGACCTGGACGCGGCAGGATGTCGTGCTCACCAACTGGCGGGACGGCTCGGTCAACTTCGAGCAGCGCGGTGTCGAGTTCCCTGACTTCTGGTCGCCGAATGCGGTGCAGATCGTGACCAGTAAGTATTTCCGGGGTGCCCTGGGCACGCCGGCCCGGGAGTGGAGTCTCAAGCAGCTCATCGACCGGGTGGTGCTCACTTACACCAAGGCCGGCCGGGACAACGGATACTTCGCCACCGAGCAGGACGCGGAGATCTTCGAGCATGAGATGACCTATACGCTGCTGCACCAGATCTTCAGCTTCAACTCACCTGTGTGGTTCAACGTCGGCACCGCTGCCCCTCAACAGGTTTCGGCGTGCCAGCCGTACGGAGCACTCGTGAGCACGCCCGGGGGTATGATTCCGATCGGACGCCTGGTCGAGGACGATGCGGTGGGCACCAAGGTCTACGACGCGCACGGAGTGACGAGTGTCGTGGCCACCAAGGCGAACGGTGTAAAGGACGTTCTTCGCATCCACACCAAGGCCGGCCACACCCTGGACGTGACCGGCGACCACTTGGTCTGGAAATCCACCGGTATGGGTACCGGACGATGGATGCAGGCTCGTGAACTGAAAGCGCAGGACCAACTGGAGTGGCATCGCCGGGCCGCGTTCGGTGGTGCTGAGATCGACCCGGTGGCGATCGCCGAAGCTGCGTTCGCTGGCTGGCTGCAGTCGGACGGGTTCGTCGGCCAGTATCCGGGCAGTGGTAATCCGTCACTGATTGTTGAGGCGATGACCGTCAATGCTGACGAGCAGGCGTGGGTGCTCGACGCACTCCGCATGGCCGTCCCCGAGGCTGTTCTACACGAACCCATCTTCGTAAAGACCCAGGACCAGTCACTGGACTGCCGTCGTATTCGAATGTCGGGCAAGTACCTGACCGCCTTTGTCGAGCGCTGGGGTCTGCGGGCCCGCGGGGTCGAGATGGTCATCCCCGAGCAACTGTACACGGCACCGCTGCCGGTCGTTGCGGCGTACCTACGCAGCCTGTTCCAGGCCGAGTGCTATGTGTCACAGCGCGAGCGGTCCTGCCTCGTCGGGCTGGGCGTGAGCAGTGAGCAGTTCATCCGTGGGGTGCAGGCACTGCTCGCGCGATTCGGGATCTTCGCCCGCGTCACCCGCCACCTCGATAAGCGTGATGACCGGCACGATCTCTGGGGTATCGGTATCCAAAGCGCCGGTGACCGGCGCATCTTTGCCGATGAGATCGGCTTCATTGGCTCGGAGAAGGTGCAGAAGCTGGAAGCTTCGTTTGCGATCCCGGGCCGTCCGGCGCGGGATGTGAAACGGTTGGAGATCGCGCGCATCGAGCAGCTCGGAGCGATGGAGGTCTACGACATCCAGACCGAGTCGGGCGAGTACCTGTCTAACTCCCTTCGGGTGCACAACTGTTTCCTGCTGGCCGTCGAGGACTCGATGGACTCGATCCTGAACTGGTACAAGGAAGAGGGACTGATCTTCAAGGGGGGATCCGGCGCCGGGGTGAACCTGTCCCGGATCCGCTCGTCCAAAGAGCTGCTGTCCTCCGGCGGCAACGCCTCCGGACCGGTGTCGTTCATGCGCGGTGCGGACGCCTCCGCCGGGACCATCAAGTCCGGCGGCGCCACCCGGCGGGCGGCGAAGATGGTCATCCTGGACGTCGACCACCCGGACATCGCGGAGTTCATCGAGACCAAGGTCCGGGAAGAAGCCAAGATCCGGGTGCTGCGTGACGCCGGATACGACATGGACCTGGGCGGCAGCGACATCTATTCCGTCCAGTACCAGAACGCCAACAACTCGGTCCGGGTCTCTGATGAGTTCATGCGGGCCGTGGAGAGTGTTGCCGAGTTCGGGCTGCGGGCCCGTACCACGGGTGAGGTCATCGACACGGTCGATGCAGCGGCGTTGTTCCGCCGGATGTGCGAGGCGGCATGGGCCTGCGCCGACCCGGGCATCCAGTACGACGACACGATCAATGACTGGCACACCTGCCCGGAGTCCGGTCGGATCACCACCTCTAATCCGTGCGCTGAGTACGTGCACCTGGATAACTCCTCGTGCAACCTCGCCTCGCTGAACCTGATGAAGTTCCTGCGGGAATCACCGGATGGGACCCAGAGCTTCGACGCGGTCACGTTCGCGAAATGCGCCGAACTGGTGATCACCGCGATGGACATCTCCATCTGCTTCGCCGATTTCCCCACCACGGTGATCGGGCAGACCACCCGGGCGTACCGGCAGCTCGGGATGGGCTATGCCAACCTCGGCGCGCTGCTGATGGCCACCGGGCACGCTTATGACTCCGACGGCGGCCGCGCCCTGGCCGGCGCCATCACCAGCCTGATGACCGGCATCGCCTACAAGCGTTCCGCCGAGCTCGCGGCGGTGGTGGGCGCCTACGACGGGTATGCCCGCAACGCCGAAGGCCACACCCGCGTCATGCGCAAGCATGCGGCGGCCACCTTCGCCGCCCCTCGAGTCGATGAGCTGGACAGCTCCGTATGGGAAGCCGCCATCCAGGCGTGGCGGGACTGCCTGGCCCTCGGTGAGCACCACGGCTGGCGCAACGCGCAGGCCACCCTGCTGGCCCCCACCGGCACCTCGGGGCTGGCGATGGACGTCGACACCACCGGCATCGAGCCCGCGCTGGGACTGATCACCTTCAAGAAACTCGTCGGCGGCGGCTCGATGCAGTTCGTCAACGGCACCGTCCCGCAGGCGCTGCGCAAGCTGGGCTACCAGCAGGAGCAGCTCGAGGCGATCGTCGAGTACATCGCCGAGCACGGCAACGTCATCGACGCGCCGGGACTGCGTCCCGAGCATTACGAGGTGTTCGACTGCGCGATGGGAGAACGGGCGATCGCGTCGATGGGACATGTGCGGATGCTCGCAGCGGTGCAGCCATTCCTGTCCGGCGCGGTCAGCAAAACCATCAATATGCCGGAGAATGCGACCGTTGCTGACGTCGCGGATGTCTACACTCAGGGCTGGAAGCTAGGCCTGAAAGCGGTCGCCATCTACCGGGACAACTGCAAGGTCGGCCAACCCCTTTCGGTGTCCAAACGTGACAACAAGACCGCAGCCACTCCGGCGCCGGTGGAGTACCGGCCGGTCCGCAGGCGGCTGCCCAAGAACCGGACCGGCAGCACGACGTCGTTCACGGTGGGTGGCGCCGAGGGCTACATCACCGCGAACTCCTACCCGGACGACGGCCTGGGTGAGGTCTTTCTCAAGATTTCCAAGCAGGGCTCGACGCTGGCCGGTCTGATGGACGCGTTCTCGGTGGCGATCTCGGTGGGCCTGCAATACGGGGTGCCGCTGGAGACCTACGTCTCGAAGTTCACGAACATGCGGTTCGAGCCGGCCGGGATGACCGACGACCCGGACATCCGCATGGCGTCCTCGGTGATGGACTACATCTTCCGGCGGCTGGCGCTGGACTACCTGTCCTTCGACGAGCGCGCTGAGCTGGGCATCTACACGGCGACCGAGCGGGCTCGCCAGGTGGAGACCGGCTCGTACCTGCCCGAGCAGAGCGA
>DASTLT010000237.1:0-2696 GCA_035714625.1 Pseudonocardiaceae bacterium | reverse complement strand
TTACCCACTCACGAGGCCGACCGAAGGGAGGCCCCCGTGGAGTTGAGTGAGGAGCAGGTGGCGTTGCGGGCCACCGTGGAGGACTTCGCCCGCAAGGAGGTCGCCCCGGTCATCGGGGAGCTGTATGAACGCCAGGAGTTCCCCTACGCGCTGGTGGCGAAGATGGGCGAGATGGGGCTGTTCGGGCTGCCGTTCCCCGAGGAGTACGGCGGGATGGGCGGTGACTACTTCGCGCTCTGCCTGGCGTTGGAGGAACTGGGCCGGGTCGACTCGTCGGTGGCGATCACCCTGGAGGCGGGGGTGTCGCTGGGCGCGATGCCGATCTACCGGTTCGGCACCGCAGAGCAGCAGCAGCGCTGGCTGCCGGAGCTGTGCACCGGGCAGAAGCTGGGGGCGTTCGGGCTCACCGAGCCCGGCGGCGGCTCGGACGCCGGCGCGACCCGCAGCACCGCGCGCTGCGACGGCGACGACTGGGTGCTCAACGGATCGAAGGCGTTCATCACCAACTCCGGCACCGACATCACCAGCGTGGTCACCGTCACCGCGATCACCGGGGTCAACTCCGGACGCAAGGAGATCTCCGCGATCATGGTGCCGGCCCGCACCCCGGGCTTCACCGTCTCGCCGAAGTACTCCAAGGTCGGCTGGAGCTGCTCGGACACCCGCGAGCTGTTCTTCGACGACTGCCGGGTGCCGGTGACGAACCTGCTCGGCGAGCGGGGCCGGGGGTACGCGCAGTTCCTGTCCATTCTCGACGAGGGGCGCATCGCGATCGCCGCGCTGAGCGTCGGGCTGGCTCAGGGCTGTGTGGACGAGTGCTTGCGCTACGCCCGCCAGCGCCAGGCGTTCGGCCGGGCCATCGCCAGCTACCAGGCGATCCAGTTCGCCATCGCGGACATGGAGGTGCGCGCGCACACCGCCCGGCTGGCCTACTACGAGGCCGCCGCGCGGATGCTGCGCGGCCAGCCGTTCAAAAAGGAGGCCGCGATCGCCAAGCTGGTCTCGTCGAACGCGGCGATGGACAACGCCCGCGACGCCACCCAGATCTTCGGCGGGTACGGCTTCATGAACGAGTACCCCGTCGGCCGCTTCTACCGGGACGCCAAGGTCTTGGAGATCGGCGAGGGCACCAGTGAGGTGCAGCGCATCCTCATCGCCCGCCACCTCGGCATCGCCTGACGGTAATCAGGCCAGCGGGCACCGGCGCAGTGGCGGGCCTCGATGGACAGGCGGGAGGCCGGGATGTCGCGGTACCCTCGGGGTTCCCGCTTCGGGTGAGCGAGGAGGTGCCCTGGGTGAGCCGGCACTATGTGACCAGACCGTGGGAGAGCGCGCTGTTCCGGCGCTGCCGCCGGGCGTGGGATCTCGCCGCCCGGGAGCGGCAGGACTACGAGCCGGTCGAGCCACTGCGGGTGTTCGACTTCGAAGAAGCGGTTCACGACGCGCTCGACGTCTACTACTTCCCCGGCATGTGGGACTGGAACCGGGCGATCGTCCGGCCGCTGGCCGTCGCCGGCTTCGAGAAGTCGATGCGCCGGCAGCGGGCCGCCTACGAGCAGGTCCGGGCCCTGTCGGCGGCGCAGGTCCGGGACTGGGAGTCGCATCTGGAGCTGGGCACCGGGGTGCTGCAGCGCTACTTCGAGTGGGCGCTGGAGGTGGACCGCTTCACCCCGCTGCAGGTCGCGGCCCAGTT
The DNA here is from genome assembly GCA_035714625.1 of Pseudonocardiaceae bacterium. Lineage (GTDB taxonomy): Bacteria > Actinomycetota > Actinomycetes > Mycobacteriales > Pseudonocardiaceae. The sequence continues at coordinate 1,003 of DASTLT010000237.1, read as the reverse complement.
CGACGTTGCCGTGCCGGACCCGGTGAGCCCGGACACCGGGCTCATCACCCCGGAGGGACGCTCGCTGCAGTACCGGGTGCGGGTGAACCTGGCGGTGATCGACGACCATGAGCTGTACTGGCTGGTCGAGCACCGGGTGGTCCTCGGTGAGCAGTGGCCGGAGCTGGACCGGCTGCTGCTGGACGAGCAGGCGCTGACCCGGTCCTGGGCCTGGCAGCTCGGCTTCCTCGCCAAGCTGGCGGGCACGATCCACAACGAGCTGCGCGCGACACTGCCCGACGCGGGCGACGCCCAGGAGGCCCGGGTGCAGGCGCGGCCGGGCGCCGGAGGCATCATCACCCAACGCAGCACCGACTCGTTTCGCCGCACCCACATCCCGCGCACCGAGCTGGAGCTCGAACGGCATGGCACCGTCATCGCGCTGCAGCTCAAGGACATGATCGACCCGGCGCTGCGGGTGTATCCGAACCCATCCTGGGAACACTGTGGAAGCTGCGCCTACCGCCCGCCGTGCCTGGCCATGACCCAGGGGCTGGACGAGCGGCCGATTCTGGACGCCTCCTACCGCAAGCGGGTCGGTGCGGACTTCGAGCGGGGCCGCTTGGGCTCGGTCTGGGGATTCGTGCCCGAGGTCTACCGCGTCGCGGAGCACCGGGGTCCGGGTGAGGTGCGTGGGGCATGACAACGAGCGGCGGGAGTTGCGGTGCGGTTGCGGGTGGTGAGCTGGAACGTCGATTCCCGGCCGACCGGACTGCTGGACGCCAAAGTCGACCTGCTGCGCCGGTTGCGGCCCGACCTCGCGCTGCTGCAGGAGATCAGTAGATCGGTCTACCGGGCGCTGCTGCCGCACCCCTCGGCCCATGAGCGGATGCACCAGCAGGCCCGGGCGTTCTCCTGGGGCGCCCTGTCCACCGACCTGAGCACCCCGCGGGGCAGCGAGTTCCGCCTGGGCTGCGCCGTGCTGGGAGTATCCAGCACGGCGCTGGTGGATGCGCAGGTGCTG
>DASTLT010000236.1:0-41554 GCA_035714625.1 Pseudonocardiaceae bacterium | reverse complement strand
GCCAGACTCGCCGCACAACTCACACCGACCTGAACACAGATCAACCGAAAGGAGGTGACGGAATGTAACCATATCTGATCGGCGCCTCAGGGCACTCACTGTAACCCGAACAACGCTCATCGTGAAATCGGGACTGTAGTGTCCAAGAACCCCACCGGCCCCGAGCTGATTGTCAGCGCCGCCGGGTGGGCCGCGTTCACTGCCGGTGTGCGCCACGGCGAGTTCGACTGACCGCTGAACTCTGCGGTACCGCCCCCGGCGGCCATGACGGCTGCCCGGGGCGCTACCGCGCTCCGCGCAACCCTGGGTCATCCCGCACAACGCCGAACGTCACCGGCGAGGTTCGCTGAGCCGCTCAGGCACCACATACCGGGGTGACCTGCAGGCCGAGGAGGTACCGCTGCCGCTCGTCGCCGGTCATCTCCCCACCGAGTGCGCACAGCTCACGCAGCCAGTCATCGGTACCTAGCTTCCACATCCCGATGGTGCCGTCCTCGCGGTTCGTCAGCAAGGTGTCCCCGCCAGCCAGTTCCATCGTCAAAAAACCACTGTGCTGGTCCGGCTCACCAAAAGGGTCCTCCCATTCTCCAAGCAAGGAGCCGGTACCGCGATCCCTGAATAGCAATCTTTTATGAAACAGCCCGTCACTCGACTCCCCGTAGTCGTAGGGGGATACCTGCTCGACCAGCAGGTCGGCATCATCGGCGAACAAGAACTCTCCCATTTCGCGCCGCGCGTCACCTATCGCCAGATCGATCGGGGTTGCCGAGTCCCCGAGGTCGATGATCTGACCGCCGCCATTAGCATCAGCAGCTACCGCAAACCTGCCGTCAGCACTAACGGCACCTGTCACGCCGGCAACCTGGGACTCAGCGTGGCCCACTCGTTCGGGAGGTCCATTCTCGGCCATCTTCCAGACCGTAATGCCGGTATGGCCTGTTGCCTTTCCTGCAGCATCCCGGGGAACGGTTGTCGTGACCGCATACGACCCTCGTGCGGTGGCACTGGTGCTGTCGTACCGGCCTTCTGCGAGCAACTGTTGGCCGGTCGGCCACACCGCGTAGTAGGCTACCTTCTCGCCGTACGGTCCGGAGGCCTGCCGGATCAGACGGGAGCCTCCACCCAGCAGCTTGACCAGCAATTGCTCGGCGGCAACCTGATCCTCCGGGCTATTCACGGTGGCCACTTCGTCAAGCGATCCGCTGTCCCATACGTGTATTCTCCGGCCGTCCCGGACACCCAGCCGACCGCCGTCGGGGCTGAAGCCGCCACTGACGTCGACGGATGCGTCGAAGCCATCGGTCTTCACGAAAGGAACGGTCAGCCTGCGTTGACGGGTGCGCAAGTCCCACAACTCGGTCGCCTCGACCCGCTGCACCAGTAGCTGAGCACCGTCTGGACTGGCAACGAAATCAACTACGCGGCCAAGCTTGCTTTCCGCGCTATGCGCGGGAACCTGGGTACCTGGGTCCGTGATCGGTAAGGCGGACACGCGGCGGTCGGCAAGTGGCGCGGACTGCACGACGGCGCCGCCATCGGATACCGAGTACACCGTGCTGCCATCCGCGCTGACTGCGATGTCCCGCACTCCGAGTGGATGCTGAGCGACGACGGCCGAATGAGAAAGGGTCCCGTCCAGCCCGACCACTGCGCCTCCGGTTGCACTCACGAGAACGACCGCGCCGGCTGCGGAGACCGCCACCTCGCGAACAGCAGCCCCAGGGATCTCCCGTTGCGCCTTGCGTTGCCCGGAGCGCAGGTCCCAGACTTCCAGGACACCGTGTGGGCTGAGCGAGTACAATTGAACAGGATCGTGGCTCACCGCCCATCGGGAAAGGGCTGGAATAACTACTGATGCCCCATCAAGCCAGCTTCGCCGCTGCAGGTCGAACAGCCTGAACTCGCTCATGATGCCGAACTGACCGCGCTGCGACTCGGGCAGTTCCTTCATATAGACTATGTACCTGCCGTCGGCGGTGAACTCGACAGGCCTGCCATGCTGTGCGGTCGGCTCGTCCACGAGTACTTCGCCACTGGTCAAGTCCCGGATCGAGTAGCTGCTCGGCGGAAAGGTCTCATCGGACACGGCGACCAGCCTGCCGTCAGGCGCCACCCCATCCACCCGGAACTGCGCCGGTAGCTCGGTCTTGCTGGCAGGTCCCTGCTGCAGGACCCACCGGAAGACACTGCCGGCCATGCTGATCACCAAGGTGCGGTGATCTCGGCTGAACCGCACCACCACGCTCTGCTCCCCAGCCAGTTCTGGTGCTGGACCCAGTCGGTTGACCTCTCGGCGCAGCGCCGTGTCCCACACCACGACCTCTCCCGTCGATCGGTAGACCAAGGCGAGCAACGCGCCGTCCTCGCTCAGCGCGACCGCCCCCACGCGCGGGTCGCTACCGGGCACCCGGCTGGGTGGTGGCTGCAGGAATGCGGAGACGTGTCGGTTCCGGTCCATCAACCGCACCAGGTTCGCCCTCGCCTGCAGGGTCGGGCTCGCTGCATACGCCGCTACCCCGAGCCGGACCGCCAACTGCGGGCTCAGGATGTCTTGTGCCGCCGACTCGGCTGCGAGCGCGCGCGAAAGGGCCACCCGGGTCTGTTGCTGCGCAGTCTCACGCTGCTGTACTGCGACCAGCCCCAGCAGGACCGCCGCGACCAGCAGTACCGACACCGTGGTGACCGCAGCCCGGCGCAGCCTGGTCGCGCGGCGGTGCTGGCGGACGTCCTCGCCCTCCAAGTCGTCCTTTGACCGGCCGTGCATCGGCGCGGCCAGCGTCGCCACCGCGTCGCGGAACCGGCTGTGGCGCACCGAGAGCTGGTCCTCGTCGCGGGCCCATCGCAGGTCGACCCACATGGGTTCGGTGGCGAACCAGCCCCGCAACGGCGCCGGCAGCGCGGTGCTGCGGTGGTAGTCGAAATCATCGATGGCCTCGTTCCACACCAGCTCGCCATCGGTGAGCACGATCAGGAAGGTCTCCGGCGAGCTGCGCTGCCGCCATAGCCTGACCTCACGCTTGACCCACTCCGAGCCGGCGGCCTCCCGTCAGCGCCTGGTCAGTCCCGTCAGCCCGGCCACCGGGTGGGCTCGGCGCGTGGTCCGCCGGGCAGCACGGCGACGGTGAGGTGCTGGACCGCCGGGGTTCCGGGCCGCGCGGTGCCAGCCGGCGCGGCGGTGTCCGGGGTGAGCGTCACCGAGCCGAAAGCCCACTGGCCGCGGGGCAGGGCAGTGGCGTCGGCGGCGAGGGTGAGGACCGCGGTCTCCCCCGGTGCCAGCCGGAGCGCCCGGGGTGTGACCGTCAGCGTCAGGCCATCTGCCGCCACCGTGCTGATCCGCCAGGTGGTGGCCGTGGGGAGGGTGTTGGTCACCTCGCGCTGCCATGCGCAGCGCCCCGGGCAGCTCTGGTGGGACAGGGTGGCGAGGTTCAGGGTCGCCGGATCGCCACCGGTCGCTGGGTTCGCGGCGCGGAACTTCCCGCCGGTCTCGCCCAGCACCAGCCCCGCGCGCGCTGCCTGGACCAGGTCGATGCGGCCCGAGCCGCGGTCGAACGGGTCGGCGGGGGTGACGCCGTCGTCCTCGCGCAAGCCGGGGAGGTGACCGGTGGAGGTGAGCACCGAGACCACCTGGGCCGGGGTCCAGTCCGGATGCAGTGCCCGGATCAACGCCGCCGCGCCAGCGGTGTGCGGGCTGGCCATCGACGTGCCCGACAGCACCCCGAACTGGGCCGGGGCCAGCGGGTTCGCGCTGTTCACGGCGGCCAGCACGTCCACCCCGGGAGCTGTGACGTCAGGCTTGAGGACGTCCGGGGCCTCGGAATTGGGCCCCCGGGAGCTGAACCCCGCCAGCACGTCGGCGCGGGTGGGGTCCCGGCCAACGGCCGTCGGGGTGATCGTGCCTCGGTGCCCGGTTCCAGTGCTCACCCACTCTTTGAGTGCGCGGCCCGCAGTGAACCCGATGGCGACGGTGGGCAGCTCCTGCGCGTCGGCGACGGTGGCCTCCCCGTCAGCCGCTGAGTTGCCGAGAATCATGCCGCCCGCCCCACCCAGCCGGACGTTGCGGCCCTTCTCCAGCCGGGCGTTGCCGCCCCGGTCACAGATGACGATCTCACCGTGGAAGGTGCCGGGCAGGAACGCTCCGGAGCACAGCGGGTCCCCGAAATCCCCGGCGTAGACGACTAGCGCCGGGCCGTAGCCCGCGGTCAAGCTGGTGCCCACGATGTCGTCCGGGGGCCGGGTGGCTCCCCCGGCCAACCCCGCCACGGAGCTGAGCAGCAGACGGTCGTGCGTGCTGGCTCCCACGGAGAGCACCCAGGGGGCGCCGGCGGGGGATCCGACGGTGCCCGCCTCCGGCCCGGAGTTGCCCGCCGCGACCACCGCCAGCACCCCCGCGTCGCGAGCGCCGAGGAACGCCTGCGCGTCGGCGTCGCGCCACGGGTCACTCGGGCCGCCCCCGATCGAGAAGTTCAGCACATCCACCCCATCGGGGATGGCCTGGTCCACCGCGGCCACCAGACTGACCCCGGTGCAGGAACCAATGACCAGGCACGCCTTGTAGCTGATCAGGTTGGCGTGCGGGGCGACCCCGGAGATCTCCTGGGTGAACGAGGTGGTGGGCGCGCTGACCCGGGCGCTGACCATGTTGCCCGCCGCGGTGCTGGCGGTGTGGCTGCCGTGGCCGTTGTCGTCGAGCGGGCTGGTGGCGGTGAAGTCGTGCACGCCGATCAGCTTGTCGTTGCAAAACGGCGCCCCATCGAGCGGAGCGCACAGCCCGTAGAACCGGCCCCGGGGGTTGTGATGCTGATAGCCGTCGTCGCCCTTGGCCGTGAACGAGGGATGGTTGACGTTGATCCCGGTGTCGATGACCCCGATGACGACTCCCTCGCCGCGAGTCCCGGGCTTCCCGGTCGCCGTGCCGTCCCAGATGGCGGGCGCTCCGATCCACTGCGCACCGGCGCCGGTCTCTTCGGTGCTGCCGGTGTCGTTCTCGTCAGGGTTACCGCCTTGTCCGAGGGTGTGGCGCTCGAAGTCTGGCTGCACGTCGGCGACGTCCGGCAGCCCGCGTACCACGTCGGCCTGCGCCGGGGTCAGCTCTACGGCGAGCCCGTTGAAGGCGTGCCGGTAGTCGAAGATCACCTTGACCGGGTGCCCCAGGGCCTCGGCCATGGCCGCGGTGGCGGCCCGGTGGCCCCTGGTCAGGTAATCGAGGTAGGCGAGGCTGGCGGGGCTGGCGACGTCGAGCTTGACCTGGCCCAGCACCCGCGGGTTGGTCGGCAGCAGATCCGCGATGCCACCCCGGTAGCTGGCCAGCGGCGGGTCCGCGAGCCGGACGATGTACCGGGCGGGCGGGTCCTCTGCCTGGGCCGCGGCCCGGACCACTGGGCCGACGACCCCCGCCACCCCGAGCAGCAACCCGACCAGCAGAACCCGAACCCGGCGAGCAACCATCTGGGGCATCGACCGTCCTTGTGGAGACGGGCCGCACGAAGGCACCGCCCCCGCCCGACCACGACAATGTGATCACTGTCCCAACGAAGCTCGTGAACCCTAGGTCACGGCTCGTGACGCAGCTACGGCGGGGTAGCGAACGGCTACCGTCGGGCGCGCTCCCGGACAGCCCCCAGATAGCTGTCATGACAAGGACCGATACCTTGCACCCGTGCACGCAGAACGCCGCACCCCAGCAGCCGTAGCTCCGGACCCGTACAGCCACCCGCCGGATGGCCATTTTTCGGCTCGGTCCTCGCAACCTCATTTGCGCAGCTCAGCACCCCTACCTCGGCCTCCAGAGCGATCTTCCCGCACCTTCCAAGATCACGATTGTCGAGGTGCTCGCAACCCGGTACCATCTGCGCTGGTCACAAGCACTGCGACACGCCGATCCCTCGCAACCAGCCGCCCGATCAAGAGGGCATAGAAACAGTCACCTTCTTGCCTGCATTGTGAGCATGACGGTCTCGCAACCAGCCGCCCGATCAAGAGGGCATAGAAACAACATGAGCGTTGGCGCGAGCACCATGAACGTCGCCACTCGCAACCAGCCGCCCGATCAAGAGGGCATAGAAACCGGGAACCCCAGAAACCTCCGGCGCCTCGGGAACCCCCTCGCAACCAGCCGCCCGATCAAGAGGGCATAGAAACGTTCTGCTTGACGAGCACCGGCCGCAGTTTGTGCAAGGGAGCTCGCCAACCAGCCGCCCGATCACGAGGGCATAGAAACGAACCTGACGTTGCCATTGGCGGTGCTGAGGACTCTCGTAATCAGCCGTCCGATCAAGAGGGCATACTAGAAACAACTCAACCCTGGGCGGCGACAGATTGGGCGCGGAATTCAGTGGGGTAAAGCAGGGTAATGAGGCCGCGAGACATGCCGTTTCAAGAGCGGCGGCTGGCCATGAGGTGAAACCTGAACCCGAACGGGGGATGTGGCGGGCAGCGTGGACGAGTCACGCCTGGGGCTAGTCCTCTTGGGGTCGATGTTGCAGTGGGTCGCAACCTGGCACCAACAGCAATCATGATGTCAGCCGGGGTGGCGGTGGTACTGCGAGGCAGGCGTCGTCGCACCCCTTGGAGGGCCCACCAGCAAGGTCGTTGCCGAGCGAGCGCGGCCAGCACCGGCAGAGGGCCGTTCCACGGCTTGGGACGCTGGAAGACGCTGGAGCAGAGCGCAACCACTGAAGACAGGACCCCCGCTTGACTACCCGTCATCCGAACCGTCTAGCCTGTCGCACTTCCGAGGGTGGGTGTTACCGGGAACGTCGGACCGATAACGGCGGGTGACGCCAGCCCAGCGGTAGCGAGGCACAAACCGACCGCCCGGCGGGGCACGGTCGGCTCTCTCCAGCATCTGGGGGACATCCGCATGCATCTGGTCCTCATCGCGACCTCGGCGAACCAGTCCTACATCTTCGCCAGCAACCGGCTCCGCGAAGCAGTGGGCGCATCCGAGCTGGTCCGGCTCAGCACCACCGAGTGGGTGGCCACGGCGGTCACGGCGTCCGGGTCGGGCCGGACGGAGACCGTCCAGGAGTCTTCGGGAAGCACCCTGCTCGTGGTGGACGGGCCAGGCGGCGGTGCGGACCGGGCTCGGCAGCTCGTCAACCAGGTCACCCGCACGGCACTGCGCGACGCACCAGGGCTGGACATCGCGGGGGCCGCGGTGCCGATCACTGGTCCCGTGCCGACCCCGGACGAGGTCGCCGCCGTGTTCAAGGAGCATGCCAGCACAGTGGCGCGCCGCGTCTCCACCCTGGGACGGTTCCAGCGGCTACCGTCCGTGGCGGCCTGCGCGAGCACCGACCGGCCCGCGCAGGCCTGGCACTCCGACGCATCCCGAGCCTCAGACGGTGGGGCGAAACCGAACGCGGCACCCCTCCCGCTGTCCGCGGAAGCCATTGCGAAACGCCGGACCCGGCCCGCCGCCGACCACCGGATGGGCAGGCAGGTAGGAGCCGGCGTGCCCCTGGTCGACATCGACAAGTTCTTCGAGCAGGTCGAGCGGGTGGCGGTGGTCCACGCCGACGGCAACGGCCTCGGCGCGGTGTTTCGCACCGCCGCCGAGCGCCTCGGCAACGCGGCCGAGGTGAAGACGTTGAGCGAGCAGGTGCAGCAGGCGGCCGACCAGGCACTCCGCCGCGCCGCCACCGAACTGCTGACCAGGGTCCGGGCCGCCAGCGTCAGGCGGGCCGGTCAGCCGGAGCAGCGCTGCCCCCTGGTCCCGTTGATCGTGGGCGGTGACGACCTCACCGTGCTGGTGGACGGCCGCTACGCGCTGGGATTCGTGCGGGACTACCTCCAGCACTTCGGTGAGCGGACCGGCACCGAGCTGGTCCGGAAAGCGGCCGGGCGGCAGTGCCTCACCGCGTCGGCGGGGATCGCGATCGTCACCCCGCACTTCCCATTCTCCACGGCGTACGCCATCGCGGAGGAACTCTGTACCAGCGCCAAGGTCCCCACCCGGCACAATCCGGCGATCCACGCCCTGGACCTGCACATCCAGCTCGACAGCCTGGCATCCGACCTGGAGACGATCCGGGAGCGCTACCGGACCCGCGCTGTGGTGCTACACGAGCGTCCCTTCCTGCTGCCGGTCGAGGGCGGCCTACCCGCTGACCTCGCGCATCACGGGCTGGACCAACTCATCAACCGGGTCAGGAAAGTGCACTCACTGGCCCGCGGCCGGACGGATGGGCGGGTCGTCAGCCGCACCCAACTGCACGCCTTGCGGGAGGAATTGCGTACCGACCCCGGACGTGCGCAGCGACGCTTCGCCGACCTGTGGCGCCGGGCGGAGGGCAGTGCCGCAGATCGAGAGGTGCTCAGCACGCTCGCCGGCGCCGCCGGCGAGCGTCCGGCGGACCCCCCGCGGCTGCTGCGTCCGGCAAGCCGCTCGGCAGGCCGCTCGACCCCGCTGATCGACGCGCTCGAAATCGCCACGATCACTCCGGGGGGTGCGCTGTGACGCCTGCGCCGGACGGGCACCAGCAGCCGGGTGTGCTGGGCAGCACCGTCACGCTGAGCGTCCGCCCGATAACCGACTGGCATGTGGGTGCCGGTACCGGCCTCCCGGCGGCGGTGGACGCCCTGGTCCGGCGGGACCGCGACGGCTTGCCCTACCTGCCCGGCACCACGGTCACCGGGGTGCTCCGCGACGGCTGCCGCACCGTGGCCCGCGCCCTGGACGGTGCCGCGCCCGGCCCGTGGACGCAGTGGCACCGGGTGATCTTCGGTGACGCGCCGGACCGGGACGGCCCGTCGGCCGGGCGCCGGCTGCGACCCGCCGCGCTCGCGATCGGGCCGGCTCGCCTCGACCCGCCGTTGCGGAGCCTGGTCGCGGCCGATCTGGCGCTCACCCAGGCCACCACCTTCGTCAAGCCCGGGGTGCGGATCGACCCGCAGACCGGTCGCGCCCTGGACGACATGCTGCGGTTCGTCGAGATGGCCCGCGCCGGGCTGCCGCTGCAGGCCGAGGTCACGCTGGCGTTGCCCGAGGATGGTGACGCGGCGACGGCAGCCACCGCCCTGCTGGTGCTCGGCGCCGCGTGGTGCGACCGGCTCGGCGGGGACCGCCGTCGTGGTGCCGGGCAGGTGACGCTGACCTGGGCGGGGCACCGAGCGCCGGCCTGGGCGCGGTGGCTGCGGGAGAGCGGGTGGACGCCGTCCAGCCCGAAGCTGCCTGCCCAGCGGCAAGCCGCCACGCCGGGGCGCGGCAGCGCGACCAGCTCCGGCGGGGGGTGGGTCCGCATCCCCCTGACGATCAGCACTGAGCAGGCGGTGCGGGTGCCCCGCCAGACCACCGGCAACCTGATTCGCGGCCATGATCACCTGCCGGGAAGCCTGCTGCTGCCGTGGCTGTCCCAGCACCTGGGGGCAGATCGGGTGCGCGCCGCAGTGGCTGCCGATGCGCTCACCGTCCGCCATGCTCACCCGGAGATCGCCGGTGAGCGCTCAGTCCCAGTGCCGTTCGTGCTGGCTGCGGGCAAGTATCCAGATCAGCAACAGCCCGCGGGTGCCGGGCTCACGGTGTACAACACGCTGCGCCAGCACCCACCCGTCGGCAAGCCGGCCAAGCAGGTGCGCGGGCTGTGGACGCTCCCGGCGCCGACCGGCGACGGCGGCGTGGCGCTGGCCCGCATGCCGATGGAGGAGTTGTCGCACAACGCGGTCAACCGCGCCACCCAGCGGCCCGACTCCGAGGCCGGCCTCTACACCGTCGAGGCGATCCCGGCGGGCCGGCGGCTGCGCACCGAGGTCCTGGTATCGGCTGAGATCGCCGCCCAGCTGGGTGAGCGCTGGTGGACCGCGCTGGACGGCACGGCCCGGCTCGGGTCGCGGCGGCGCGGCGAGTACGGGTTGGCGAGCGTGCGCGCTGGCGAGCCCCGCTCCGATCCGGTGGCACCAGATCCGCCGCGGGTGGGTGAGGTGTTCGCGCTGTGGGCCGTGACGGATCTGGTGGTGCGTTCCCCGAGGCTGCGGCTCTCGGCTGATCCGCTCGACGTGGTCGCCGCGCTGCGTGACCAGCTCGACGGCGGCGGCTTGACCCTGGCGCTGGAACCCGGCTCGGTGACCCGGACCCAGCGGCGGGACTCCTGGCAGTCGGCCTGGCAACTGCCCCGGGACAGCGTGGTCGGCCTGGCCGCGGGCAGCCTGCTGGCGCTGCGCGTGGTGGGTGGCGCGGTGGACCCCGCAGCGTGGCGCGACCTGCTCCGCCGTGGCCTGGGAGAACGCCGTGCCGAGGGCTTCGGGGAGGTCCTCGCCGGCGCACCGCTGCTGGCTGCCAGCACCCTGCCGCTGGTGCCGTTGCCTACCGCCACGGCTGAAACACGCCAGGAGGCAGCGGACGGGGAGCTGAGCGGCGCGCAGCGCGCGGCTCTCGACGTGCTGACCCGGGTGGCGCGGGACGCCGCGGTCCGTGACGCCGCCCGGGCACTGCGCGAGCTGGACGAGCCCCCCGTCGCTTACACGAGGTTGCGCTCGGCGCTCGACCGGTTGTCCCCCAGCCAGCGAGGGACCTGGCGGACGGTGCTGGCCGACGCCATGCAACGCCGCAACCGGCAGCGCGCCGACCAGGAGCTGGACCGGTGGCAGCGCTATCGGGACAAGCGGCGCACCGACCAGCGCGAGGTCGCCCAAGCCATCGCGGCCCTGCTCGGTGGCGGGATCACGACGGTGCTCGCCAGCGTCGGCACCCCCTTGTCCGATGACGGCTGGGCCCGGCTGGACGCGACCGCGGTGCTGCTGGACGACCTGGTCGACGCCGCGCGGCGCCAGTCCGAGCCCGGCCAGGCCGAACCCGGCCAGGCCGAACCCGGCCAGTCCGAACCCCCGGAGGCAGCCCGATGACCAGCGCAGTCGACCCGGATGTGCGGGTCGAGTTCACCCTGTCCCTGCGGACGCAGACCGCGCTGCATCTCGGTGCGGCTGCCGGTGACCTGGTTGCCGACCTTGCGCTGGCCCGCGACGGGGCTGGGCACTGCTACATCCCGGGCACCTCGTGGGGCGGGGTGCTCCGCCGCCTTGCCGCACGCCTGTTCGATACCGACGAGGTCGCCGCGGCCTTCGGTAAGGACCCGAGCGGCGCGGATCCGGGGCACGCCAGCCGGGTGTTCATCGACGACACCCCGATCGGGGCCCCGACCACTGGCACGCCGGTGGAACTGCGCACCGGGGTAGGAATCGACCGGGTGACCGGAGCGGCGGCGGACCGCATCCGATATGACCGGGAGGTGGTGCCACCCGGATCGGTGGTAACCCTGCGGCTGCGCTACGAGGGCGCGGCTGGTGACCCGGTCGACCTGCTGCGCCTGCTGGTCGCCGCGGTGCGCTGCGACGGCATCCAGGTCGGGGCCGCCACCCGGCGCGGACTCGGGAGGCTGAGCTGCGAGGACGCTGAGGAGCGCGTCGTCGACCTGCGCTCCCGGACGTCGGTGTTGGACGAGCTCGCGGGCACCCTGCGCGGCACGCCGGTCGAGCCGGAGACGGCGGGGCTGGAGGCGCTGCGGATCCGGCTGGACTGGCGCACCGCCCGGCCGGTCGTGGTCGGCGGGAGCGCACCGGGGGACCGGGCGGACCTGGTGCCGCTGCTCACCCGCTCCGGGGATGGCGCCGGGCTGGTTCCGGTGTTGCCGGGGAGCGCGGTCAAGGGCGTGCTGCGCAGCACCGCCGAGCGCGTCCTGCGCACGGTGCTGACCGGGCTCGACGCACCCAGCCCCGACTTCGTGGCCGGCCTGGACCGCGACGCGCTCCGCGTCCCCGCGCTGGAGGCGCTGTTCGGGTCGCGGACCCGCGCCGGAGCGGTGACAGTGCCCGACGTCAGCGCGGAGGTCTCGCCGGTGCCCACCGAGCAGTGGGCCGACTACCTGGCGGGAGGAAGCCCACCCGGATGGGGAGCCGAACGCATCCACGTCGCGATCGACCGCTGGACCGGTGGGGCGGCGGCCGAGCAACTGTTCACCGTGCAGGAGACCACGGGAGTGCGCTGGCCACCGCTGGCTGTCGAGGTGGACCTGCAGTTCCTGGCCACGGCGCTGCCCGCCGAGAGGGAGCGGCGCGCAGCGCTGGTGCTGCTCGGGCTTGCCGTGGCGGCCCTGGTCGAGGGCACGGTCGGGTTGGGTGGCGGCACCACCCGCGGCCTGGGCGAGATCGAGGTGACCGGTCTGGACGTCGACGCTCCGGGGTGGCTGCCCCGCTGGTCGGGTGTTCCCGGCGCCGAGCCGGGGCAGCGCTGGTGGCAGTGGTTGGCACAGGCGGCACCGGACGGCGGCTGGGTGGGCGCCCTGTCCCGGGCGGAGGTGGGCTGAGGTGCTGCTGCAGTGGTCGACACCAGCCTCGCTGCTGACCGTCAGCGAGTTGCTGAATCTCGCCCCGGGCCTGCTCGGTGCGGGCGCCGTCGGGATGACCAGCGGCCCTACCGGCCATGACCTGGTCCGGCTGGACGGTGGCCGGCTCGCGACCGCTGACGGGGCTGCCGAGCTGGCCGAGGTGTTCCAGGTCCGGCTGTTCAGCCCAGACGTGGAGCTGCGCTGGGCACACACCGGATCGGGGCGGGGGCCTGCGGTCGCGCTGAGCGAGAGCGGCGCCTGCCCGCCCGGGTGGGCCGTGGACTCAGTGGAGGTCGAGGAGGTGCTGGACGGGCAGTACGCGCTGTGGGGCCGGCGGTTCGAGGCGCTGGGCGCGCCGGGGTGGTGCCGGGCCGTCGAGGGCCGGATCGGCTGGATCGACGTGCCGGCCCCGACTCCGGCCTCGGCTGGGTCCGACCAGGACTGGCCCGAGCAGTACCTCGCGATGCGGTTCCGGGAATACCTGACCAGTGACGAGTACGGCAACGCCGCGGTACTCGACGAGCGGCTGATCGGGATCGTCGTGGCTTCGGCCCAGTTCGGCGGGGAGGACCACCGATGACCTTCTACAACCCGTACAACTTCGTTCCGGCCCTGCGGCGGGACAAGGCCCCGGCTGGACTCGGCGACGGCCCGCCCGCCGGGCATGACCGGTGGCATCCGCAGCTGTGGAGCGGTCGCATCGCGGTGCGGATGACGACGATCAGCCCGCTGCTACTGGTCACCCAGGACCAGGACGGGGACCCGCCAGGGCACCGCAGGCTGGTCGTGTCCACGGTCGTCGACCGGGACGGCACGCAGCGGGTCGACCTCGCCCCCACCCAGATCAAGGGCATGCTGCGCACCGCGTTCGAGGCCGTGACGAACTCCCGCTTCGGCGTGGTGTCCAAGGACCACCACCAGCCACTCGGCTACCGCTCGGACGTCTCCAGCGGCAGCGGGCTGCGCCCGGTGATCGTCGAGCAGGTGGCGGGCGAGCCCCGGGTGACGATCCTCGGTGACCTGCGCCCCGGCACCGGCCTGGACCCGGTACCGGGGGCTGTGCTGGAGGCGTGGCAGCACCCCAGCCGGGAGACCCGCACCGCCACCGCTGCGCTCAATCACGTGCACCACCGGCAGTACGTCGAGGCCACCCTTGTCGGGGAGACCATCACCACCAGCAGCGGGACGAGGATGTGCCGGTGGCGGGTGACCGAGGTGCTGCCGGTCGGGGCGACGCTGCCGCAGCGGCCGGCTGGCACCGAACCGTGGGCGCGGGTTCGCGGCTACCTGCACCTCACCGGTCCGACCATCGACGCCAAGCGCTGGGAGCGGCTGTTCGTCACCGACCTGCTGAATGGTTCGAAAGGCGTGACCCTGGACGGGCCCCGGCAACTGTCGGTGCGCGAGTCCGCGGAGCTGCTCGGCAAGCTCCGGCAGCTCGTCGAGCACCAGCGCGGGATCAACACCGGTGCAGACCGGGACGAGATCTGGCACCGCGAGCACCCGACCGGAACGCCCCGGATGCCGTGGGAGTTCTTCGGGCACGAGCCGGGCAGCACCGCCTGGTCCCGGCACCTCTACGACGTCACACAGCGACCAGAGGGAGCACCAGCCGATCCCGCTCCCGGCTGGACGGGAGACGACCTCGCGCCCACACAGACACCGCGATCCGGTGTCGCATACACCTGCTGGGCCGAGACCAAGGGCGGCCGGGACCGGTTGCGCCCGGTGATGGTCAGCAGGTTGCTCTACGACCGCAGCCCGTTCGACCTGCTGCACCCATCGCTGCGTCCGGCCGAGTCACTAGCGGAACTCTCCCCGGCGGAGCGCGTGTTCGGCTGGGTCGCGCCCCGCGGGTCCCCGCGCGGTCCCCGGCGGGCCCACCGGAGCCAGGTCCGCGTCGTCAAGCTCACCACACCGCCGGCCGAGGACGCGGTCACCCACCATCGCACGGACAGCAAGATCCTGCCCGCGCTGTCCTCGCCGAAACCGTCGCAGGGACGCTTCTATCTCGGTGAGGACCGCAACGGCCCGCAGCCGCTGCGACTCGCGCGGGAGAACTTCTTCGGACAGCAGCAGACGCTGCGCGGGCGCAAGGTCTACCTCTACCGGCGAGGCACCCGCAGCGACCAGGTCACCCCATCGGGAACCGATTACGACTGCGAGCGGACCACGCAGAACAGCACGCTGCACAGTTGGGTCAAGGCCGGTGTCCAGTTCGGTTTCGAGCTGGCCGTCGACAACCTGACCGACCTGGAGCTGGGCGCCCTGCTATGGCTGCTTGACCCGCAACGCCTGGGCCGGGACGGCCACCCGGGGCGGCACCGGCTCGGCATGGGCAAGCCCTACGGGTTCGGGGTGGTCGAGCTGTCACTCGCCGAGGAAGGGACCACCCTGGGCCGAGGCGACCGGATCGCCCAGCGCCTCTCGACCCTGGACCCTGCTCCGGCCGACGATCTCACGTGGACCGAGCTGGCGGCACGGTTCGAAGACGCGGTGGGCGGGCCACTTGCCCCGGTGCTCCGGGCGGTCCGTGCGGTGGCGGCGGGCGTCGGCAAGGACAGCAAGGTGCACTACCCGCGCAGCCGCCCGGACGACGACGGCTACACGTGGTTCGTGGAGGAGGAGAAGCGCGCGAGCAAGGCGTCGCCGCAGACGCAGGCGTTGCCGCCGCTGGAGGCGCCATCGGGTCCGGGAACGCTGCGGGAGCACGGGTGATGGAGGCGCGCAGGGCACCGTTTCGCGGCGTGCTGCGGGGACTGTCCCGACACCTGGGTTCAGTGTTCACCGCGGTGCTCGCGGCGCCGGTGCTGCCCGACGTCGCCGTCGACTTTCTCGGCGTCGAAGGCGCGGCGGCGGGGTTCACCCGAGTCGGCGCGGTGGGCGTGGTGGCAGCCGCCAGCCTCGCCGTCTTCTGGGCGGAGTCCAGGATGTACCGCAAGCGGATTCGGGCCGCCTCAGCGCGCTCGTCACAGGTCCGGCAGCGCGACACCCTCGTCCTGGCGATGAGTGGGTCAACCCAGTTGCGGCAGCCAGGTGACCAGGGCGGTCGGCCCACTGTCGGGGAGATCCTCCTCGATACCGTGCGGCCCCGGCGGGTCGTGCTGGTGTCGGCACCGGGCGCGCAGTCCGAGCAGTGGCTGCGAACCACCCGCGAGGTGCTCGATCACCAGGGTATCGAGTCGGCAACCTTCGCCATGCGCTCCCCCGACTCGGTCGAGTGGCTGCTGGAAGACCTGGGGCGGGAGATCGAACGCGATCGGGCCCACGGTGCTGCCTGGGATGGCAGCAGCACCTTGTTCGACCTCACCGGCGGCACCGTGCCGATGTCGCTGGCCATGCTCCGGACGGCCGCGACGATAGGCGCCGACTGCGTGTACATCAGCTCTGTGCATGACCGCGCGGGTCCCCGACCGGGAACCCAGGAACCGCGCCAGATCGACCCGAAAATCCTCATCGGCGGGCTGGCGGAATGAGGCTGCGCAACCTCACGCCGCATCCGGTGACGATTACCACCGGCAGTGGGTCGGTGTACCTGGCGCCTGAGCCGGACACCCGGCCCCAGGTCGATGAGGTGGTCGAGATGCGCGAACCTGTCCTTGTCGAGGGATTGAGCGTGCCCATCGTGCAGGTAGCCGTGGGCGTGCTCGTCGGGCTCCCTGAGCCGGCGCCCGACACGCTGTTGATGGTCAGCCGGGTGGTGGCCGAGGCGCGCCCGGAGCGGACCGATCTGCTGGTGCCCTATGACCTGGTCCGGGACGAGGCCGGGCGAGTGGTCGCATGCCGCTGCCTGGCACGCATCTCGTCTCCCTCGTCTTCCTTTACGCGCTCAGGGTAAGGAGCTGTGTGGTGCCCACCAATCTGATCCTGCGGATTGCCGAACCACCGGTGCCGCCTTACCCGGCGCATCTGCATGGCGCGGCGTGCGAGCTGTTCGAGCAGGCCGGGGCCGACCACACGGCCCAGCACAAGCCGTTCGCGGTGGGGGCTCCGCTCGCCGAGGACCGGGTAGTGACCTGGCGGCTGGGGTGGCTGCCGGACACCGCTCTGCCCCCCTCGTGGCCGCCGCAACAACTTCGTCTCGGGGAGTCCACCTGCCAGGTTCTCGATGCCCGCACGCGGCACTGCTCGTTCGCCATGCTTGCCACCTCCAGGCCCGTGGCGCGAGCCCTGATGCGTTTCGTGACGCCAACCTATTTCTCCCGCAACGGTCGCGACGTGCCGCTGCCCGACCCCGTTCTGGTGCTGAGGTCGCTGTTGCAACGCTGGAACACCTTCGCCCCGCCCAGCCTCGTCATCGACGACGACCTCGCCAAGGCGCTGCTGAGCGCGGTGCTGCTCTCGAATGCCGCCATCAACACGGTGCGCGTCCGGGTCGGCCGGGTGGCCTGGCAGACGGGATTCGTCGGCGACGCCGAACTCGGCCTCACCCGCACCGCGGCACCCGGCGTCGCTGAGCCGTCGAGATAAGGAATCGCGAGATGCCCACCAGCCTCATCCTGCGCATCCCCGAGCTGGCAGTGCTGCCCTACCCGGCACACCTGCATGGCGCGGCCTGCCAGCTTTTTGAGCAGTCCGAGACCGACCACACCGCCCAGCGCAAGCCGTTCGCCATCGGAGCTCCGCTCGCCGGGGAGGGGGCCGTGATCTGGCGGCTGGGATGGCTGCCCGACGCGGCGCTGCCCGCCTCCTGGCCGCCGCGAGAACTGCGCCTCGGGGAGTCAGTGTGCCAGGTGCTCGATGCCCATGCGCGACCCTGCTCGTTCGCCGAGCTCACCACGTCCCGGCCGGTGGCGCGCGGCCTGATGCGCTTCATGACCCCCACCTACTTCTCCCGCAACGGCCGCGACGTGCCACTGCCCGACCCCGTTCTGATCATGAGGTCGCTGCTGCAACGCTGGAACTCCTTCGCCCCGGACAATCTGGCTATCGGTGAGGAACTGGGCAAGGCGCTGCTCAGTGCTGTGCTGCTGGCGGATGCGTCGATCAACACGATGCGTGTTCGGGTGGGACATGCCGCTTGGCAGACGGGGTTCGTCGGCGACGCCGAACTCGGCCTCACCCGCACTGCAGCACCCGGCGTCAGCACCGTGTTCGCGGCCCTGCTGCGCTTCGCCACCATCGCCGGGGTGGGCGCCCAGACCACCTACGGCTTCGGCGAGGTGTCCCCCGAACTTCTCGCGCCGCACGCCTCCCTGAGGGCTGAATTGGGGGGACACGCGGAGACCGGGCGGATCGATCTTGATGCTGTGGGTAGCTGAATCGATCCAAAGGAACCACAACCTCAAGATCGACCACGGGGGGCACCTTATTTTCGAAGCGAAGGGCAGTCGGCGGGGTGTCAGGACAGCTATTCGGCTCCGAATGGCTGTTCGGCGCTGGGTGCAGCGAGATGTCCGGGGTGCGTGAGGGGTCAGGAAAGCGCGCCGAGCAGATGGGGCGGCGAGTCAGGGCGCGGGATGTGCGGGTCATTGGCGGCGGGTGGTGGTGAACGAGCCGTCTGCTGCCATCTCGTCGATCCACTGCCGGGACAGGCGCTGGACCTCGGCGCCGGCCTGCGCTCTGCCCGGCTGGCTGAGGACCTGCGCCGGCTGCGCACCGCCACCGCCCGGCACACCGCCGCAGTGGTCGAGGAGCTCCAGCAGCGGCTCGACGCCGCCCTGCGATCCGCCTGATCACCCTCGGCCGAAGCGGTGCGGCTGCTTCACGAGACGTAGTTAAAAAACGCCGCGACTGAACGAGTTCTCATTGCTCAGCGCCCCATAAAATTGTTACATAGAGTGCTCAAATAGCTTTTCGCTAAACACCTTCGGGTAGTCCTGCCGCAACTCTTCGGACATTCCCGGGCTCCCGTCGGACGATGCTGGAATGCGAGTCATCACAAAGGGACCCGGCACCGCAGGAAGCTGGGTGCGGTTGCTCGTTGACGCCGGGGCGGTGGTGGGTGCCCGGGCGGTATCCGGCTGCGCCCTCGCGCTGGTCAGCGCGGTGCTGCTGACCACCGATATCAGTACCTCCGCCACCCGTCCGCTCGCGCAGTACTCCGAGTGCACTCGCACGATTACCCGCCCCGACGACGTGTCCCCTGCGCTCACCGCCGCTGCCCCGGGCGACATGCTGTGCTTCGTGGGCGACAACCTTGCCCAGACTGATATCGTGATGACCAGCTCGGGTACTGCCGAGGCGCCGATCCGGCTTGTCGCCGCTGGTGCCACCGTCCGCCAGATCCGCATTGCGGCCAACCATATCGTGCTGCACGGTTTCACTGTCGCCGGCGGTGCCGAGGTGCTCCTGCAGGGAACCAGGATCATCGCGCGGAACAACACGGTTCGCGACACCTGGCGGGGCGGCATCGTCTGCTATCCGTGCACCGACTCCACCATCGAGTCCAACACCGTGCAGCACGCCACGACGATCGGTATCTACCTCCTCGGGCAAAGCATCACAGCGAACGCCAACACCGTGCGCGGGACGGTACCATATAACAATGGTGACGCTGACGGCATCCGCTTCTTCGGCAACGGTCACCGGATCACCAACAACACGATCCGGGACATCTCCGCCGAGGGCTATGTCGATCCCTCGCACCCCGACTGCTTCCAGACCTTCGACAACAGCCGCCCCCCGACTTTTGACATTGTGCTCTCGGGCAACAACTGCCATAACGTCGACGCGCAATGCCTGATCGCCACCGGCGACGAGCGCGGCAACAGCGGCGCGCCAGCCAGTTCCGCTTCGATCATTTTCCGCGGCAACACCTGCGCGGTGAACGGTGCGCAGGCGGTGAACCTGCGGCGCTGGGCGCGCGTCGAGGTACGCGACAACAGGTTTTCTGGCCCGAACCTGTTGCGCGCAATACTGATCGTGAATAACTCAACCTCCTGCTCGGTGATCAACAACGCCGTAGCCGGCGAGGTCCCCCTCGTGGAGATCGATGAGTCATCTCGGCCAGGTTTTCATCAGGAAGGTAACCGTTCGACCCCGTCGTCTCATAATTGAAAAGTTTGAGATCATGGTCAGGCCTCAATACCGTGCTCTTTCATACCGCGAATATCCAGCCGTCAGCGACGGTTAGCCCGGGCTAGTCTGATCGGCGGATCCTGCCGCAGCAGCCGCCGGTATGAGCGCGACAAGAGAGGTGTAGACGACGACGTTGGACAGGTAGCTGCGGGTGCGGGTGTCGAACTTCCCGCCGCAGGTGACCAGTTGCAGCGCGCTATAGCCATGCGAGCCATACACCTGCCGGGCCGGGAACTGCTCCTTCGGGTACATCGCCACCGTGGTGACCACAAAATGGGCTACCGCACCGTCGGCCAGGCTCACCTCGACCCGGTCACCCGCCCGCAGGGACCGCAGCCGGAAAAACACCGCTGGGCCCCGGTAGGAGTCGACGTGTCCCAGGATGACCGCCGAACCCATCTGGCCAGGAGAGGGCCCCAGCCGAAACCACCCCGGCTCCTGGAAATCGGTGGGCACCTGCACAGTCCCGTCGGGATTGAGCCCGAGCGCGGACACCGGCACCGCCACCCCAATCGCCGGGATACGCAGCGCGACGGGCGCCGACCGGGCCACCACCGGACCCACCAGCGGAGACAGTGCTGGGGCAGTGGCGACCGCGGACGGCGGTGCGGGCTGGGGCACCGCCAGGCCGGCCTGCGGGTCCGGGTAGCCACGCAGGCCCACCACGAGGCACCCCGCAGCGATGAGCAGCAGGACGACGGCCACCACCCACCAGCGTCTCGCCCGGCGCCTACTGGCCCCGGGCGAGAGGGCCCAGGTCATTCATCCCCGCCCAGCTCGCTGCCACCCAACCCGTCCCGGGCGGGCAGCCGACGGCGGCGGATGACCTGACTTACCGCCACCCCAGCCCCGGCCAGAGCCAGCGCGCCGAGGGCCACCAGAAGGCTGTCACCGGCGTGGGAAGCTCCGCCCGCACCCGTCTCTGGATGACCCGCGGGAATGACCTCCCCGCCACCGGGACCGGGGCCACCCGGCCCACCGGGACCGGCAGGTCCGGTCGGTTTGGTGGGCGCCGGCGTCTTGGGCGGCATTGTGGTGGTGGCCGCCGGTGTCGTGGTGGTCGGCGTCGTTGTGGTGGTCGGCGTCGTTGTGGTGGTCGGCGTCGTCGTGGTGGTCGGCGAGGTCGTGGTGGTCGGCGAGGTCGTGGTGGGAGGGGTGGTGCAGGTGGGTCGGGTGACGACGCTGGTGTTCAGGCTGACTTGGCCGTTTCGGGCCAGTACCCGTCCGGCTACGGTGGTCGCGGTCTGCACCGTCACTGAGGTCAACGCCAGAATGCTGCCTGCGAAGGTGGTGTTGGTGCCCAACGTCGCCGAGCTGCCCACCTGCCAGAACACGTTGCACGCTTGGGCCCCCCCGATCAGCCGGACCGTGCTGTTCGGCGCGGTGACCAGGGTGGATCCCGCTTGAAAGATGAACACCGCGTTGGGGTCACTCTGCGCGTCCAGGGTCACCGTGCCGGTCAGACCCAGCGCGGAGGCCGCCTGGTACACCCCCGGGGCCAGGGTTTGCCCGCCGAGGTCGCTGGACACCACAGTGGCCGGGGTCCGCCCCGCCGCATCGTCATACCCGGTCGTCAGATCGGCTTGGGCCTGCAGCGCGACGGCATCCCCGACGTGCTGGGTTCCGTTGATCACTAGTCCTGGTGGGAAGCCGGTGACCGCGGAGCCCGGGCTGACACCCAGGTCTCCCGAGATGACCGAAGGGCCGGTGTTGGTGACCGTGGTGCCCGCCAGCACCGCGTAGGACGTGGCCGTCCCCAATCCCACCGAGGACGGGGCCGCCGACGCCACCGGCGTCCCAGCAACCCCACCCAAGACCATGCCGACGATGGTCACCACCGCCAGCACCGCCGCACACCACCGGCGCAGACCACCCGCGCGAGTCAGACGGGTCACCGATGTCACGAGCTTCCTCCCACCAATGAACATCCCGGCCGGCCAGCACACTGGCAATAACTGCATCGTGCCGATGAACTGACCTGGTTCCTCCGTGGGCTACAACGAGCACCCGCCGGTGAGGTGATGCGCAAACGGATCCGTCAACCTGGTTCAGTGCACCGGCCTGGTGCTCAGCGCGCCAGGCGTCGGTCAGACGGGGGCGACGCCACCAACTCCAGCGGGGAAAATGCCGGGAATACAGCGGTCTCCGCAGGTAAGGTTGCCGGCACCAGGGGCAGCACTACCAGGGCGGACCTGAAGCAGTAAATCCGCCCAGCAAACGAGCACCTCAATTCGGAGGAGCTGGTTCACGGTGGGGTACGTCGAGGTCAGCTCGGTGCGCCTCACCCTGCCCGACGGGCGGCGCTGCTCGATGATGTCTGTTTCCGGGTCGGTGAAGCAGTCCTTCGACCGCTTCCTGATCTTCGGTGCCGACGGTCAGCTCCGGGAGAGTTCCCAGCCCAGATGGGACGAGACCGGGGTGGCCCGGCCGCAGTCCTAGCTCCCCTGCGGCGCTAGTTCGGTGATCAGCCAGGCCCGTATCTGATGTAGCCTCACATCATGCATCGGACCCAGATCCTGCTCGAGGACGAGCAGTTACGAGCGGCTCAAGGACGAATCGGCACGCACCGGCCGGTCGATCGGTGAGCTGGTCCGCGCTGCGATCGACCAGAGCCTGCGCCGTCCTGACCAGGAGGAGCTGCACGCACCACAATATCGAGGTGCCCGACTACATCATTGCCGCCACGGCACACCACCTCGGTGCCGAACTGTGGACATGCAACGTCAAGCACTTCCCGATGTTCCCCGGATTGGCACCGCCCTACTGAGCACCCGGCCCCACCTCGGGGGTTGGCAGTCGTTATGTGCAGCGCAACAGGGGGTTGGTAGCCCTTGAAGAGCCACCAACAGGGCTACTCGTAGAGCCCCTCGACCTGCCAGCGGCCCTTCTCGCAACCGAGGAGCACGGCGAGTGGCTCGTCGGGGCGCCCAGAGCCGGGCTCGGCGCCGAGCACCGCCTGCAGGCGAGCGCAGCGCCGCCCGCCGCCGGGCTCCCACCAGCGTTCCTCCACCGGCCAGGGTCCGGCCCAGGACAGCACCCGGCGCGGCGGGTGCCCGTCCACCGCGACCCGGTATGGGACGCCGCTGAGCATCCCGCGCCCGCTCACCCCCACCAGCCGCCCGGCGTCGTCGAGCACCTCGGCGGGCAGCGGGGAGGCGGGCACCCGGGACGGGGACGGCGCGGGCAGCCGGCCCGGCCAGGGCGGCCCGGTGTCGCTGCTCGCCCCCGCACGCGGGTCTTCGGGGTTGCGGGCCGCGGCCTCACCCCACGCCACCAGGCGGATCCGGGAAGCGGGGTCCCGGCCCCCGCCGGGCACCCCGGTGAGTACCGCGTGCGGCCCGAGCATCCCCTGCACCCGCACCACCGCGCGCCCGGCCCGCTCGTCGTCCTCTCCCGGCTCCCCCCACAACCCGCGCTGCAGCCCCGGCCCGCTGACCACCTCCTCGGGCACCAGGTGCAGCTCCGTGATGCCCGCACCGGGACCTGCATGCCAGGCGGCCTCAGCAGAAGCTGGGTCATCGGAGGCTGGGCCATCGGGAGGGCCCGGGGATCTCCGCGCGGTCAGCCAGCCGTCGAGCTGCCAGCGCATCCGGTCGGCGATGCCGGACGCGGTCAGCGGCTCGGCGCAGTGCCACACCCGGTGCAGCTCCTCACCCCCAGCGGTGCGGGCCCGTATCCCGAGCCGGATGCAGGCCAGACCGCGGGCGGCCAGCGCGGCGTGCAACTGCTCGGCGGGTTCCCGGACGGCGAACGCGGCGGCGTCGACCCGGTCGACCGGCGGGTCGAGCCGGCGGGTGACGGCGAGGTCGCCCGGGGGGCGGCGGCGGGCCAGCGGGCGCTCGTCGAGCCCCCTGGCCAGCCGGTGCGCGCACACCCCGTCGGAGCCGAACCGGGAGGCGACGTCATCCACGGACAGCGCAGCGAACGCGCCGAGGGTGCGCAGCCCCAGCCGGTGCAGCAGGTCCACCAGCGCGGCTCGATCTGCAGCAGCCCGGCCCATCCCGGCGGCGGGCTGCAGCAGCTCGCCGATGCCCAGCGCAGCGAGGAAGTCAGCCGACCCACCCGGCGCCACCAGCAGGCCGCGGTGCGCGGCCAGCGTCGCGGCGAACAGGCCATCGGCAATGCCGACCTGGCACTGCACCCCGGCCTGCGCCGCGACCAGGTCGATAATCCGCTCGGCCACCACCAGCTCGCTGCCGAAGTAGCGGGTGGGGCCGCGGGCGGGGACCGCGACCAGGCCAGGGCACACCACCTCCACCCCGGGCGCCAGCGCCTCCACCGCAATCACCACCGGCTCGAACGTCCGGGCGTCGCGCTCCCGGTCATCGCCCAGCCCCTCGGCCGCCGCCGCGACCACCGGCCAGTCCGGGCAGTACACCGCAACCACCCGCAGCGGCACCATCCCCTTGGTATCGAACATGTGTTCGAACATGGATCGAGTAAAGCGGCTACGGGAGGTGCCGTCAACCACCGATGCGATATCCAGCCACACCCCAGAACGCTTGCTGGTCGTCCGTCACGGCAGTTGATCAAGGGCGGGTATTCGCCCGACTCTGCCCGGATAACTCAGCGCATCGCTCTGGTTGTCCCGGCCGCAGGAGCGACACCTGCACCGACACCACCCCCGGGATCGGGCAGCAGCAGGCGGGCGGTGCGAGGCCGGGCTGCTGCGCCCCGTCCGGTGACCTGCAGCACGACCTCGCGGCTGCGCAACCGGCCGTAGCCAGCCTGTGCGCCGTGCCAGGTCTCGGTGCGGCAATGCAGCTCGACATCCGCGCCCGGCCACGAGCCGAGTGGAAGCAGTACCGCGCCGCGCTGCCGAGCCCGGGCGGCCAGGGTGCGCCGCGCTCCGGGGGGCACCCGATCTGCACCGGCCAGCGCCACCAGACCCACCCCGTCGAGCAGGGCCGCGAGCACCCGCACCGGATCCGGACCTGGCCGGGGAACCAACGCCAGCCGCTGCACCACCACCCCCGCCTCGACTGCGGCCAGTACGCCCAGGTCGCCGACCCCGACCACCGCAGCCCAGGTGCCGTGCGTGGTGGCCGCGGCCAGCAGTGCCAGCAGCAGCGCCATCGAGCCGCGCACCACGACCACCGAGCCCCGGCGCAATCCGCCGCCGGGCAGCAGCGGCGCGAGTGGCTCGACCACCGGGTACGGCGGCCGGCCCCCCGGCACATCGAGCCGCTCCCGCAGCGCCGACGCCAGCGCCACCATGGCGCCCGGTGCCGGACTGCCCCCACCCAGCCGCTGCAGTACCGACGCGACGCCCCCACCAGCCATCCCACAGCCTCCCAAGCAGTCAGGACGCGAGTCTCGACGCCGGATCCGCTGCGGGGAAGGCAGCTATATCGAACATGTGTTCGATATCAGTGAACCTGATCAACCCAGTACTGTCAAGGCGCGCCCCGGCCAGCTCCGCCGAGCTCAGCTCCAGGGTCGGAACAGACCGAGCAGCCGCCAGTAACCCGCCCGGCTGCCGCGGTAGGCGTCCACCCCAACCGGGGCGTACCCGCCGACCCGGGCGAACGCGGAGAACTGCAGGACCTCGACCCGGTTGCCGCCGTAGCCCGCCCAATGCTCCGGACCGACCTGCTGGTAGATCACCTGAGGGGACGCGGTCTCCCGGTACGGGTACTCGGAACGGACCAGCGGGGGGATGCTCGAAAGATCGGGTTTGCCGATCCGTTCCCAGTACCAGTCGGGGAAGTAAGAGGCATAGACGTGGACCCGGCGCCGGCGAAACGCCTCCCAAACAGCGTGAAACACGTCGATGCCGCCTGCGCCGCCCTCGTGGTCGAGCATCAGCGGAATGGACCGGTCACCCATCTGCTGCACGCACATCTCGGCCTGCTCATCCGCGGTCTGCCCGGCGCCGACACGGTGATAGCCGGAGAACAGGAAGCCGTGCCTGCGCGCCTCGTCGCGGAACCTCGGCCATAACGGGTCGAGCTGCGGCTCCCGGACGGCATCGCCGACCAGCCGGGCCGAGGTGACCCGCGCAACACAGAACTCCATCCCCTCGGCCCGGGCCCGGCGCAGGTCAACTCCAGAATTGTACTGAGAAACATCCAGCCCGAAGATCATAACGCCCCCCTGGCACTGCCTGCCCCCGCACCTGCCCTATCCCATGGTGCGCGGACCCACCGGCACCGTCAATTCCGGGCACGCCACAGCTCTGAAGTAGCCCATTCCTGGACGCCCACCTGCGCGACCGCCACCGCTCCCAGACCCCAGCCGGGCGCCATTCGGACCCGAATGGTTGTTTTCGAGGTCCGCAGAGTGCTGCTCGGAGCCAACTGGCGGTTTGGCGCGTCCGCCCAGGCTTTCAGGCGCGTCCGCCCAGGTTGTCAGGTGCGGGCGTGGGGGTCGGTGAGGCCGCCCGGACTGGCATAGCGGGCGATGTCCCAGCCAGCGCGGCGGGCGCCGGCTCGGTAGGCGCTCTCGTAGAAATCCAGCACTTGGCGCCGGGGATCGGAGTGCGTGCGCACCTCGGCGTACCGGAGCACGGCGAGGTGACCCGACCCCTGGTTCACCCACTGCGCACCGGCCGGCTGCAAGGGCTCCTCGGCCAGTCCCGCCGGCTCAGGGGCGGTGTAGGAGTAGAAGGCCGGCTCGGGGAACTTCTCGTCACCGAACCAGAACCCGAAGCTGATCACCTCCCGCGAGTACGCCTCCCGGGTGACCGGGTCGACGTCCGGCGGCTGGTCGATCTCTCGGTCACTGAACCGGGTGACCGCGATGTCCAAGGTGTGCCAGAAATGGTGCACCGGGCTGGTCTTTCCCCAATAGCGCCCGGCGAACTCCTCGAGCACCAGATTGACCTGGCTGAGTACCTGCCAGTAACGGGTGATCCACATCGGGTCATAATTCGCGTGCTCGGTGTCTTCGGCAAACAACCGGTCCGCGTCGGGCAGGTCGAACGGCCGGGGATCGGGGACGGTCACTGCGACGCCCACCGCGGCCAGCGCAGCACGGGTGTGCTGGTAGAAGGCGCCCACCGACTGCCCGGCAAGCGGAAATGACACGCTGTGCCCCGCCAGCGTGGCGATGACCAGCCGGTGAGCGACGAAGTCGAAGTCGATGGTGTAGATCGGATCCAGGCCCATCGGGCGGGTGGTGATCCCCCGACCGGTGACGTGGAAGGGCACGTTCCACCAGTGATTGCGCCGCGGGCTGGCGGCGAGGCGGATCTTGCCGACGATCTGGGCGAACCGGTGCAGGGTGGCCTTGGTGTCGACCCACGACTGCAGGGGTATCGGCGGAAACAGCTCCACGCCCGAGACTCTAGGCAACCGCAGACCCGGGGGACAGGCTCATCGGCGGGACACCGACGCGGCGACCCGGGCCGCCGGGTCGAGCTCTCGCCGGGAAATGACCTTCCTGCCCAGCGGCACCAGCGCCAGCGGGATCATCTTGAACGAGGCGACGCCGAACGGGATACCGATGATGGTCAGGCACAGCAGCAGGCCGAACACCAGATGGGCCAGCGCCAACCACCAGCCGGCCAGGAGGAACCACAACACGTTGGCCAGGAACACCAGGGCCGGGGCGCTGCCCGGTCGGTCGACCACCACCCGGCCGAAAGGCCAGATCACGTAGCCGGCGAGCCGGAAGGAGGCGACTCCGAACGGGATCGTGACGATGAGCAGGAAGCTCACGATGCCGGCCACCGCGTACCCGATGGCCAGACCCAGTCCGGCGAGCAGCAGCCATAGCACGTTTCCGAGCGTCCGCATGAGCACAGTCCTCCCAACTCGAGTTCAGTGCGCGAAGTGCCGGGTGCCGGTGAGGTAGAGCGGTATCCCGGCGGCCTCCGCGGCGGCGATCACCTCGGCGTCGCGCACCGAGCCGCCGGGCTGCACCACGGCGCGCACCCCCGCGTCGAGCAGCACCGCCAGCCCGTCCGGGAACGGGAAGTACGCATCGGAGGCGGCCACCGCGCCCACCGCCCGCGCACCCGCGCGGCTGACCGCGAGCCGGGCCGCGTCCACCCGGTTCACCTGCCCCATGCCCACCCCGACGGTGGCCCCGCCGGTGGCGAGCAGGATGGCGTTGGAGCGCACCGCGCGGCAGGCCCGCCAGGCGAAGGCCAGGTCGGCCAGTATCACCTCGTCCACCGGGCGACCGGTGGCCAGCGTCCAGGACGCGGGATCGTCGCCGGGCGCGTCCAGCATGTCGCGGGTCTGCAGCAGCAGCCCACCCGACACCGGGCGCAACTCCACCCCACCCGCCGGGGGCGGACCGGCCACCAGCAGGCGCACGTTCTTCTTGCGGCCCAGCACGTCCAGCGCACCGTCGGCGTAACACGGCGCCACCAGCACCTCGGTGAACACCTCGGCGACCTGCTCGGCCAGCTCCACGGTGACCGTCCGGTTCACCGCGATCACCCCCCCGAACGCGCTCACCGGGTCGCAGGCGTGCGCTTTGCGATGCGCCTGCGCCACGTCCCCGGCCGGGGACACGGCGATACCGCACGGGTTGGCGTGCTTGATGATGGCGACGCAGGCAGCGGGGTGGTCGTGCACCGCCCGCCAGGCCGCGTCGGCGTCGACGTAGTTGTTGTACGACATCGCCTTGCCGTGCACCTGCTGGGCCCCGGCCAGGCCGCCGGGGGGACGGTGGCCGGCCAGGTAGAGCGCGGCCCGCTGGTGCGGGTTCTCCCCGTAGCGCAGCGCCGCGGCGCGCCGCCAGGACGCACCCACCCAGGCCGGGAACCCGTCCTCGGCGGTGGCCAGCGCCGAACCGAGCCAGGAGGCGACGGCGATGTCGTAGTCCGCGGTGTGCTGGAACGCCGCGACGGCCAGCGCCTGGCGCTGCGCGAGGGTGAACCCACCGCAGCGCACCGCGTCCAGCACGTCGGGGTAGCGGGCCGGGTCCACCACCACAGCCACCGAGGTATGGTTCTTCGCCGCCCCCCGGATCATGGCCGGGCCACCGATGTCGATCTGCTCCACGCAGTCGTCGAATCCCGCCCCGGAGGCCACGGTCGCCTCGAACGGGTAGAGGTTGACGACCAGCAGGTCGAACGGCGCGATACCCAGCGTGGCCAGCTCCGCGACGTGCTCCGGCTTGCGGGTATCGGCCAGCAGCCCGGCGTGCACTCCCGGATGCAGCGTCTTGACCCGCCCGTCCAGCCCCTCCGGGAACCCGGTGAGCTGTTCGATGGCGGTCACCGGCACCCCGGCGGCGCTGATCGTGGCCGCGGTCGAGCCAGTGGAGACGATCTCCACTCCGGCCGCGTGCAGCCCGGCGGCCAGCTCCACCAGACCGTTCTTGTCCGACACGCTCAGCAGCGCCCGGTGCAGCGGCCGTCGTTCCTCAGCCTTCACGTCCAGCGTGACCTTTCGTCCGGTGACGGTGCACCCATAGCGGGCCAGGTCGGCGACCACGTCGACCAGCAGCCGCCGCTCCACCACCTTGATCCTCTCGTGCAGCAGCTCCTCGGTGTCGTCGGGCAGCACCTGCACGGCCCGCTGGGCCAGAATCGGGCCGGTGTCCACACCTGAGTCCACCAGGTGCACGGTCGCGCCGCTCACCCGCACCCCGTGCGCCAGCGCGTCGGCCACCGCCCGGCGCCCCGGGAATGCGGGCAGCAGAGCCGGGTGGGTGTTGAGGATGCGACCGGCGAAGCGGTCCAGGAACACCGGGCCGAGGATCTTCCCGAACCCGGCCGAGACCACCAGGTCCGGGCGGTGCGCGGCGACCGCCTCGGTGAGCGCGACGTCCCATGCCGCCCGGTCCGGGTACTGGTCCAGCCGGACGGCGAAACTGGGCAGCCCGGCGCGCTGCGCGCGGGCCAGCCCCTCGATACCCGGACGGTCCGCGCCGACGGCGACCACCCGGGCCGGATAGCCCGGCGCTGCGGCGTCCAACAGGGCCTGCAACAACGTCCCGGAACCCGACACCAGCACGACAACCCGGGTCGGCACCGGCAGCCGGAGGTGGTGCACGGTCGGCACGGGGGGCATCGTAGGGCTATGGCACTGCAGGTGGACGCCGTGGTCGTCGGCGGCGGGCATCACGGGCTGGTCGCGGCGACCGTGCTGGCCGACGCCGGATGGGAGGTGTGCCTGCTGGAAGCCGCCGACCGGGTGGGCGGGGCGGTGGCCTCAGCGCAGTTGCACCCGGGCTTCGTCACCGATCTGTTCAGCGCGTTCTACCCGCTCACCGTCGCCTCCCCGGTGCTGCGCTCGCTGGACCTGGAACGCCACGGGCTGCGCTGGTCGCATGCCCCGACGGTGCTCGCGCAGCCACTCCAGCCGGACTCCGACGCCGCCGCGGTGCTGCACCACGACCCCGAGCGCACCGCCGAGGCCCTGGCCCTGGAGCACCCCGCCGACGGCAAGGCCTGGCTGGAGTTGGTCGAGCACTGGCAGCGGGTGCGCGAGCCGGTGCTGCGGTCCCTCTGCACCGCCTTCCCGCCGGTGCGCGGACCGGCCGGGCTGCTGCGCAGGCTGGGCGTAGCCGGGGTGTTGCGGCTCGCCCGCTTCCTGGCCCTGCCCGCCCGGCGGATGGGTCACGAGCTGTTCCGCGGCGAGTCCGGCAAACTGCTGCTGGCCGGCAACGCACTGCACAGCGACATCCCGATCGACGCGCCAGGCAGTGGGGTGTTCGGCTGGCTGCTGGCGATGCTGGCCCAGGACGTCGGGTTCCCGGTGCCGGTCGGCGGGGCCGGACAGCTCGCCGCCGTCCTGGCCCGCCGGGCGGAGGCGGCGGGCGCCCAGTTGCAGACCGGGCAGCGGGTGGCGCGCATCGACGTGACCGGCGGGCGGGCGGTGGCCGTGCACACCGCGGCGGGGCTGACCGTGCAGGCCCGCCGGGCCGTCATCGCCGATGTGGCCGTCCCCAGCCTCTACCTCGACCTGCTGGCGCCGTCCGCCGTCCCCCAGGCGCTGCGCGCCGATCTGGAACGTTTCCAGTGGGACACCCCGGTGGTGAAGGTGAACTGGGCGCTGTCCGCGCCCATCCCCTGGCGGGCCCCGGGCGTGCGCGCCGCGGGCACGGTGCACGTCGGCTGCGACGCGAACCAGATAGCGCACTGGTCCGCCGATCTGGAGACGGCCACCATCCCGCGCCGCCCTTTCCTGCTGCTGGGGCAGATGACCACGGCCGACGCCAGCCGCTCCCCCGCCGGCACCGAGAGCGCCTGGGCCTACACCCACCTGCCCCGGGGTGTTGCCGACGACGCCTCGGCGGACCTGCTCGCCGAGCGGATATCGGAGGTGGTGGAACGGTTCGCCCCGGGATTCAGTGCCCGGGTGCTGCACCAGCACGTCCAACGTCCCGGTGACCTGGAGCGCGCTGACGCCAACCTGGTGCACGGCGCGGTGAACGGCGGCACCGCGCAACTGCACCAGCAACTGCTGTTCCGCCCGGTGCCGGGGCTGGGCCGGCCCGAGACGCCCATCGCCGGCCTGTACCTGGGCTCCGCCGCCGCCCACCCCGGCGGCGGGGTGCACGGCGCCTGCGGCTGGCTGGCCGCCCGGGCCGCGCTGGCCGACCACGGCCCCCTCGGCGGGCTGCGCCGCAAGGCCGTCTCAGCCACCCTGGGCCTGCTCTACCACGACCGCCGCTCCCACCAACCAAACCTGCCCCTCAGCTAGGTGGCTGCCCGGAGGCGGATGCAGCAGCCACCGGACGCTGGGTCTAGGCAGGGGTCCAGTCGGGTGTAGTCAAGTCCGTGGAGCAGCCCGGTGAGGAGGCTGAGGTTCATTCCGCAGACCAGTTGGGTGTAGTCCTGCGCCAGGGCGTGGAACGGGCAGTTGCCCAAGGTGACATCGTCGGTATCAAGGCGCGGCTCGAATCCGGCTGCCTCCAGGGCCGAACGGACCATCCGGTGCTCCGGGTCAGGGTGGTGGAGCTCGGTGCGAGCCGTGCGGCCGAGGTCGGCACCGAGCTGGTAGGCGCGGTGGTGCAGGACCGCCCGCGGCGCTTCTCCGGTGCGCTCGGACTCATCGATGGCGGCGGCAAACAGGCGTCCGGCCAGGTCATAGCGACGCGCAGGCAGTGATACGGCTATCTGCTGTGGGGACCGGGTGTAGAGCTTCGCGGGGCGACCGGCACCGGGTCCGCTGCGCCCGGTACGTCGCTGGTGAACGGCTTGCAGGAGGCCCTCGTCAACGAGGCGGTTCAGGTGGAACGCCGCGGTGCTGCGGCGCGCACCCACCGCTGCGGCGGCCTCATCCCGACTCACCGGTTCTCGCTGCCGCACCACATGCTCGTACAGCCGCCGACGGGTCGGCTCATCCAGTGCGGCGATGGCGGCGACCTGGCGGTCCAGGGTCTCTCCCACCCGGTCATTCTAAGACTAACGTTCGTTGACAGAAATGTTCTCCGACTCTAAGGTCAACTTCTATTAGCGATAGAAGGGGTTACTCCACGACGAGGAGCACAACCATGGTTACCGTTCGTTGGCTGGAGTCGCTGACCGAAGGGCTGGAGCGCTCCGGAGCACTGAGCGCTGCAGGCAGAGCGGTCACCAAACCGGTGGCCAAACTGGTCCAGGCCGGTCCGGTCAAGGACCTGCTCAGCGGCACCTGGCTTGGCCACCCCGCACACCCGATGCTCACCGACCTCCCCATCGGGGCATGGACCAGCGCCTCGCTGCTCGATCTGGCAGAGATCCTCGGCGGCACCAGCGCCGCCACCCGCCGTGGATCCGACACCCTCGTAGGACTGGGCGTGCTCGCGGCCTTGCCCACCGCAGCCGCCGGCTTGTCCGACCTCTCCGATGAGGTCGAAGCGCCCATTCTGGCCACCGGGTCTGCGCACGCTCTGGGCAGCGTCGCGGCGACCGGCCTGTTCGCCGCCTCCTACCTGGCCCGCCGCGGGGGCAAGCGCGCCCAGGGCATCACGCTGTCCCTGATCGGTGTCGGCCTGCTGACCGCAGCGAGCTTCCTCGGCGGGCATCTCTCCTACCGCAAGGGCCTGGGCGTCGACCACAAC
Source organism: Pseudonocardiaceae bacterium (assembly GCA_035714625.1). Taxonomy (GTDB): domain Bacteria; phylum Actinomycetota; class Actinomycetes; order Mycobacteriales; family Pseudonocardiaceae. The sequence goes on along the minus strand of DASTLT010000236.1, from coordinate 9,269 downwards.
GCCTTCGAGGGGCCGATCACAGACTGGACCGCAGTACTGGACGCCACCGAGCTTGCCAGCGGAAAGCCGCAGCACGTCACGGTCTCCGGTCAGGACATCATGCTCTACCGGATGGACGGCACGATCGCCGCGCTCGCCAACCGGTGCAGCCACCGAGGCGGCCCCCTTCACGAGGGCGAGATCGACGGCCAGGAGATCGTCTGCCCCTGGCACTTCAGCCGTTTCTCGCTGCAGGACGGATCTGTCACACGAGGGCCTGCCGTGGCCCCCCAGCCCGGCTACGAGACCCGGGTTCGCCAGGGCAAGATCGAGGTCAGATCGACGGGCTAGCTGGCTCGCCGGGTAGTTCAGTCCTGGCCGGTCGACGCCGAACCACCAGGCGACGGGTCCCGCCGCTGGTCGGGCGGCCCGGGGTGGCCTGGCGCACCCGGCTCGGCGCCATACGGACCAGGTTGGCTCCCGGCGGGGCCTTGCGGGGGCTGGTATTGAACCGGCTCGGGAGGGTAGGGCTGCTGGGGGGTGAAGCCGGGGGCGGATGAGCCCGGGTACCTGCTCGGCGCGGACGGACCGGGGTAGCCACCGGGTTGCTGGGAGGACCACAGCGGCCGGGGGAAGGGGTTGACCCGGGGGGCAGGTTTCACCACCCCGGTCTCCACGAGCAGCGCCACCAGGCAGACGGCCGACTGCAGGAACGCCAGCACGAGCGCGACCACCACCAGCCCAGGGGTCTGCACCAGCCCGCTGGCCGGGCCGAAGAAGGCCGGGCTCTTGGCCACATCGATCAGCAGGAACAACGTGCCGGTGACCACCAGCACGGTGGCCGGCACCAGCGTTGCCGGCGCTTTGGGCAGCACCGCAGCGGCGGCGAGCAGGCCACCACCGAGGAGCAGGACACCGAGCAGACCGCGCAGGTAGCCGCCGGCCCCGTCGGAGAAGGCGAGCAGGTAGATGACCAGGCCAAGGACACCCGCGACCGGCGGGAGGACCTTGGCCGAGCCCAGACCGTTCAGCGCTGCGCTGGCCGGTTCTGGCTGCGGCGCAGCCGGAGGCTGGCCGTAGGGCTTGGACATGGCGAACCTTTCATCGGGAGCGCGGCGCGGGGGCAGCCGGGGCGAACGCGGACCGCATGATCTCGCGCATCAACCCGGCGGTGTCGCTGGGGGTCCGGCCCACCTTGACACCCGCCGCTTCCAGGGCGGCCTTCTTGGCCACCGCGGTGCCCGATGAGCCGGACACGATGGCCCCCGCGTGGCCCATCGTCTTGCCCTCTGGTGCAGTGAACCCGGCCACGTAGCCGACCACCGGCTTGGTGAGGTGCGCGGCGATGTACTCAGCGGCGCGCTCCTCCGCGTCACCGCCGATCTCCCCGATCATCACCACGGCCGCGGTGTCCGGATCGTCCTCGAAGGCTTGCAGGGCGTCGATGTGCGTCGTGCCGATCACCGGGTCGCCGCCGATGCCGACACAACTGGAGAACCCGATGTCGCGCAGCTCGAACATCATCTGGTAGGTCAGCGTGCCGGACTTCGACACCAGGCCGATCTTGCCGGGCCCGGTGATGTCGGCCGGGATGATACCGGCGTTGGACGCGCCGGGGCTGATCACGCCGGGACAGTTCGGCCCGATGATGCGGGTCCGGTTCCCGGTTGCGCAGGCGTGCGCCCAGCAGGCGGCGGTGTCGTGCACCGGTATCCCCTCGGTGATCACCACCGCCAGGCCGATGCCCGCGTCGATCGCCTCGACAACCGCCGCTTTGGCGAACCGCGGAGGGACGAACACCACGGTGACGTCGGCGGCGGTCGCGGCCATCGCCGCAGTCACCGAGTCGAACACCGGCAGCGTCGCGCCGTCGAACTCGACCCGCTGACCGCCCTTGCCCGGGGTGACACCCCCGACCACCTGGCTGCCCGCGGCCAGCATCCGCTGGGTGTGCTTGCGGCCCTCGGATCCGGTCATCCCCTGCACGATGATCCGGGAGTCCTTGGTCAGGAAGATCCCCACGGGTCAGGCTCCCTTCAGTGGTGCCGGGGTGGCCAGGGCCGCCGCGGCGAGCTCGGCGGCTTTGTCGGCCGCGGCGTCCATGGTGTCCACCATGGTCACCAGGGGGTGGGCGGCCGCGGCCAGGATGCGCCTGCCCGCCGCCACGTTGTTGCCGTCCAACCGGACGACCAGCGGCTTGGTTGCCGAGCTGCCCAGGATGTCCAGGGCCTGCACGATGCCGGTGGCCACCTGGTCGCAGGCCGTGATGCCACCGAACACGTTGACGAACACCGAGCGCACGTCCGGGTCGTCGAGAATGATGTCCAGCCCGTCGGCCATCACCTGCGCGTTCGCCCCGCCACCGATGTCGAGGAAGTTGGCCGGTCGCATTCCCTGGTGCGCCTCGCCGGCGTAGGCGACCACGTCCAGGGTCGACATCACCAGGCCCGCGCCGTTGCCGATCACCCCGACCTGCCCGGCGAGCTTGACGTAGTTGAGGCCCTTGGCCCTGGCCTTGGCCTCCAGCGGGTCGTCCGCCGCGGCGTCGGCGAGACCGGTGTGCTCCGGGTGGCGGAACGCGGCGCTGGCGTCCAGGATCACCTTCCCGTCCAGCGCGATGATCGCGTCACTGGGATCGCGGACCAGCGGGTTGACCTCGACCAGGGTGGCCTCCTCGGCGACGAAGGTGTCCCACAGCGCGACGGTCACCGCCGCCACCGCCTCGGCCACCTCGGCCGGGAACCTCGCCGCCGCCACGATCTCGCGGGCCTTGGCCAGGTCCACCCCGGCCAAGGGGTCGACCGGAACCCTGGCCAGCGCCTCGGGCTTGGTCGCGGCAACCTCCTCGATCTCCATCCCGCCCTCGACGCTCGCCATCGCGAGGAAGGTGCGGTTGGTCCGGTCGACCAGGAAGGACAGGTAGTACTCGGCGGCGATCTCCGCGGCCGGGGTCACCAGCACCCGGCGCACGGTATGGCCCTTGATGTCCATGCCCAGGATGGCGGCGGCCCGCTCGGCGGCCGCATCGGGCGAGCCGGCCAGCCTCACCCCCCCGGCCTTGCCGCGCCCGCCGGTCTTCACCTGGGCCTTGATCACGACGGGACAGCCGAGTTCCTCGGCGGCGACCCTGGCCTGCCCGGCGGTGCTCACCACGCGTCCGGGCAGCACCGGGACGCCATGCGCCTGGAAGAGGTCCTTGGCCTGGTATTCGTAAAGATCCACGCAATCTCCATGAGGGTGGGGCGGCCCGACCGCTCGACCCTATCCAGCCACCGCCAGCGACCTACCCGTTGGCAGTGGTGAACCAGCTCACTCCACCGCGGCGGTCCCGACGGCGCCGCGCACCCAGTCCACGATCTCGTGCGTCGTGGCGCCCGGGGTGAAGACCTTGGCCACCCCGAGCTCGGCGAGCTTGGGGATGTCCTCCTCGGGGATGATCCCCCCGCCGAAGACCAGCACATCCGGCGCCCCCCGACTGTGCAACAGCTCGACGACCCTGGCGAACAGCGTCATGTGCGCGCCGGAGAGCACCGAGAGCCCCACCGCGTCGGCGTCCTCCTGCAGGGCGGTCTGCACGATCTGCTCGGGAGTCTGGTGCAGCCCGGTGTACACCACCTCCATGCCGGCGTCGCGCAACGCCCGGGCAACAACCTTGGCGCCCCGGTCGTGGCCGTCGAGCCCCGGCTTGGCCACCACCACCCGGATCCGTCCGCTCATGCAGAGCAGCGTAGCTCGCGCAGGTCGGGTCCTGGGGGGTCGTGCCCTAACGCCACCAGCAGGACCACCCCAGCAGGCGAGTGGCCACATCGGCAAGTCGAGGGAACCGCTCACCGAGCCAGTCGGGTCTAGCGCATGCAAATGTTGAGTTAACAACTTATCGTAATTGCATGAACTCCGTCGGACAGGTCGGGCAGGCCGCGGGGAAGCTGGCCGCCCAGGGCACCTGCGCGACCGGTTCGGTGCCGGTGACGGCATGCTCGGCGCTGGGCGCCCTGTCCCGCACCATCCGAACTGTCGCCCGGCCCTCCGGCCTGCGCGGAGTGCTGCTGGAGGCCGGCTGGCTGGCCGTGCACCTGGTGCTGTACCCGTGGGGCGCGGTCGCCGAGCAGTTGAGCCCGGGCGGCCCCTACACCTGCTACCGCACCGACGACCTCCCCCCGGCCCGGCGCGGCCTGGTGATCGCCGACGTGCGCGCCGCCGGGATGCCGATCCTGCTGGTGCACGGCATCGCGGACAACCGGTCGGTGTTCGCGATCCTCGGCCGGGCCCTGCGCAAGCGCGGGTTCGGGGTGGTCTACGGCATCAACTACAGCGTGCTCACCGCGCTCACCGGGGACGTGCGCAGTGCGGCCCGGGAGTTCGGCCGCGAGGTGGAACGGATCTGCGAGGCGACCAGTGCCGACCAGGTACACGTGGTGGGGCACTCGCTCGGTGGGCTGGTGGCTCGCTACTACGTCCAACGGCTCGGCGGGGACGAGCGGGTGCACACGCTGGTCAGCCTGGGCACCCCCCACCACGGCACGCTGGCCGCCTACCTGCTGCCCACGCCGGTGCTGCGCCAGCTCCGCCCGGATTCCGACGTGGTGGCCGAGCTCGCCGAGCCCGCACCGAACTGCCGGACCCGCTTCGTGGCCGTCTGGAGCGAGCTGGACCAGTTGATCGTGCCGCAGCGGCATGCCCGGCTGGATCATCCGGACCTGCTGGTGACCAACCTGCGGCTCAGCGACGTGGGGCACCTGTCGCTGTCCGTCGACCCCCGCGCCGTGCACGCCGTGGTCAGCACGCTGGCCCAACTGGACGGGACGTCCTCGGTACGGCAGCGGGCCACCGCCGAGCGGGTCGCCAAGGCGACCAGCGTGAGCGCGGGCAGCCCCTCGCCGACCTCGGCTTCCTAAAGCCCACCAGCTTGATTAGCCCGGGTGCTGCCCGCCGACCGTCCAGCGCGAGGAACCCAGCCCTGGCCGATCCCGGCACTAACAGCCTCCCCGATCACTTGCCCGCCGGGTGGCCCTTCGTTAGTGTCCGGCCGGTCTTGGTCACGGTCCGATTACAACTGACTGCGTAAACCGAACCCCCCAAGCAACCGAACCCCGGCACCCACGCGGGAAGGCAGGCCTTGGCACGACACCGCTCCCCGGGCGGCGGACGACCATCCCCGGCTCTCGAGACGGCGCTACACCGCCGTCGTGCCGCGGGCCCCTGGTCGGAGCACCGTGTCGCGGGACCCTCAGCCGCCGTGCGCGGGCGGATAGTGGTCGCTGCGGTCGCCGCCGGTGCGGTCGTTGCCGCGGGTCAGGCGGTGAGCAACAGCGCTGCGGCGGTCTCCGACCACCCGGTCCTGCTGGGCGCCGCCCGGGAGATGACCACCGTGACGGGTGTCGGCGGGTCTGCGCCGGCACCCGAGTACCTCCCGGTGACGGGACCGGCGGACCGCGCCGCGGTCGACGCCGTGCAGGCCATGGCCAAGGGGGCCCGGCTGGTGGCCGAGCGCGCCACCCGGCACGCACAGGCCAGCCGGCCGCTGTTCGTGCTGCCCACCGAGGGCACCTTCACTTCCGGGTACGGCGGCCGGTGGGGCACCTTCCACTGGGGAATTGACATCGCCAACCGGATCGGAACGCCGATCGTCGCAGCAGCCGACGGGGTGGTCGTGGAGTCCGGTCCGGCCAGCGGCTTCGGGCTGTGGGTCCGCATCCGGCACACCGACGGCACGATCACCGTCTACGGCCACATCAAGCGCTCACTGGTGCACGAAGGCGAACGGGTCCAAGCCGGCGAGGAGATCGCCGAGATGGGCAACCGGGGCAACTCGACCGGTCCGCACCTGCACTTCGAGGTATGGAACCCGGACGGCGAGAAGATCAACCCGCTCACCTGGCTGCGCAAGCACGGCATCGACCTCTGACCCCCGGCCAGCCGGCCTTCACCAGCCGGACCCGGACCCGATCAGCCGGGGACGACGTTGACCAGGCTGGGCGCCCGCACCACCACCCGGCGCACCGGGGCGCCGCCCAGCGCGGCGCGGACCTTGGCGGAGCCCAGCGCCCGGGCACCGAGTTCCTGCTCGGAAATCGAGGGCGGCACCTGCAGCCGGTCCCGAACCTTGCCAGCCACCTGCACCACACAGGTCACCTCATCCTCGACGAGCAGCACCGGATCGGCCAGCGGCCAGCCGGCATGGGCGACCGGGGCCGGGCGCCCGAGCCGCTCCCACGCCTCCTCGGCGGCGAACGGCGCGACGCAGGACAGCATCCGGGCCAGTGCCTCGGCGCCCTCCCGCACCGCGGCATCGGCCGGGCCGGGCCGGGCATCCACCGCCTTGCGCAGCACCGAGGTCAGCTCCATCAGCCGGGCGATGGCCACGTTGAACCGGAACCCCTCCATCGCGGCCGTGGCGTCGGCGACCAGCCGGTGCACCCGCTTGCGCACCGCCGGGTCCCCCCCGGCCGGATCCGCGCCCACGGTAGCCGGGTCGAGATCACCAGACAGCCGCCACACCCGGTTGAGCCATTTGACCGCCCCCGCGGGCGAGACGTCGGCCCAGTCGATGTCGTCCTCCGGGGGGCCGGCGAACAGCATCGTCACCCGCACCGCGTCCGGTCCGTACCGGGCGAGCTGGTCCTGCAGGTTGACCAGGTTGCCCAGGCTCTTGCTCATGGCCCGGCCGTTCATGATGACCTGGCCCTGGTTGGTCAGCTTGCGGAACGGCTCGGTGAACGGCAGCAGGCCCATGTCATGCAGCACCTTGGTCACGAAGCGGGCGTACATCAGATGCCCGGTGGCATGCTCCTTGCCGCCGATGTACTCGTCCACCGGCAGCCACCGCTGGATGCCCGCAGGGTCGAAGGGGCCCTCGGCATAAGACGGATTCGGGTAGCGCAGGAAGTACCACGAGGAGTCCACGAAGGTGTCCATCGTGTCGGTGTCGCGGCGGGCCGGGCCCCCGCAGCGGGGGCAGGACACCGCCACCCAGTCGGCCGCACTCTCCAGCGGTGATTTGCCACCGCCCGGACGCAGCTCGTACCCGGACTCGGGCAGCGTCACCGGCAACTGGTCATCGGGCACCGGGACCTCACCACACCGGTCGCAGTGGATGATCGGAATCGGGGTACCCCAGTACCGCTGCCGGGACAGCAGCCAGTCCCGCAGCCGGTAGGCGACCGCGGCTTCGCCGACGCCGCGCTGTGCCAGCTCCGCGGTGATGGCCGCGATGGCCTCGTCCTTGCGCAGGCCGGTGAAGCGACCCGAGCACACCAGCACGCCGTCACCCTCGGTGGCCACCCCACTCGTCGCCGGATCCGGCTCACCGGTAGCCACGACCACCCGCACCGGTAACCCCATCACCCGGGCGAAAGCCAGGTCCCGGCCGTCGTGCGCGGGCACCGCCATGATCGCACCCGTGCCATATCCGGCCAGCACGTAGTCCGAGGCGTAGACCGGGATGCGCTCGTCGTTGACCGGGTTGACCGCATGGCGGCCCAAAAACACCCCACTCATCGTCCGGTCCGCCGACAGCCGTTCGGCGTCGGCCGTCGTGCGGATCTTCTCCCGGTACTCCTCGAACTCCCGGCGCTGCTCCGCGGTGCACAGCTCGTCAGCCAGCGGGGCGTCGGCGGCCACCACGAAGAAGGTGGCGCCGAACAGCGTGTCCGGGCGGGTGGTGAACACCCGCACCGGCTCGGAGCGGCCCTCCACGGCGAAGTCGACATACGCGCCGGTCGAGCGGCCGATCCAGTTGCGCTGCATGGCCAGGATGTCGTCCGGCCACTGGCCCTCGAGCTGGGCCATGTCGTCGAGCAGCCGCTGGGCATAGTCGGTGGTGCGGAAGAACCACTGGGTGAGGGTGCGCAGCTCCACCTCGGCGCCACAGCGCTCGCACCGGCCCTGCACGACCTGCTCGTTCGCCAGCACCGTCTCATCGACCGGGCACCAGTTCACCGGCGCCGCCTTGCGGTAGGCCAGCCCGCGCTCGAGCAGCCGCAGGAACAGCCACTGGTTCCACCGGTAGTACTCCGGGTCCGAGGTGTGCAGCCGGGTGCGCCAGTCGAAGGCCATGCCGAGCCGCCGGAAACCCTCGGCCTGCACCTCGATGTTGGCGTAGGTCCAGTCCCGGGGGTCGAGCTGGCGGCGGATGGCGGCGTTCTCCGCGGGCAGCCCGAAGGAGTCCCAACCGATCGGGTTCAGCACGTTGTACCCGCGCAGGCGCAAGAAGCGGGCGATCGCGTCCCCGATCGCGTAAACCTCGGCATGCCCCATGTGCAGGTCGCCCGACGGGTACGGGTACATGCCGACCACATAGGTCCGCGGCTCGTCCCCCGGCTCGGGCGCCAGCAGGCCGCGCGCCTGATACAGGCCGAGCCGCTCCCAGCGCGCAAGCCACTTGTCAACCACGCCGTGCGGATCGTAGTGCTCGTCCTGCGTCTTGCGTGCGTTCATGCCGTCCTCGTGCTCATAATCGTTTTCTTCAGGGATCCGGCCTGGTCACCCGGACTCGCGCAATAGAAAACCCCTCCGGCCGGCAGGCCGCGAGGGGATCGCCGCGCTGACTGGTCCGCCGGTCAGCGCGGCCCGGGAAGGAGCAGGCCGGCCAGGCACACGCGGTCAGGATAGCGGCTGGTGCCCGTCACCTGATCGGCCAGGGGTGCTGGCTGTCGGGAGCGTCAAGCCGGATGAACTGGTGCTCGGGACTGGTCGGGAGCCCGGAACGTTCCTCTCCGCCGGGCCTGCTACGCCGCTACCTGCCGGGCCTTCCGGGCCAGCTCCCGCGCGTCGGAGCCGGGCCGGGTCTCCAGAGCTTCAGCAAGCGGCATGAGCCACCGGCGGGCACGGACACTGGTCAGCTTGGCGACGTCGGTGATGGCGTCGTCGGCCAGTTGCAGTCCGCGTGACTCCCCGGCCTTGACGTGGATCGTCGCGAGGATGGTGCCGGACCGGGCCCGGGCGCGCTCGCTGATGCCCTCCCAGCGCCGCATTGATGCCGTGGCGAACTGTTCGGCAACGTCCAGCCGACCGTGCTCGATCTCCAGGAGCGCGGCGGGACGGTCCAGGTCACCGAACGGGGCGGTGGGGGTGGGTGTCCACAGGTCGCGCGCTGTGCCCATGCGCCGGGCTGCGTCCTGGGGTGCTCCCAGTGCGGCGAGCGCGGTGGCGGAGTCCATCAGCGCGCACGCTTCGACCGCGCTGCGCCACGGGTGGTCTGCGGGGATGGCCCAGGCCGCGACCTGGGCCGACTGCAGCATCTTCAGCCCGTCGTCGGGGTGGCCGTGCTCCACAGTGGCTAAGCCCGCCCA
>DASTLT010000235.1:0-3142 GCA_035714625.1 Pseudonocardiaceae bacterium | reverse complement strand
GATGAGGGCTTCCTCGAGGTGGACTACGGCCAGTGGACTGGTCGAGAGCTGCGCAAGCTGGGCAAGGAGTCGCTGTGGAAGGTGGTGCAGGCACACCCGTCGGCGGCGGTGTTCCCCGGCGGCGAGGGGCTGGCCGCGGTTGCGGCGCGGGCCGTGGCCGCGGTCCGCGAGTGGGATGCCAAACTGGTCGCCGAGCACGGCCCGGCGGTGCTGTGGTTGGCCTGCACGCATGGGGATGTCGTCAAGGCGATCCTGGCCGACGCGCTGGGCATGCACCTGGACGGGTTCCAGCGCATCGTCGTCCACCCGGGCTCGATCAGCATCGTGAGCTACACCGACACCCGGCCGTTCGTGCAGCAGGTCAACGACTGCGGCGGGGACCTGCAGGCGCTGGTGTCACCTCCACGCCGGCGCCGCCGCCCCTCCTCGGATGCCCCGCCAGGTGGCGCTCCAGGAACGGAATAACCGGTCGTATCCGATAGCGCGGCGGGGTCGGCGCATGCCGATGAGGACCGGGTGGCCTAGGGTCAGTTCTGTCATGTCCAGGGTCATCCATGTTTTCCGCACCCCCGACCGGTTCGTCGCGGGCACCGTAGGCGAGCCCGGAGACCGGGCCTTCTACCTGCAGGCCGTCGGCGAGTCCAAGGTGATCAGCGTGCTGCTGGAGAAAGAGCAGGTCGCCGTGCTCGCCGAACGGCTCTCGGCGCTGCTCGACGAGGTGGCGCGCCGGTTTGGCGCCGACGTTCCCCCAGCAGTCGAGGGACCTGAGGACACCGCGCCCCTCACCACGCCCGTTGAGCAGGAGTTCCGGGTCGGCACCATGGGACTGGGCTGGGACGCCGAGTCCCAAGCCATCGTCGTCGAACTGCTCGCGGTCACCGAGGGGGAGGTGGACGAGTCCGTGGTGCTCGACGACACCGATGAAGGCCCGGACGCGGTGCGCGTCTTCCTGTCCCCCAAGCAGGCCAGGGAGTTCACCGCCCGCGCTGAACGGGTGGTCTCCGCAGGGCGCAAGCCCTGCCCGTTGTGCGCGGAGCCGCTGGACGCTGGCGGGCATATCTGCCCCCGGCAGAACGGCTACCGCCGGCAGATCGAAGCCTGAGCAGGTCCACCAGTGCTGCCCACCGACCCGGCGGCGCTGCCGCTCCTGCACGATGGCCGCATCGAGGTGGCCAGCCGGATCGTGGACGCCTCCAACGCCACCCTGTTCTGCACGGTGCACTGCGAAGGGGTGAGCGCGAGCGCCGTCTACAAGCCGGTCCGGGGGGAGCGCCCGTTGTGGGACTTCCCGCACGGCACGTTGGCCGGTCGTGAGGTCGCAAGTTGGCTGATCTCGGAGGCCACCGGCTGGTCACTGGTGCCGCCCACCGTCTTGCGCCCCGGACCGCTGGGCCCGGGCATGGTGCAGCTCTGGGTGGACACCGAGCAGGAGCATGAGCTGGTGGACGTGGTGGCCCCGGACGCGGTCCCGCGGGGCTGGCGCCGGGTACTGCGCGCCCATGACCGCTACGGCGAGCCGGCCCTGCTGGTGCACGCCGACACCGCTGGGCTGCGCAGGCTGGCCGTGCTCGACGTGCTGCTCAACAACGCCGACCGCAAGGGTGGGCATGTGCTTGCCGGACTGGACGGCGAGGTGTACGGAGTCGACCACGGGATCTGCCTGCACCACGAGGACAAGCTGCGCACCGTGCTGTGGGGTTTCCTCGGTGAGCCGTTGCCAGCCGACGCGCTGGATGTGCTGCGCCGGGTGCGCTCCGACCTGGACACCAGGCTGAGTGGGGCGCTGGGTGAGCATCTGACCCGCCGGGAGGTGCAGGCGCTGCGGGCCCGCACCGACCGGCTGCTGCGCACCCAGACCTTCCCCGCCCCGAACGGCAACTGGCCGGCGATCCCATGGCCCGCGTTCTAAGCCGGCGCTGGCCGCGCTCGTTCGCCGACCGGCTGACCGCGCCGCTACCCGGTCCGGCGCAGTTCCTCCGGCTGCTGTGGGAGGGCGGCTTCACCGACAGCGCGGAGGGCGCCGACCGGGTCCCGGTTGCCCCCCGGGTGCCACTGCCGGCCGCCGCCGCCTGGCTGGCCTGGTTGGGACATGCCTCTTTCCTGATCCGGCTGGGTGGGTGCACGGTGGCGGTGGACCCAGTGCTCTCCGAGCGGATCCTGGGAGCGGGCCAGCGGCTCACCCCACCCGGTCTGGATCGGCTGCCGCCGCTGGACCTGCTGCTGATCAGCCACAACCACTACGACCACCTGGACGCACCGACACTGCGCGGGCTGCCCCGCGCCACCCGGGTGATCGCCCCCGGGGGGCTGGGTCGGTGGTTTCGCCGCCGCGGCTTCACCGACGTCACCGAGCTGGACTGGTGGGAGGCGGTGGACCTCGACGGCGCGCTTCAGGTGACATTCGTGCCCGCGCATCACTGGAGCCGACGTGGCCTGCTGGACCGCTGCGCCAGCCTGTGGGGTGGCTGGATCCTGACCGCCGCTGGTGGCCTGCGGCTCTACCACGCCGGGGACAGCGGCTACGGGCCGCGTTTCGCCGAAATCGGGTCCCGTTACCCCGGGATCGACGTCGCGATGCTGCCGGTGGGTGCCTACGCACCCCGCTGGTTCATGCATCCGGTGCACACCGACCCCGCAGAAGCCGTCCAGGCCGCGCAGGACGTCGGTGCCCGGGTGATGGTGCCCATGCATTGGGGCACCTTTCAGCTCTCCCGCGAGCCCGTGCTCGAACCGATCGAACGCACCCGGGCCGCGTGGGCCGCCGTCGGACGGGATCCCGCGAACCTGTGGGATCTCGCGATAGGGGAGAGCCGCCCGATCCCCGCCGCCTGACAGCGCGCTCATATCGTCAGCGCATGCACCCGAACCCACTCAAGCGTCGGTTACTGCACCGCCAGCCTTGCCGCGGGCTGTGGCTGAGCCTGCCCTGTGTGCCGGCCGTCCGGCTGTTGGCCCGGCTGCCGTGGGACTGGTTGCTGGTGGACGCCGAGCACGGGCCGATGGGCGCCGAGACGATGACGCAGATGGTGGCGGCCATCGCCGACGCCGGCCGCGCCCCGATGGTGCGGGTGGCCCATGGGAATGTCGAGAACATCAAGCGCGCGCTCGATGCCGGTGCCTGGGGCATCATTGCACCGATGAT
>DASTLT010000234.1:0-11766 GCA_035714625.1 Pseudonocardiaceae bacterium | reverse complement strand
CCCGTCCCACCATCATGGATGGCTTGGGCGGTTCAGGTCCGCTCGTGGTCTCGATCGCGGGGGGATGACCGGTGACTGGGAAAAAGCGATCCGAGGACATGCCACACCACCCCATCAGCCCGTGGGAAGGTGGCCGCGCTGCCGGACCGTGTCCTTCACCCTAGCAGCACAGGCCAGCACGGAACCATCACCGGGGTCCCGGTGTGCCAACGCTGGCCCCGGTGTGCAACGGTAGGAACTATCGGAGATACCTCGAGCCGCCAACTCACATGGCGTGCCGTCTGCGATGCGTACCTATCGCGGAATCATCCTCCGAGATCGGCCTGGCCCGATGCAGGACCTCGACAGCACCCGCAAGCTCGACCAGGCTCGTGCCGCAGGCGAGCTGCAGCAACTGCTCCTCGACACCGAGGACATCACCGAGTTCCTCAACGAGGTGGTCCGTTACACCGCCAACACGCTCGCACCCGGGCTGTCCTGCGGGATGACCGTGGATCGCGACGGTACCCCGCTGACCGTGGCCAGCAGCGACGCCCTCGCGCGCGCCTTGGACGAGGTGCAGTACGGCCACGACTGCGGTCCCTGCCTTACCGCCATGCGCAGCGGCACGAGCGTGATCATCACCGATCTGGCCACCGATGACCGCTGGGGTGACTACCGGCTCGATGCCCTCGCCCACGGAATGGCCTCCGCCCTGTCCCTCCCGCTGGATGCCGGCCCGGGCGTGCGCGGTGCACTCAACATCTACGCCAAACAGCCACAGGTATTTGGCGCCGAGCGACAACACCAGGCCGAGGCCCTGGTCGCCGAAGCCTCCCGGGCGCTGCGGCTGGCCGTGCGGCTGACCGACCAGGTCCAGCTCAGCCGCCACCTGGAAGCCGCGATGGCCTCACGGTCGGTGATCGATCAGGCCATCGGCGTCATCATGGGCCAGAACCGCTGTACCGCCGCCGCCGCCTTCGAGATCCTCCGGCGTGCCTCGAGCCACCGCAACATCAAACTGCGCGACGTGGCCAACGAGATCGTCACCCGAATCAGCGGGACCCACCAGCACGATTGACGGTCGTCAGGATTTGTGTCCGCGGACGCGGTTGACGAGGGAGGTTTGGTGCCGGCGGTGGGATTCGAACCCACACTGGCGGGTTCCTAAGACCCGGGCCTCTGCCATTGGGCTACGCCGGCGCGCAGCGGGCTCCCGACGGCGGGGAGCGCGGCTAGCGTGCAGGATACGGGCTCAGATGCCGAGGTCCTTGCGCAGCTTGGCGACGTGGCCGGTGGCCCGGACGTGGTACAGCGCGCGGTCGATACGGCCCTCGGGGTCGATCACGAAGGTGGACCGGATCACCCCGGTGACCGTCCGGCCGTACGTCTGCTTCGCGCCGTACGCGCCGTAGGCGCACAGCGCGCTGCGGTCCTCGTCGGCCAGCAGCGGGAAGGTGAGGCCCTGCGCGTCGCGGAACCTCGCCAGTTTGGCTGGCGGGTCCGGGGAGATGCCGACCACGGCGAAGCCTGCGTCGTTCAGCTCGGCGAGGTTGTCGCGGAAGTCGCAGGCTTGTTTCGTGCAGCCTGGGGTACCGGCGGCGGGATAGCAGTAGACCACCACCGACCGGCCGCGGAAGTCGGACAGCGACACGGGCTTGCCGTCGGCGTCGGGCAGGGTGAACTCGGGCGCGGCGGCACCGTGGGAGAGCCGGATGTTCTCGGTCACAGGGCAGTACGCTACCGGGTGGCTGCTGGCCCCCGGGATGCCCCGCAGTCTGCTGTCATCTACGGTGTGTGACACCCGTGACCCCTGCGCGAGGAGGACTGATGGCCCGCGACGCTGACACCATCGAGCGCGAGATCGAGCAGGCCCGTGATGCGCTGGCCGCCACGCTGGACGAGCTCGGCACCCGGGCCCACCCCAAGCGGATGATCGAGGCGGGCAAGGAGCAGGTGGAGGCCACCTGGGCCAACCCCAAGGTGCGGTACTCGCTGCTGGCGGTGGCCGCCCTCATCGTGCTGCTGCTGGTGCGCAAGCTCGTCCGCTGACCCCAGCGGATCACTTGGCCTGTGGTGCGGTGACGTCCAGCGCCAGCACGGCGAACGACTCCCCGGCCAACAGCACACCCTCCGGCGCGGGGGTGGCCGCTGCCGAGCTCAGCAGCATCCGGCCCGGACCCGGGTCGAGCCGGACGGGGACCGCCTGCGCACTCAGATTGACCACCACCCGCAACATCCCGCGGTGCAGCACGACCGTGCGCTGGTCCTCGTCCACGGTGACCGCCAGGTGGTCCAGCCGGGGGTCGGCCAGCTCCGGGTGCCGCTTGCGCAGCGCGATCAGCTCGCGGTAGGTGCGCAGCAGGGTGGTGTGCGGTTCGGTGAGCGGCTCGGACCAGTCCAGCTTGGAGCGTAGGAAGGTCTGCTCGTCGTTCGGATCGGGCACCTCGGCGTTGGCCCAGCCATGCTCGGCGAACTCGGCGTAGCGTCCCTCCCGGATGGCGTCGCGCAGCCCCGCGTCGGGCATGAAGGAGAAGAACTGGAATGGGGTGCGCGCACCCCACTCCTCACCCATGAAGATCATCGGGGTGTACGGGGAGCTCAGCACCAGCACCGCAGCGCAGGCCAGCAGTCCGGGGGACAGCGTGGCGGAGATCCGGTCGCCGGTGCCGCGGTTGCCCACCTGGTCGTGATTCTGCAGATAGGCGAGGAATTTCCAGCCGGGCAGCGACCGGGTGTCCACCGGACGGCCATGGGTGCGCTGGCGAAAGCTCGACCAGCGCCCGTCGTGGAAGAACACCCCCCGCAGGGTGCGGGCCAGGTCCGACAGCGAGCCGAAGTCGCCGTAGTAGCCCTGCCGCTCGCCGGTCAGCGTGGCGTGCAGGCAGTGGTGGATGTCGTCGTCCCACTGCGCGGCCAGGCCGTACCCCCCTGCGGCGCGCGGGGTGACCAGCCGGGGGTCATTGAGGTCGGACTCGGCGATCAGCGACAGGGGCCGGCCCAGGTGCGTGGCCAGGACGTCCACTTCGGTCGCCAGTTCCTCCAGCAGGTGGGTGGCCCGGGTGTCGCGCAGCGCGTGCACGGCGTCGAGCCGCAACCCGTCCAGGTGATAGTCGCGCAGCCACTCCAGCGCATTGTCGATGACGTAATGGCGTACCCCATCGGACTGCGGGCCGTCCAGGTTGAGCGAGGGACCCCAGATGTTGCGCCCAGCGAAGTAGGGACCGAACCGGTCCAGATACGCACCGGACGGGCCGAGGTGGTTGTGCACCACGTCGAGCACCACGCCCAGCCCGCGGGCGTGGCAGGCGTCGACGAACCGCTTGAACCCGTCCGGGCCGCCGTAGTTCTCGGTGACCGCGTACCAGCCCACCCCGTCGTAGCCCCAGTTCCGTGGCCCGTCCACGGCGTTCACCGGCATCACCTCGACCAGGTCGATGCCCAGCTCGACGAGGTGGTCGAGGCGCTCGATCGCGGATTCGAACGTGCCATCGGGGGTGAACGTGCCGATGTGCAGCTCGTAGAGCACGCTGCCCGGCAGCGCCCGTCCCGTCCAGCCCTGATCGGTCCACCCGAACGCGCCGTGGTCGTAGACCCGGGACGGGCCGTGCACGCCGTCGGGCTGCCAGCGGGACCTGGGGTCGGGCAGCGCGGTGGCCTCCGCATCGAGCAGGAACATGTAGTCGCTGCCGGCTGCGGCACCCGGGACGGCGGCGCTCCACCAGCCGCCGACGGTCGGGGTCATCTCGTGCTCGGTGCCGTGCACCACGACCCGGGCCCGCCGCCGTCCGGGAGCCCACACGGTGAAGTCCATAGGCTCGATCTTGTCAGGGCTTGCGGCCGACGGCGCCGACGATGCAGTGCTGCACGGGGGTGAGTGCCTTGATCCGCGGGCCGTCCGGCCACCAGTCAGCGCACCGGGTCAGGCCGGGCTCCACCAACTCAAGTCCGGCGAACATGGCCTCGATCTCGGCCCGGGTGCGGAACACTCCGCTGCCCATGGGGCTGTGCCGGAAGACGTACTCCATCCTTCTGGCGAGCTGGCTGTGCTCCTCGGTCTCCGGATCAAGGAAGTGGCTGATCGCCACGTAGGAGCCCGGCGCAAGCGCGGCGATGTACTCCGCCATGATGCTCGCCGGGCTGCGCTCGCCTTCGTAGTGGTGCAGCGTGCCCAACTGGAAGAGCGCGATCGGCTGGGAGAAGTCGAGGTACTTGCGCACCACTTCGTCGCCCACGACCTGGTGCGGTTCGAAGATGTCGGCAGCGCTGAAGTGGGTCCGGTCGTTCTCCTCCAGCAACGCCCGGCCGTGCGCGAGCACCACCGGGTCGTTGTCGACGTACACCACGGACGCGTCCGGCTGGATTCGCTGGGCGACCTGGTGGGTGTTCTCGGCCGTAGGCAGCCCCGACCCGCAGTCGAGAAACTGGGTGATGCCGGCCTGACCGGCGATGAAGCGCGTCACGCGGATCAGGAAGTCCCGGTTGTCCCAGGCCATCTGGCCGGCTTCCGGCGCGACCTGCCTGACCCGCCGTACCACCTCACGGTCGATCTCGTAGTTGTCTTTACCGTTGAGAAACGCGTCGTAAACGCGGGCGATACTGGCCTTGGTCGTGTCGATGTGCACTGGCGTGACATCGCCGGACAGTGGGGAGGTGCCACCGGCCATCAGAACCTCACAGTACGTTGGCGTACGAGCCTGGGGCAGCTTAGCTCACCTAGCGCCCGCAGGCGGGCTGGGCGTGGTCAATGGGGGGGACTGTTGACCGGGGGCCACAACACGGTATTTTGCCTGATCAGGCGGCGCGGTCTGGATCGAACGGGCGCTCGGTGTGGAAGACGGCTCTGCGGCGCCGGCTGGCAGGGACCGGGAAGTAGCGATCTGGAAAGAACCTCGGAGGAGCAGTCATGTCTGCGGTCGAACCCACTGATTCATCCCGTGGTCTTGCTGCTCAGACCGGGGGTGCCACCGCCCGCCGCATCATGGTGGGCGTCCGGCTACGCCGGCTACGGGAGGCCGCCGAGATCTCCCGCGCTGAGGCCGGCTACGCCATCCGCGGCTCGGAGTCGAAGATCAGCCGACTTGAGCTCGGCAGGGTCCGGCTCAAGGAGCGGGACGTGGCTGATCTGCTCACCATGTATGGGGTGCGGGATGAGGCGAAGCGTGAGATGTTCCTCGAGATGGTCCGGCAGTCCAACGAGCCTGGGTGGTGGCACCGCTACACCGATCTGCTGGCCGACTGGTTCCAGGACTACCTCGGGCTGGAGGAGTCCGCAGCCCGGATTCAGACCTTCGAGCTGCAGTTCCTCCCCGGCCTGTTGCAGACCGAGGACTACGCGCGAGCGATCGCGGCGCACGGCTGGTCGACTTTGCCGGACGAGGCCGCAGAGCGCCATGTAGCGGTGCGGATGCGGCGTCAAGCACTGCTTGCCCGCCCGGATGCGCCCAAGCTGTGGGCGGTCATCGACGAATCCGTGCTGCACCGGCCCATCGGTGGCCAGCGGGTGATGCTGGCCCAGATCGAGCATCTTCTCGAACTCACCGCGCGGCCCAACATCACCCTGCAGGTCCTGCCCTACCGGTTGAGCGGGTACGCCGCCGAGGGTTCGTTCACCCTCCTGCGGTTCGCCGAGCCGGAGCTGCCGGATGTGGCGTACCTCGAGTACCTCAGTGGCGCGCTCTACCTGGACAAGCGCTCGGAGGTCGAGCTGTACAGCCGGGTCTTCGACCGGCTCACGGTCGACGCCGAGATTCCCGCCCAGACCCGGCAGTTGCTGCTGAAGGCACGCGCCGAGATCTGAGGTCGCAGGGGACGAGGCTGACGCAGGCTGGCGGCTCAGCCGCAGCTCAGCCTTGACCGGCCAGGCCTTGACCGGCCAGCCCGCTGAACGCGGGGTCGTCTGGGCATTGACCCATGCAGATGCAGGTACTACCTTCCACCCTGCAACTGCACGTGCAGACGCACGCTCCAGGCGAGACGGGAGGGCGGCCATGACGAGCCTGGTCCGTACCGGAGTTTCGGGTGCGCGACTTGCTGGAGCTGTGTGGCGGAAGAGTCAGCACAGCGGCCAGATCGGCAATTGTGTGGAGGTTGCCCTGCTGGACAGCGGTGACGCGGCGCTGCGCAACTCGCGCGATCCGAGCGGGCCCGCGCTGATCTTCAACCGCGCCGAGATGGTCGCTTTTCTGACCAGCGTCAAAGGTGGTGAGTTCCATGCTATGACCAGATGACGTGCCAGGCCTGAGTTGGCCTCGGTATTGGGTCGCAGGCTGCGGCCGAGCAGCGGTTTCAGTTATTCCGCCGATCGCATTGATCATGTCGAGACAGAAAGGGCAGTTGGCGTGGGCCGATACAAAGCCGGATCGGCGCCTAGGTCATCCGAAAGTGCGCAGTCATGATCCGCGCGGATCGAGAGCTGTTAGCCGAGATGGCACGGGTCAACAGCGACGTGCCGTCGTTGGCGTTACGAATGATGGAGGGTAGTGCCACGGCTGAAGAACAGCGGGTATTTGCTGCACGCCTTGCACGGCTCGGGCAGCGGCTACAGCACCGGGCGGAGGTGACCGGTGCTGCGGTTGTTGACGGAGAGGTTGTTGCTGGAGAGGTTGTGGTCGAAAAACTGCTGTTAGGACTGTCGGGGGAAGGTGGCCCGGCCCGAAGCCCGACTGGGTCCGGCTACAGGGGGTGTAGCCGGTGAGCCGCTCGGTATGGTCGCGCCGGGCGGGCTGCAGCCGGGACACCACGAGCAGTGTGGCAGTGCCCCGGAGTATTGCCAGCCGCAGCAGTACAGCGGAACAGCGAGTTCGGCCACCGGGCGGGGTGATCCGTTCCGCGGCCTGAGCTGAAGCAGGAGGCTCAGGTCGCGGAGCGGGCAACTATTATCGCCTCCGCCGGGCACCGTGCAGGAAAGCCCGACACGCGGGGGTTTAGCGGGGGAGGAGCAGGGCGACGGGGTAGGGGGTGAGGAGGGTGGTCAGGGGGATGCAGCCGGAGAACGGGCGGGCGGTGAGGGTGTCGGTCCAGGTGCCTTCGGGCAAGGCCAGCGCGGTGTCACCCCAGCCGCCGCGGGCGGCCAACCCGACCGGGAGCCGGGTGGCGACCGCGATGGCACCGCGGCGGGCGAACGCGACGGCGTGCGCTGCGGCCCGACCGGTCGGGTGCAGGGGGGTGTAGCCGGTGAACCGCTCGGGGTGGTCGCGGCGGGCGCGCAGCACCCGGGCCACCACGAGCAGCTTGGCCGCTCCCCCGGCGTCCACGTCGCTGTTGTCGACCTGGGGCAGCCAGCCATCGTCGAGCCGGGCCAGCAGGCTGGCGCGGGCGGTGAAGTCGACCGGACGGCGGTTGTCCGGGTCCACCAGCGACAGGTCCCAGAGCTCGCAGCCCTGGTAGACGTCCGGTACCCCAGGCATCGCGAGCTGCAGCAGCACTGCGGACAGTGAGTTCGACCGTCCGGGGAGGATGATCCGTGCCGCCACCCGGGCGATGGCCGCGGACAGCGCGGGGTCGTCGAGCGCGGCGTCGGCCACCGCATGCAGGGCGGTCTCAAAGGCGGTGTCCGGGTCGGCCCAGCTCGTCCGGGTCCGGGCCTCCCGCATGGCCTTCGTCAGGTAGCCGTGCAGCCGGTCGGCGGGCAGCGGCCAGGCCCCGACCAGGGTCTGCCACAGCAGGTGCCCCAGCGCCGGGTCGGGCACCGTGGCGCCGATGGCCTCGGCCAGCTCGGTGAACTCCCGCACCGCCTCGGCCCACATCTGTGGCAGCTCGGCGAGCACTGCCAGCCGGGCCCGTACGTCGGCGGACCGCTTGGTGTCATGGGTGGACAGCGTGGTCATCCCGCGCGGGGTGATCCGCTCGCGGCGGGCGGCGGCGGTGTGGAAGGCGTCGACACCGCAGCCGAAGCGCGCCGGGTCGCCGCCCACCTCGTTGAGCGCGACAAACCGGGTCCAGCGGTAGTAGGCGGTGTCCTCCACCCCTTTGGCCATCACCGCCCCGCAGGTCTGCTGGAACCGGATGGCGAGTTCATCATCGGGGTCTCGCAGCCGGGGAGCGAGCCCGTCCAGGGTGCTGGCCAGGTCGGGACGCCGGCGCCGGGCGGTATCCAGGGTGGTGGCTAGCTGCTCGTAGCCGTCTGCAGGCAGGTAGGAGCGGTAAACCGGGAAGCAGGCCAGCAGCTCGGCCAGCCCGTCCGCCGCCTCCGGCAGCTCGGGGGCCAGCGCGGCGAGGCGGCGCAGTTCGGAACCGAGCATGCCGGTAGCGACGTCGAGCTTGCAGTCGTGCACCAACTGGGGCCAGTCGGTGTGCACCCCGGTCAGATCGGTGTCCAGTGCGGTGAATGCGGCCTCCCCGGCCGGGTCGACCAGCACCGCGTCGACCTCGGCGAGCGCGTCGTAGCCGGTGGTGCCCGCGACCGGCCACGAGTACGGCAGTTCCTCGCCCGGCTCGAGGATCTTCTCTACCAGCAGCCACGCCCCGGGAGCGTGCTCGCGCAGCTTGTGCAGGTAGTCCGCGGGGTCGGTGAGCCCATCGGGATGGTCCACCCGCAGCCCGTCGACCTCACCCTCGGCCAACCAGCGCAGCACCTCGCCGTGGGTGGCGGCGAACACCTCCGGGTCCTCCACCCGCACCCCGGCCAACTCGCTGACCGCGAAGAACCGCCGGTAGCCCACATCCGCCCGCCACGACACCAGTCGGTAGTGCTGCGCCTGGTGCACCTGCTGCGGGCTGCCCGCTGCGGCCGTCCCGGGCGCCAGCGGGAAGACCTGATCGTGGTAGCGCAGCAACTCACCGTCCACCCGCAGGTCGCCCAGCGCCTCCCGGGTGTCGGCCAGCACCGGTAACCGCACCGGCCAGCCGACAAGGTCGAACCACCGCGCAAAGCGCGACGACGGCCCGTAGGTCAGCACGTCCCACCAGGCCGGATTGGCTCTCGGAACGGCGACGCCGAGGTGGTTGGGCACGATGTCGACCACCAGCGCCAGCCCGTGGCCTCGAACTGCGGCCAGCAGCGCCTGCCGGCCAGGCTCGCCGCCGAGCACGTCGGAGACTCGGGTGGGGTCGGCCACATCATAGCCGTGGGTGGAGCCCGGCATGGCCGCCAGCAGCGGCGAGGTGTACACCGCGCCGGCCCCCAGCGCAGCCAGGTAGGGCACCAGGGCCGCGGCGTCGGCGAAGGTAAGGTGCGGCCCGAACTGCAGCCGGTAGGTCGACGATGGGGCAGGCACGACTCCTCCCAACCACGGTCACGCAATGCGTTCCAGGACCACCAGTGAGCGTGCCGCCACAGCGATGCGATCCTCGCCGGCGGCGGTGGCGTCGGGAATTCCCGGCGGCTTACCCGTCGCGGTGTCCAACACGATCGTCCACCGCTGTCCATAGTCGTTGCCGGGTAGCTGCACCTCAATGTCCTCGTGGTGGGCGTTGAAGCAGAGCAGAAAGTAGCTGTCGACGACCCGCTGGCCGCGGGCGTCCAGATCCGGGATACCGTCACCATTGAGGAACACGGTGAGGCAGAGACCGAAGCCCATCTCCCAGTCCTGTTCGGTCATCTCATCCCCGGTCGGGGTGAACCACGCGATGTCGCGTAACTCCTCGCCGCGCCGAATGGGCCGGCCAGCAAAGAATCGACGACGACGGAACACAGGGTGGTCACGGCGCAACGCGGCCAGCGCGCTGGTGAATTCGACCAATTCATGATCAACTTTGTTCCAATCTACCCAGGACAGCTCGTTATCCTGACAGTAGACGTTGTTGTTGCCCTGCTGGGTGCGCCCCATCTCGTCGCCGTGCAGCAGCATGGGGGTGCCCTGGGACAGGAATAGGGTCGCCAGCAGGTTGCGCCGCTGCCGGGCCCGCAGAGCGAGTATGTCGGGATCGTCGGTGGGTCCCTCCACCCCGCAATTCCAGGACCGGTTGTCATCGGCGCCGTCGCGGCCGCCCTCGCCGTTGGCTTCGTTGTGCTTATTATTGTAGGAGACCAGGTCGGTGAGCGTGAACCCGTCGTGCGCGGTGACAAAGTTGATCGATGCGTGTGGCCGCCTCCCGTCGTCCTGGTAGAGATCGGAGGAGCCGGTGAGCCGGGAACCGAACTCGCCTAAGGTGTCTGGCTCGCCCCGCCAGAAGTCCCGCACCGTGTCCCGGTACTTCCCGTTCCACTCCGTCCACAATGGCGGGAAATTGCCCACCTGGTAGCCGCCCGGCCCGACGTCCCATGGCTCGGCGATCAGCTTCACCTGGCTGATCACGGGATCCTGCTGTACCAGGTCGAAGAACGTGGACAGCCGGTCCACGTCGTAGAACTCCCGGGCCAGCGTGGAGGCAAGGTCGAAGCGAAACCCGTCGACATGCATCTCGCTGACCCAGTACCGCAGCGAATCCATGATTAACTGTAAGGTGTGCGGGTTGCGTACATTGAGCGAGTTGCCGGTACCGGTGTAGTCTATATAATAGCGCAGATCGTTCTCGACCAGACAATAATAGGCTTGGTTGTCAACGCCGCGCATCGACAGGGTTGGCCCCAGGTGATTGCCCTCCGCAGTGTGGTTGTAGACTACATCAAGAATTACTTCGATCCCTGCGGCGTGCAGTTCGCGGACCATTGACTTGAACTGGGCTACCACCTCGTGTGAGCCCAGTCCGGTAATGCCCGTAGCGGCATAACCATTGTGCGGGGCGAGGAACGCGATGGTGTTGTAACCCCAATAGTTGCTCAGGCCATGCCTGGCCAGATGGTGGTCGGTGATGAACTGATGCACCGGCATCAGTTCTACCGCAGTGACGCCCAGCGAGGCCAGGTGGTCGACCATCACCGGATGGGCGAGACCGGTAAAGGTGCCGCGCATGTCTGGGGGAATTCCCGGATGATTGATGGTCAGCCCCCGGACGTGCGCTTCGTAGATCACCGTCTCGTTGTACGGCGTACGGGGATGGCGGTCCTCGGCCCAGTCGAAGAACGGGTTGATCACCACTGACTTCGGCACGTGCGGGGCAGAGTCGTCGTCGTTGCGCCGGCCCGGATCGGCGAAGCGGTAGCCGAACACCGACTCATCCCAGTCCACCACACCGCTCGGGTCTCGCGCAGCGCTGGATAGCGCCTTGGCGTAGGGGTCGATGAGCAGTTTGGCCGGGTTGCACCGGTGCCCAGCGGGGGGATCATAGGGACCATATACCCGGTAGCCGTAGCGCTGGCCTGGTCCCACACTGGGCAGATAGCCGTGCCAGACGAACCCGTCGACCTCGGGCAGCCGGATCCGCGTCTCTGCCGCGTTCGCGTCGCTGTTGTCGAACAGACACAACTCCACCTTCTCCGCGACCTCAGAGAAGATCGCAAAGTTGGTGCCTGCGCCGTCATACGTGGCACCCAGCGGGTAAGCGGTGCCCGGCCACGGCTGGGGGGTGGTCATGAGGCTCCTTGAGGAGGGGAGTGGGCTGCCGTATACCGGATCCTCGCCACGCTATCTGAGTCCCCGGCGTCACGCCCACCGAGGTAGGTAACACGCTCAGTGGTGCCTGCAGGGGTCCGTACCTGCGGTCGGTGTCGGCGCGGTTGCTCTGCGTGATCAGCGCCCAATGTCGTCCGGCCGGGGGAATGACAGGCTTTACCGAGTAAGAGGATTCTTATCCAGAGCAACACCGCACGAGGATGGGAATCAGGGGAGCCGTTGACGCGAGGGTAGTCGATAACGACCAGAATACTACTAAGGACCAAGGTACTGCTTCGCCGACCTGGCAGGGCTCACGTGACGTGCCCAGCCATGATCGGCCTGCGAAAGGGGGGCGGGGGCGGGGGCCAAG
>DASTLT010000233.1:0-4062 GCA_035714625.1 Pseudonocardiaceae bacterium | reverse complement strand
GACATCGCTGTGTGAGACATCGCTGTGTGAGACATCGCTGTGTGAGACATCGCTGTGTGAGACATCGCTGTGTGAGACATCGCTGTGTGAGACATCGCTGTGTGAGACATCGCTGTGTGAGACATCGCTGTCATGAGTCCTCCCAACGCAACCGCGCGATACTAGACGTGACCAGCGGTGCTCACCCAGGGTGGCCCGGCAGCTTGTACACGGCGTAGGCCGCGCGGATCACCGGCTGCGCCACATTCCGCACCCGCACCCCGGCCGGTGTCTTGCCCTGCTCGCAGCCGAAATGGGCATGCCCGTGCACGGCAAGATCAACCCCGAGGCCACCGCGGGCGCCGTCGATGGCCTCGGCGAGCTGGTAGGAGCCCAGGAAGGGATAGATTTCAGGGGGCTCCCCGCGCACCGTGTCGGAGGTGGGGGAATAGTGCGTGAGAGCTACCAGCACGTCGGCGTCCGCCACGCTGCGCAGTGCGTCGGCAAGCCGGCCGGCGGCCAGTTCGGTGTGGGCGATGAACGCCTTCATCTCGGGCTCGCCGAACGCCGAGCCGCACTTGCCGGCGAAGCCGCCGCCGAAGCCCTTGACTCCGGCCACCCCCAGCCGGCAGCCGCGGATCTGCAGGACCACGGCCCGGCCCTCCAGGACCTGCACCCCGCGCTGCTCCAATAGGGCGGCGATGTCGTCCTGGGCGTTGGAGTGGTAGTCGTGGTTGCCCAGCACGGCGATCACCGGCACCGGCAGGTCACTGAACTCGTCGGCGGCCACCTGTGCTTCGTCGAGGGTGCCGTGCCGGGTGAGGTCCCCGGCCAGCAGCAGCACGTCGGCCTGCTCACCCACGGCCTCCAGGGCTGGGCGCAACCGTCCTCGCGCGTCGTGCCCGAGGTGCACATCCCCGACCGCGGCGACGCAGACCCCTGTCCTCACCACACCTGCTCCGGTGCTGCCGGCTTTCCGGTGGGCACCAGCCGCACGTCGTTTCGGATCTCCAGATCCGGCGCCAGTTCAGCCACCACCTCAGCGAGTGCGGCACGCCGCTGCGGGGTGGTGACCTCGCCGGACAGGTGCACCGTGCCGTCGCGTACCTCGACCCGCACCCCCTGCTCCCCGATGCGAGGGTCCGCGGTGAGCGCTTGACGAAGGTGCTCGGCCACATACGGGGCCGGCTCCCGGTGCACGGCCTACCTCCTCCGTCGGGGCCATCCCCTAACACCACCAAGCTACCCCGCCGGCGCAGCATGAACGCCGTGTGCCTTTCCCCAGTGGTGGCGGTGGGTTAGCGGGCCGCCCGATCGGGTAGCCCTGGCCACGCTGGACGGACAAGTGAGGTGGCATCGCAATGGATGCGGACCAGAAGGGCCTCTTGCGCACGGTGACCAAGGTGGCGACCACCTTGCGAAGCAGTGGTATTCGATTCGCCATCACCGGCGGCTGCGCCGTCTATGCGCGTGGTGGCCCCGCGTCCGACCATGATGTGGACGTCTTTGTCAAGGAACGCGATACCGACGCCGCCCGCCGGGCGCTGATCGCTGCAGGGATGCGGGCGGCCGACCCCCCGGAGGACTGGCTCACCAAGGTCTACGACGGTGACCACCTGGTGGACCTGATTTTCCGGCCGAACCAACGGCCGGTGACCGACGAGATGCTGGACCGGGCCGAGGAGATGCGCATCGGTCCCATCGTGGCACCGGTGCTGCCGGCCACCGAACTCATCGTCGACAAGCTGCTCACCCTCGGCCCGCACCGCTGTGACTTCACCCCCCTGCTGCCCATCGCCCGAGCCCTCCGCGAGCAGGTGGACTGGCCGCAGGTCGCAACCGAGACGGTTGGATCTCCCTATGCCCGGGCGTTTCTGACCCTGGTCGAGGAACTCGATCTGGCCTGCATCCAGCCCACCGCAGGACAACCCACCACACGCGCGGCGCGGTGAGCTGAGGGGTTACCTCGGGTGCTTCGCGGGTACCCTCCCGGCCATGACCTCTTCGCTCCGCATGCGAACCGTCCTGTGCCGGGCTGGCCTGGTGCTGGCCGCCTCAGGGGCACTGGTGCTCTCCCCAGCGTGCACCGACTCCTCCCCTACCGAGAACGGTGATCAGCAGCAGGAACAGCAGGACGACCAGGACCGCGACAACGGCGACGACCAGGAGGACGGAGACGACGGCTGAGTCGTACCCACGCTGCTGAAACGCTCCCTGACCTGGGACCAGGGCCGAGAGATAGCCCAACACGCGAAATTCACCACGCTCACCGGCATGCCTGTGTTCTTCTGTGACCCCCACTCGCCCTGGCAGCGCGGCACGAACGAAAACACCAAGGCCTGCTCCGCGAGTACTTCCCCAAAGGAACCGACCTGTCCGGCTATGATCAGAACTACCTTGACGCGGTCGCCTTCGAACGCAGGCGGAAAGGCCCCGGAAAACACTCGGTTGGCTTAAGCCCTCCGAGAAACTCAATGCTATACTATTGGAAGCAGGTGACGCATACACCACTTGAAACCGCCGACTAATATGGCCGGATCATTGCCCTTTAGGTCATAGCACCGCGCCATGTTCAGCAGGTGGCACATTTTACGCTCGCGCGAGGCTGTCTTGCTTATATCCACGTCATTAGCTATACGCAATGATTCCCCACACTCGCCCGGCTGCATCTCCACGGCCACAGCGTGGATACCAACGTTAGTGGGCAGTCCCGGCTTCTATCATCTCCAGGTAACGCACAGTAATACCAGCGTGGGGTCGCCAGGCTGGTGGTGCTCTTCTTCCGATCGATGCGGTACAGGCGGATGATCGCGCCTGTGGGCATGTCTGGCACGGTCGTACCTCTCTACGGGACCACTAGGCCACCCAGGCGTAGTCGCCAGCGTCCGCAGTGTCGGCACGGCTGGCGCTCAGTGCCCGGCCGGCGGGGGGGCCTGCCCGGTGGTCTCGTACTCGGCGATCTGCCGGAGCCGGCGAAGGTGCCGCGCACCCCCGGAGAACGGGGTGTCGAGGAACGCCTCGACAATCCGGGCCGCCTCGTCCTGGCTGTGCATCCGGGCACCGAGGCCAGCCACCTGGGCGTCGTTGTGTTCCCGGGCGAGCTTCGCGATCTCGGTGCTCCAGGTCAGCGCGGCCCGGCAGCCCTGCACCTTGTTGGCCGAGATCTGCTCGCCGTTGCCCGATCCGCCGATCACGATCCCGAGGCTGCCCGAGTTGGCTACCACGCGGCGGGCGGTCTCGATGCAGAACGCCGGGTAGTCGTCGTCGGGGTCGAAGACGTGCGGACCGACGTCCACCACATCGTGGCCAAGCCGAGCCAGATGGTCGACCAAAAAGCCCTTGAGCTCGAAACCGGCGTGATCGGAACCAAGGTAGACGCGCACGGCGTGCAAGATTGCCATACCGCGGCGTGCTCGGATAGGTGAGGATCAGCAGGTGGCGAGTGCTCAGGTGCGGCGGGAACACCGGCAGGACGGCTACGACGTCCGGCTGGAGTGGGGCCGGGAGGGGGTCGCCCTGCTGGGGGCGCACTGCGCGGTGGTGGTGATCGTCGACGTGCTCTCGTTCTGCACCGCGGTGGACGTGGCCGTCGAGCGCGGCGCGGCGGTCCTCCCGTTGCCCTGGGACGACGAGCGCGCCGCCGCGGCGGCCCGGCAGGCCGGAGCGATACTGGCCGGGTCCCGGGGTAAGCCGGGGTTCTCCCTTTCGCCGACGTCGTTGCGCGAGATTCCGGCCGGGACGCGGCTTGCGCTGCCCTCGCCCAACGGTGCGGCGTTATGCGCGCTCGCGCAGCGCACCGGCGCCGAGGTCCTCGCCGGCTGCCTGCGCAACGCGGCCGCCACCGCGCGCGTCGCGCAGGGGCTGGCCCGGGGTGGTCCGATCGGCCTGGTGCCGGCCGGCGAGCGGTGGGAACTCCCCGGCGCAGCGCTGCGCCCCGCGCTGGAGGACGCCCTCGGCGCAGGCGCGATCGCCGCGGTGCTGCCCGGCGCCTTCTCCCCGGAGGCCGAGCTGGCGGCCGCCCAGTTCGCCGCGGCCCGCTCCCGCGGCCTGCGCGGGGTGCTGGGCGCCAGCGCCTCCGGACGG
>DASTLT010000232.1:0-2053 GCA_035714625.1 Pseudonocardiaceae bacterium | reverse complement strand
CGGTGGGCTTCGCTGAGCAGCGCTTCGGCCTCCGCAACCTGAGCGGCGATCGGTTCCGCAACGGCGGGCGGGCAGATCGACAGGACGAGGTCACTGTCCGCAAGCAGTCGCCCGAGCGGGGCGCAGTCCCCGTCCTGGGCTCGCTGGTGGGTGGCGGGGCTGCGCCCATCCGGGCACCACAGCACGATGTGACCGGGCGCGGCAGTCCGGGGTGAGGTGGTCATGGTCTGCCAGGATCTTCTGCCGGGAGCCTCCACCCAAGACCCACATCACTCACCGTGACCATCGCAGGGAGCCTCCAACCGAAGCCTAAACGCCTCTTCTCCCTGGCATTGGTTGCTGGACCGCTTGCAAGCTCATCGTGGAGCTGCCGCTCCCAGTCCTCGCCGAGAGCAATGCCGTCGCCGCGTAGAACCTGAGCCAGTAACATCTCGTGGCCTGCCGGAGCCAGCCACCGGTGTAGCTGCAGGGCGACCGCGACGCGTGGCGAGGAAGATCCCCCGGCTCGCATCGGAGATGCGGAGGTCCTCGTCGTGCCACACTACTGTGGTGGCCTCTGAGCAGCTCCTGGAACGGATCACTATCGATCCCGCGGTCTGTCACGGTCAGCCCTGCATCAAGGGAACCCGGGTGCTGGTCACCGTCGTGCTCGATGCACTGGCCGCTGGTCTTGGCCCAGGTGAGATCGTGACCCACTACCCTACGCTGACCACTGAGGATGTCCGAGCTGCCGCGGCTTACGGGGCGTGGCGGGCCAAGCAGGAGATCCACGCACTGTCAGCAGGCTCGTGAGAATCAGCAGCCCGGGGCGGTGCTGGACGTCGTGGCACGTCTCGTCACCGATCAAGACCTCGACCAGATGAAAAGGGGTGTCTCATCGTCGTCAGCGAGGACAGGGTTCGCATCCGACGAGCGTGAGTCGGTTCCGCGCGGGGGCCGGCGCGCCGGAGCTGGCAGCTGCGACCCCGGGTACGGCCTCGGCGAGATCGCCGGGGTACAGCCAGGGTGGGTGGTGGAGTGTCCCACGCACGCGGCGTCGTTGGCCGTTACGAGCGACGGCGTCGCGGTGCTGGTCGGCGCCAATGTCGGCGCCGTCGAGGACGCTCAGGTGGCGGCCACGCTCCCGCATATACACTCTCATGCCGCAACTTGCTCGTTTCTACCCACGAGTGAGCTTGTCTCGGTACGCGAGACGAGTCACGAGCCGCTGCTGCCGCTACGTTGGACGAGGTCCTCGAGTCGGCGGACCCGCTCCTCCAGCGATGGCCCCCCGCTGTGGTGGCGTTCTTCGATCCAGCGGCGGATCAGCTGCGTCGGCTTGGTGTGCTCGGCGCGGGCCTGGGTGCGCACCCAGTCCAGCAGTGACTTCGGCAATCGCAACGACAGCGAGACCATCAGATCCGTATCCACGGGCTCGTCGACCAGCTCGGCTCGCTCGAGCTCGGTGCTGGTGTCATGGGTGTCGTAGTACTCGGCAAGTCGTTGCAGCTTCGTCGGTTCGGTCATGGCTTACCTTCCCTTCCGCCGGAAGGCGCGGCGCTCGGTGTCGGTCATCTCGCGGGCGGTGGCCACGTACCACCGGCCGTCCACAGCTTCGGCCAGGGCGACCAGCAGCGCCCGTCCGGAGTCGGTGACGCTGTACAAGAGGGTGGAGTTCTCCCGGCCGCGGGCCTCGTAGCGCGGTCTGCTGTTGACGACCTGCTCGACCTCCTCCGGTGTGACGCCGTGGCGGGCGACATGAGCCTCGGATTCCGGGGTCCACCGGATCTCCCGCACCTGGAGAGCGTACCTCCTTGTACGACAACGGGGTACGGAGGTCGAGAGCGCGAGCGAGGCGTAGCCGAATGTTTCGCCGCACTATCCACACGATGATCAACCCGACCCCACGACCGCAAGGCCCGGAAATCACTCTCTGAAGCGTCCCGGGTTTCGTGCACACCTCAGTTTGTGTGTGCGGCCGGGTTGGCCGTGTCGGTCGTAGCGTAGTAGTCGGCCTCGGCTTCGGCGGGTGGGCGTCGGCCGAGGCGGTGCATGAGCCGGTCGTGGTTGTACC
>DASTLT010000231.1:0-43085 GCA_035714625.1 Pseudonocardiaceae bacterium | reverse complement strand
GGTACAACCACGACCGGCTCATGCACCGCCTCGGCCGACGCCCACCCGCCGAAGCCGAGGCCGACTACTACGCTACGACCGACACGGCCAACCCGGCCGCACACACAAACTGAGGTGTGCACGAAACCCGGGACGCTTCAGCTGGTCCAGCTCAGGGCGGCGGTGCGGGCCAGCCGGCGGCAGGCCCGCTCGTTGTCGGGGGAGATGCCGGCCATGCGGGCGTGGTGCAGGTGCAGGAGATCCGAGAGCACCGAGTCCGGAGTGATCTCGTCCGCAGCGCAGAGGGCGGCGCGATAACGGGCCAGCGCCGCGCGCCGCAGTGTCCACGAGGCCGCGATGTCCTCGCCGCCAGGTATCGCCCGGAGTGTGGCCCAGTCGTCGTGTGGGTTAGCCAGGCGGATTGCTTGGTCGT
The DNA here is from genome assembly GCA_035714625.1 of Pseudonocardiaceae bacterium. GTDB lineage: Bacteria > Actinomycetota > Actinomycetes > Mycobacteriales > Pseudonocardiaceae. Next base: position 42,673 of record DASTLT010000231.1, on the reverse strand, counting down.
GTACCTCGCGGGCCGGGGCCGGGTGTGCGAGCGCGCGCAGGTGCCTGATCAGCCAGCGCATCCCGTGGCTGATACCGCCGGTGACGGTGATGGCGAGGTCGACCATGCTTGCGGCGAGGATGGCGTGGGGGTGCGGGCCGCTGCGGTGACTGGTCGCTGTCAACTGGGCGATTACCGCAGCCGAATCGGCGGCGAACACCGACTCCGCGGCGGCCATCGCTGCGTGCTCACCGAAGCGTCCGGTCTCCGGATAGTAGGTGTCCCATTGCACCTGCCCCACGAGGCCCAGACGCCGTAGCCATGCTGTCCACTCGGCGACCCGCGCGGCGGTCTGTCCGAAGTCGTCCGTGTCGCTGAGCCGAATGCGCAGGCGCAGATGCTGCTGCGGGTCGTGGTAGCGCAAAAACCACCACTGCGGCTCGCTGTCCCATCCGGCCAGCAGGGTGGGCAGGTGGGTGGTGAGGATGGCGGTCTGCCGGTCGGGATGGGCGTAGAGCTTGACGTAGATCCAGTCACCGCTACCGGGGAGGTGGCCGTGCTCGCGGCTGATCACCCGGTCCGACCAGGATTGACGGGGAACGGGCTGGGCGGTGGCGGCGAGCGGGACGACGATGTCGTGCGCCCGCCCGTTGATCCATCCGAACGCGCGGGGATCGGGTGCTTCCCGCACGGTGGTGTGCCCGCAACGGTCCAGTTCGGCGCGCACCACGTGCAGGTGGGCTGGTTCGTCCAGGTCCAGCCGCAGGCGACGATCGCCCTCGCCGAGGTAGACCGCGGCTGGAACCCGCATCCGGTCCCGCCACGCGCCCATGCTGCTCACCCAGTCCCGCCACGGGGCCGCCCGGCCCGGAAGGTCGGTTCCGCACAGCGCCCAGGTGGCGGGGGACAGGATCGAGCGCCGGTAGCGCACCCGGGGCAAGAACGGCAATCGGGCTGCGGCCCCCCACGAGAACGGGGTGCACGCCGCCAGCCGCGCGGTGGGGATCTCGCACAGGAAACGCAGCAGCGGATGGGCGTGGTGGGTCAGTTCCACGGCGCTGAACACCACCGGCTCCACCGGGCACCGCCGAGACAGCCAGACCAGGTACAGCCGCGCCGCGTCGGCGCTGACCGCCAGGTCGTCCAGCGGTATCACCGTATCCGCGCCCGGGTGGTGTTCGGCCAGGGCCAGCAGGTGCGTCAGCACCGCCGGACTTCGGGTGACGTTCTCGGTCCGCGCGTGCACGCCAGGACACGACAACTGCACCGGCAGCGCGGCCCCGCTCACCGTGGGCAGCCCGGTATACGCGGCGACCATCCGCTCTCGATCGTCGGTGTCGAACAGGTGCAGGAACCGTCCGGTCGTGGTCCCGGCCGCGCGGGACACCCCCGTGATCGCGAGGTCGAACTCGCCCCGATCGAGCGCCTCACGTGTCCGCGCGTGCACCCGGAACCGCAGTTCGGTGTGCGGCTGCACCGCCGCCTCGGCGACGTCGGCCACGGCCAGGTCCGTAATCATCGTGTCGTCCAGGACGATCTCGGGGTCTGCTGCAGCGCGGCGTGCTGGGCCAAGGCCAGCAAGGCGGCATCGCGCTCGGACGGCCCCGGGCGGGGCGGTGGTGTCATGCGCGAGTCCCGGTACCCGGCGGGAAACCCCAGCCCGCTCTCGACGTCGAGCAGCTCACCAACCGGGACCAGAGCGCGGGGTCCATACCGGTCAAGGAACGCGGCATGCCAGGATTGCCAAGCCGGGGACCCGAACGGCTGCGGCGCCAGTCGGACCAGGGCCGCCGCAGTGCTCTCCGCTTCCCGCGCCACCGCGTGCGGCAGCACGAGGTGGCAATTCAGACGCAAGTCCACCGTCACCGGTCGCTCGGCGTTGACCAGGACCGCCATCTTCCGGGCCGCACTGACTCGCAGATCACGTCGCTGCCCGGGCCGTGAGGCCGCCCGGTGGTGGCGGATCAGATCGGTGTGGATGTCACGTAACACCCCGAGCAGTTCGGCCACCACGGGTAGTGTGTCGGCTCCGGCCGCAGCCAACGCCTCGATGACGTGCGCCAGCGGATCGGTCGCCGTCATCGGGGGACGCATGCCGGTGATGAGGATGCGCTGGGTCACCAACTCGCCCAGCATCCCGTTGATCACCGACTCCGGCCGGTCCGGGAAACCGGCGGCCAGCTTGCCGGCCAGCTCCCCCAGCCTGATCGGGGCCGCAGCGGCCTGCAGCACAGCCCGGACCGCCGCGGTGTGACGCACCGACACCTCCGCCGGCTGTGTCCCGGCCGCGGTGCCGGCCTGCTGCTGGCAGCCCACCACCAGCCTGCCGTCGCGGACGAACGCCAGATTGTTGCCCACCACCCACAACCGGTCCCGCAACTCGGAGCACGCCTCCAAGCGGCTGATCACTCCCGCGAGCCATTCCGCGTCCACCCGCGCGACGGCGTGTTGCCCGTCACCGAAGCGCACCGCCGATCGGGCACCCACCCCGGCCGGCGCCACCCCCGCGAACAGGCCGAACGGCGTCGCCCGGCCCCTCGCCCGCAGCACGTACCGCAGCACCGACAACACGACACGGTGGACCTGCCGCACCCGCCGCTCACGCCCGGCACACACCTCACCCACCCGGCCAGCCAGTACCGGACTCGCTACCTCAACAGCGGCCGCGAACCCCTCGCACGCCCACACCTGCCGCAGCCAGCAACACCAGCGGGCCACCTGCTCATCCGTCTCGCCGGTCAAGTCCGGCCACGGTGCCACGTCGACACCGAGCCGCCAGGCCGCCGCCCGCACCACAACCGCATCAACGAATCGGTACAACACCGCCCCCACGAAACTCAGGCCGTCGCGGTGGCGGAGACATGACCAGCCCCGCCACCGCGAACACGGACGTACGCCGAGTCACACCGGCTAACAGCCGGTGTCGCGACAGGCAGTCTCGCAGGTACTCCCGCAGTTGTCGCTGGTTATCCGCATCAGGTCATCGACGACCGGCTCGGACTCGACGATGCTGACATCGAGATCGAACTCCACATCCCCCGCCGGTTCGGCTGCTACGGCTGCCATCTGATCCCTCTGAACCGTCACGTTTCCTCCTTCATGGTGTTGTCTCGAGAGCTATGGCTTTCGGTCTGGATATCGCCCGGGCTGGATATCAACGTGGTCCGGGCCAGGAGATGACGACCCGCGTATGTCTTTTGTTGATGACTCGCCCGGGCGGGAGTTCCGCCTCCGGGGTTGCCGCGGGATACACCTCGATCTGTGCACCCGGACCCCCACAGTGGTCCCGCTCCCACGCCTGGATCAGGTCGACGTAGTCCTCCGCGAGGCGGGCGGCGTCGGGGCCGTGTCCGTAGGCGCCGAACTCGAACCTGGTGCGCTCCGCGTCCACTGGGCGTGCTGCGGCCCGGTAGGCGAAACTTCCGCCCGCCATCATCGTCTTGCCGCCGAAGAGTGTGGATTTGCTGACCAGTCCGCTGTCGATCGCTTCTTTCGTCGCCGTGAGCAGACCGAAATCGTTCACCATGGTGGCGACCCACAAGTCCAGGTCGTGCAGCGGCTCGCCCTCGCCCGCGCCGAACTCCAGGCCCGACCAGCGCTCCACCCTCGGGCCCAACAAGGCGTCCCGCAAACGGTCCACGTCAACGGGTTGCTCCCCGTCAACCCTCAGGCCGACCCGGTCCCCGTCCAGCGCGACCACCCGCTCGCTATAGGCACCGATGCCCTGCATCGGCACGAACCCGCACAGCCGGTAGTCGCGGCTGACCAGATGGTGCCCGTCCCGCTCGAGGGTCACCGACCGGGTCAGGCCACGCATCCGCAGCGGCACGACGATCCGCCCATCGCCGACGAGTTGGTCAGACCACGCAGGGGGGATATCCCACGCCCCGACGGTGACAATGATCCGGTCGTAGGGAGCACGGTCCGGGACACCGTCCTCGGCGTCGGCCAACACCACGTCGACCTGGGGGTAGCCCGCTGCCGTCAGGCAGTTCCGGGCCCGGTCAACCACGTCGGGGTCGATGTCGACGGTGGTGACCTGCCCGGTTTCCCCGACCAGTTCGGCGATCAGCGCCGCGTTATAGCCGCCTGATCCGATCTCCAGCACCCGCATCCCCGCTTCGAGCTGAGCCTGGTCCAGCATCATGGCCTGGATCTGGGGCGCGGAGACCGCGCTAAGAGTAGTGCCCTGCTCGTCCCGCTTGATGCGCACGGTGTCCTGAGCATAGGACTGCTCCAGCGTCGCCCCGGGGGCGAACAGGTGCCGCGGCACCGTGCGGAACGCCGCCTCGACCTGCATCGACACGATCGTGCCGCCGGCCACCAGCTCGTCGGCGAGCCTGGCCCGCAATTCAGCGGCACGGGCCGAGTCAGCGATGGCATCCTTCACGAAATGCTCCCTTCTGGGACTGCACTTGTCGGCCGTTCCGGTCAGGCCCTCTCTGACTGAGGGAGGGAACCGGGCGGCCCAGCAGCAGGGCGGCGCGGTTGCGCAGTGGTTCGGCCAAATCGAGGTTGTTACCGCGGGTGGTGCTGTGCAGGGTTTGGGTGATGGCGACCAGTTCGGCGAATCGGCCGGTGGGGGTATCGAACAGCGGGGCGAACTCGCTGCGGACCCGAGCGGCGAGGCGCGGCAGCAGCAGACTGTGGCTGTGCAGGACGGCGGCGTCGTAGCCACGGGGGGCCAGACCCCAGCCCTCCCAGTCGAGAAGGCGCAAGATGGGCGCGCACAGGTTGGCGTAGTGGAGGTCGCCGTGCGCGGTGGACCAGCACGGCACCGTGGTCTCGATCGGTGTGCCGAGGAAGCGGGGCATCACCCCGTCGAGATACTGCGGGCAAACCGTGAAGCGGCAGGTGGGGACCGTGGCGATCTCCTCGAGTGCGGTGCGCAGCGCTGCCCACCAGGTTGCGGGCAGGTCGGGCACGGTCCGCAAGGTGGCCGACGTCGCCACAGGGTGGGCGGCGACCCGGTCATACAGCTCCGCTCGGTACTCCCACTGATCGTGGCTCCAGTCGTGGCTGGCGCGCAGCTTAGGCCGCGGCACCGACGCCGGGATCGCCTGCTCGGCATCCAGCGAACCGTCCCAGAAGGTGCGAACGATATGGCCGGCAGGAGCGCAGGCCACGCGGAGCCAGCCGGGACCACCAGGGGCGATGACGGGCCGGCTCAGGGTCCTGCCGCGCCAACCCCACGCCCCGGGGACATCCTGATCGAGCAGCACACCCAGAGCGGACACGGCCTGCCGATGAGCGGTTCGCATCCGCTCGACGACCTCGGGCTCGTCCGGTTCCGCCCACATCAGCTCTCCATAAGGCGCGTGGCGGACGGTCGTGGCGACTGTTTCAGCCGTGGGTTCGAGGGATACGCACTGCTCACGTGGTCACCTTGTCAGCCGTGGCGCGACGGGGACGGGTCTGGGGCGCCGGGCTCGGCTGATCCGCCCGGCAGGCAAGGCAGACCTGCTCGGGGTCCAGCGGTGCGCCGGGCAGGATCGCCAGCGGACTGAACTGCCGGCCATCGCAGTGCGCGGCGACCGGCTGCCCGGGTGACCCCGGCTCGGCGAGGTGCGTGTCGCCGTCAGCGAAGGAGGCCACACACCAGCGCATCACGGCTGCACTGCCCGATGCCTGCCCGCCGACCGAGCCCGCCAACCAGTCCGTGATCTGCCTCGCCGCCGCAGCCGCGCTATCAGTCCACCACGGCGACACGAGGTGTCAGCATCGACGGTGACGCGGTGCAGGGCGGTCTCACAGTCGACGCAGGTCGGTCCCGGTGGGACCGTCAGCGACGCGGCCAGCACCAGCCGCCCGCACAGCGCCACACACTTCCCGTGGCCTGCCGCCGGCCCGACCGACGCCGCCGCTGCGCTGACCAGATGGTCACGCCCGTCGGCAGTGCTGGTCACCACCGCAGGCCGAGTACTGCTACGACGCCGGGGACATAGCACAGCCCTTTCATCATGGGTCACGACTCCCGGCAACACCGCCGGCTTCGCCGCTACCCCGCCGAGGCCGGCGCGACCGCGCTCGCTGCCCACCCAGCAGCCGCTGCCGCGCATTCGGTCCGCAGCCGGGAGCGTCCGCCGCATCTGGTGGGTGGTTTCGCTCACGCCGGTGTCGGTATCTGGCTTGCTCATCTGCTTCCTCGCATTGCTTGTCTGCTCCATCGGGCACCACCAGCGTCAGGGCAGGGCTGCCTCCTTCCGCAGGTTACGTACTCGCCATGCGACTGGGTGGCGCGCACAGGATGCAGAGTTCCCGAGTCGCGTCGCGACCCCCTGATTGCTGCAGTACGTACAATCCCACACTCCCTTCGTCTCCCTTTGTTTCGCCTATGCTACGATTCCTTGGTGAACCCAAGCCACGAATACCGACGAGGAGGGGGACGACCATGGCTGCTCGACGCGTGCGTCTACGCCTTCTGCTGGAGCAACGGCACTGGCGGAACCATCGAACATTCTGTGTCGAGTATGAAAGGGCGGCGGTCTCAGTTGATCCACGGCTCCGGGGCACAGCTCCAAGTCGAGCACAGTTGCACCGCTGGCTGTCTGGGGAACTACAGGGCCTACCCTACGGTGATCACTGCCGAGTGCTCGAAATGATGTTTCCGGAATGGTCGGCGAGACAACTGTTCGAATCAGTTTTTGTGGACGAAGCATCGGGAGTCATAGTAGCCCCTGCGGAGAAGCAAGCCAGAACGCCGACCGGCGGTGAAACGTGTCTTGTCACGCCCGAGAGCGAGTCTTTACTCTTAGCACGCGAACCACAAGCAGGGGATTCACACGTCGGCATCGGTATGCAATCTACACAATTCGCGCCCTCAGGCTCCACCGACTTGCCGTCGCCCGGCCCGAGCCTGGCTAAGAGTTCACCTACCGAGAGCCTTCTAGCGTCAATACCCCACAACTTTTCGACTGACGTACTTGGCGGCTACTGGGTCACCTGCTACGAGTACGACTCGACATGCCATGCTGATATTTCTCAACTTATACCCAAATGTGATCGCCGGGTGACGATCAAAAACTACCCGCCTGATCCTCGCGTGGAGGGCCGCGTGTCGTCATTTCGCAACGAGATCGAAGCTGAATTGGTCAACCGCCACCTTATCGGCTGCTGGAAGAACGTTAATGACGCTTATTACTTCGGGGCAATCCATCTCGCGGTCCTTCCTGGCGAGACAGTGATGGAAGGCTATTACACCTGTTTCTTGAGTGACGTCCAGGTTGTCGCGGCGCGATGGAAGTGGGTCCGTCTTGACCCAGAGTCGCTGTCGGGCGTCGACCTATCACAGGTAGTGTTGCAGGAGCCGCGTTTGATCTACGATCTCGTTGAGAAATATTCGCCGCATGACATGCCACTGACTTTGACTGCTGTCACGGAGGGTATCTAGATGACACTGACCAAGCAGGAGGTTCGCGGCATCGTTGACCGCTACATCCAGGCGTGGGTAGAGCAGGATCCAGATCTGATCATAACCATCTTCACAGACACGGCTACGTACCATGAGAGAGTGCTTGAAGCACCAATCCAAGATCGGGAAGGAATCCGAGCATATTGGCAGAGGAAGGTGGTCGAGTCTCAGGACAATATCAAGTGTGAGCTGCTGAATTTGTACCTCGATGGAAATACGGCCATTGTTGAATGGGAGGCACAGTTTGACGACGTGGTCCAGGGGGTCCGCAAGCGGATGCGAGAGGTCGCGATCCTGGTCTTCGAAGGCCGGTTGATCGCCAGCCTCCGCGAATACTGGGCATCCGAGCGCATGGACCGACGACCCCTTGGGCCAGTTCGAACGACGGACGGTTCTGAGGTGCGCGGACATCGCCGCAGGCCGTGGCATAGCATTTGAACCAGACTTACTGTAACCGGGTCGTCCTCGGGCCTCCTCACCGCGGATAGCGCCGTCACCAACGGCGCTCAACGACACCTCGCCCTTGCTCAGCGACGCCGCCGTCAGGGCCAGGAGATCACGGCCCGGGTGTGTCTCTTGTCCAGGATCAGGTCCTCGGGGAGCTGGACGTCGGGTGTGCCCGCCGGGTGGGCCTGGATGCGCGCCCTGAGGCTGGTGTGGTCCCAGGACTGGATAGGCCGGATCATCTGGCGAGCGATTGTCTCGGCGTCGGGGCCGTGGGTGTAGGCCCCGAACTCGACCCACTGCCGGTCCGGGGTGACCGGGCGCAGACCGAGGTAGGCGAAGCTGCCCCCGTCAATCGACGTTGGCACCCCCAGGGGCCAGGCGTGGGCGACGATACCGCGATCGACGGCTTCCCGCTGCGCGGTGAGCCGGCCGAACCCCGGCAGGGCCAGGGCCAGCCACAAGTGCAAACCATCGAACGGTGAGCGGGATCACCCGCTCCCGGCGCTCTCCGGCGCCCTGCATCGGCACGAAACTGCACAGCTCGTAGCCCCGGCCCACCAGGTGTCCACCGTCGCGTCGAACACGATCGAGCGGGTCAGTCCGCGCATCCGGAGGCCAACCAGGTTGGTTGAGCAACAGTTTCCGCAAGAGGCACTCGACTGCGCCTGCAATCTCTACCTGACACACCCCGGCCCCTGAGCCACCACACGCCCGCGATATGCCGTCACATCAACCTCCGACGGACTTCCGGTGCCGACCACTTAGACGGATGCGGAGGTGGTGCACGCGCTCGGGCACGTGCTGCCGCAGCCGTCATCCGTCATAGCGATCACCGCGTACGCGTTCGGACCGTTCTCGATGAAGCTGATGTCCAGGTCGAACGGGTCGCTGTCGATCTCAGTGCTGGTACTGGATTGAGCGGAGCACCGGGCCGAGGGTGCGCAGACTCGCCGTCGGTGTTTCGGGCCTGCGTAGTCCGGCGGCCGGCATTCTCGTCGGAGCGCACCGAATGCTTCTCATAACTCGGAGCAGCGCGCGCAGGACCCACGTTCAGGCGTGGTCATGCTCGCAGCGAGCACGACGGCGCTACAGAGCGCCACATAGCGACCTATACGGCGACCTGTGTGGGGGGCCTCGCTCACCAGATGCGTGTAGCCGGTAGCGTCGTCATTGGCAGGAGCAGGACGCGGCGGTGTGTCATACGGGCGCTCAGAGCTGAATGGCGCGGGAAGCGGTCGCCCACGTGGGTAACGGTGATGCGGAGCAGGCTTGCACAGTCGGTTTCCAGGCATTGGTCATTGGCGCCGAGGCTGGATCCGGCGTATTATTGGAGAGCTGGAGTCTCTGGATACAGCACTGAAAAAGCTCCCATCAACTCCAAGTGTGACCGATTTTCGCGAAGCCATGAATGAAACATTCCCTTATCGGCGACCACAAACGACGTAGTCCCGACCCAAGGAGGCTGGATGACTTTGCCCACGCTTGTTGATTATCAGTGGATGAGACTGGCTATAGAGCTCGCTTACCAGTGCCCACCGAGTTCAGGCGCCTTCTCTGTCGGCGCTGTGATCGTTGACGAGAATGGAGAGGAGGTCAGCCGCGGATATTCCCGTGAAACCGACGGCCATGTCCATGCTGAAGAGTCCGCCCTGGCGAAATTGGCAAGCGACGATCCACGTTTGACGACGGCCACAATCTACAGCACTCTGGAACCCTGTTCGCAACGAAAGTCGCGGCTACGTACGTGCACCCAACTCATCCTGGCGGCTGGTATCCCCCGGGTTGTCATGGCGTGGCGGGAACCCAGTCTTTTCGTTGCGGATTGCCAAGGTTACGAGCTGCTTGCCAATTCTGGCGTAACGGTGGTGGAGATTTCCGACCTGGCAGAGGAGGCCAAAGCGCCAAACTCTCACCTTTCGCTCGGCTCGTGACCGCAACATAGGATGAGGGGGTGGCTGCGCGTAGCGGTGCGCGAGGTCATCGGCGACCTCGCGCTCTTTGGTGGTGCCATGCCGCCTGGGGGCCCGCACCCACTCCGAACGATCCAGGGGTCCCGCCAGCCCGACAACTGGTGGTGTTCCACCGGCCCGCCAACCCGGCCCACCGTGGCCGACATTGCCGACGCCGCTACGGGGTAGGTTCCGCTGGCTGCGTCCGGGACGCGGGGGAGGGGGCGGCGGACTGGACGACTTCGAACTCCAGCAGGGTGGAGCCGGTTGCCACCGGCTTCGCGCGCTCACCGGAATGGGCCTCCATGGCCGGTCCGTCCCGCCAGGCCTGGAAGTCCTCCTCGGTCTCCCAGCGGGTGTAGACGAAGTACCGGTTGTCCCCGGCCACTGGGCGGAGCAGCTCGAAACCGAGAAAGCCCGGGGCGGACTCCACCGAGCCGTGGCGGGCGGCGAAGCGGCGTTCCAGCTCGGGTCCCGCGCCCTCCGGGACCTCGATTGCATTGATCTTCACAACGGCCATGCTCGCCAGCCTACGGCTGAGGTGGCGGACGGTCACCGGCCGACTCAGCCCTCCCCCGGCAGGGCGTAGCGGCCGTCGGGGGTCTCCGCGACGAGGCCGTCGACCAGCAGCGAGTCCAGACACCGAGCTCGCTGGGCCACATTCACCCAGACCGCGTCCAGTTGGGCCCGGGGCACCGGTTGCGCGGCCTCCCGCAGCACGTCGAGCAGCAGCCCGCGAACCTGGCGGTCGGTGCCCGCATAGCGCTGGGCGGGCCGGCCGGAGGTGGTCTGCGCGGGTCGCCCCGCGCGCACCCAGGCGCAGTCGGCCAGCAGCGGGCAGTCGGCGCAGCGCGCCCGCCGGGCCGTGCACACCAGCGCGCCGAGCTCCATCAGCGCCGCCGAGAACCGGGCCGGCGCCACGTCGGGCAGCACGGCAGCCACCTCGGCCAGGTCGCGGGAGGCGGCCGGCGCGGCAGCGTCGGCCTGGCCGTGCACGGCCCGGGCCACCACGCGCCGGACGTTGGTATCCACCACCGGCACCCGGTGTCCGTAGCCGAAGGCCGCCACGGCGCGAGCGGTGTAGGCGCCGATGCCGGGCAGCGCGAGCAGGGTGTCGACATCGGCGGGCACGATGTCGGCGTGCTCGTGGGCAATTGCCGCCGCGGTGGCGTGCAGCCGCAGCGCCCGCCGCGGGTAACCCAGCTTGCCCCACGCCCGGACCACCGTGCCCGCCGTCTCACCGGCCAGCGCCGAGGGCAGGGGCCAGCGGTCCATCCATTCGGTCCACACCCCGGTGACCCGGGACACCGGCGTCTGCTGCAGCATGACCTCGCTGACCAGCACCCCCCACGGCGTGGTACCGGGCGCGCGCCAGGGCAGATCACGCCGGTTCGCGTCGAACCAGGCGATCAGCCGCGCGGGGTTCACGAGTGATCCGGCCGGACCTCGTGCAGGTCGCCCCTGCCGATGTCCACCACGAAGCCGCGCACCACCGTGGTGTTCGTCAAGAACGGGCTACGCCGGATCCGTTCCATGGACTGTCGCAGGTCGGTTTTGGCGTCGCGGAATGTCTCCACCGCCCAGGTGGGCCGCAGGCCGGTGGCCTGCTGCAGTTCCGCCCAGAAGTCCTCATCGGTGAAGGTCGCCATGCCGCACCTGGTGTGGTGCAGCAACAGCACCTCGGTGGTGCCCAGTTTGCGCTGGCTGACCGCGAGCGAACGGATCACGTCATCGGTGACGACGCCGCCCGCATTGCGGATCACGTGCGCCTCACCCGGTCGCAAGCCGAGCAGGTGAACCGGGTCGAGCCGGGCGTCCATGCAGGCCACTACGGCCACCCGCAGGCTGGGCCGGGCCGGTAGCGAGCCCGGGCCGGAGGCCAAGCGCACCGCGTGCCGGGCCAGCAGGTCCTCAATCGCCGTCACAGGCGTCTCCTTGGCTGCGGCAGGACACCACCATCGAACGACGCTTCTTCCGTGGCAGGAAGCGAAGCCTAGGTTACTGCTTGATCATGTTGGCACTGCTGGGTCCCCTGCGGAGGAAGTGTGTTGCGCCGCAGGGGTACAGCATGGGCTGTGCTGGGTCAGCCATAGCGCTCCACGATGCTGGACTCGACCAGCCGGGACAGTCCCTCCCGGACCACCCGGGCTCTGGCGTCCCCGACCCCGTCGATGTGTTGCAGGTCGTCCACGGTGGCGGCCATCAGCGCCTGCAGCGATCCGAAGTGCTCGACCAGCCGGGTCTGCACTCCGCTGGGCAGCCGGGGTACCCGAGCCAGCAGCCGATGCCCCCGCGGGGAGACCGGTTCCTCCAGCGCCTCGGGTGCCGGGGAGTAGCCGCAGCAACCTGCGACGGCGGTGAGGTCGAGCAGTTCGCTGGCGGAGAGCTGGTCCAGCGCGGCCGCCACGGTGCTCACGGCGTGCCCCTTGGGCAGGTAGTCCTGCAGGATCAGCTCCCGGTCGGCCTCCATGCCGCCGACCAGCTCGTCAAGCTGCAGGGTGATCAGGCGGCCGTCGCTGCCCAGCTCCGCGACATCCCAGGCGATCTCATCGGAGATCCGGCGCACCATCTCCAGGCGCTGCACCACGGTCATCGCGTCCTTGAGCGTGACGAAGTCCTCGATCTCCAGCGCGGACAGGGTCTGGGCCACCTCGTCGAGCCGGGACTTGTAGCGCTCCAGGGTGGCCAGCGCTTGATTGGCGCGGGACAGGATGGTGGCCGAGTTGGACAGCACGTGGCGGCGCCCGTCGACGTAGACGCTGACGATGCTCATCGACTGGCTGACCGAGATCACCGGGTGCCCGGTCTGGATCCCGGTGCGCTCCGCGGTGCGGTGCCGGGTCCCCGACTCCTCGGTGGGGATGGTCGGATCGGGCACCAGATGCACGTTCGCCCGCAAGATGCGGTCTCCCTCGGTGGAGAGCACCACCGCCCCGTCCATCTTGGACAGCTCACGCAGCCGGGTGGCGGAGAACTCGACGTCCAGCCGGAACCCCCCGTCGCAGATCGAGTCGACCGCGTGATCATGGCCCAGCACCACCAGCCCGCCGGTGCGCCCTCGCAGGATCCGCTCCAGCCCGTCGCGCAGGGCGGTGCCCGGAGCCAGCCGCGCCAGCGTCTCTCGCAGCAGGTCGGCCTGCCCCCGTGTGCTCATCACCGTTGCCTCCCGCTGTGACTCCACCCCTGACCAGTTTACGAACCCGGGCGGTGTAGCTCATCACGACACAACCCGCCCATCCCGGCCGTAAACCGTTCAGGGACGTAACCAATACAGCGCCGCGCTCAGATCGGCGACTTCGTGCAGCCGAATCCCGGCAACGGGGGTGGCGGCGCTCTCCGGTGGCACCAGAGCGTGCCGGAAACCGAGCCGGGCGGCCTCGGCCAGCCGCCGGCGCAACCCGGTGACCTGCCGGACCTCACCCGCCAGCCCGACCTCCCCGAGCGCGACGGCTTGCGGGGGTAGCAGCAGGTCACCCGCCGCCGACGCGACGGCGAGGGCGACGGCCAGATCTGCGGCCGGCTCGGTCACCCGCATCCCGCCCACCGTGGCGGTGTAGACATCCGAGCCGGACAACCGCACCCCCGCGCGGCGCTCGGTAACCGCCAGGATCATCGCCACCCGGGAGGAGTCCAGCCCACTCACCGCCCGGCGCGGGTTGGCCAGCGCCGACTCGGCGACCAGGGCCTGCACCTCGCCGAGCAGCGGGCGCTTGCCTTCCACCACCACGGTCACCACGGTGCCGGGCACGGCGCCGTCACGGCGGCTGAGAAAGAGCCCGGACGGATCGGGCAGCCCGCTGATCCCGGCGTCGCTCAGCTCGAAGCAGCCGATCTCATCCGCCGGTCCGAACCGGTTCTTGATTCCCCGGACCATCCGCAGCGTGGAGTGCCGGTCACCCTCGAACTGCAGTACCACGTCGACCAGGTGCTCCAGCGTCCGCGGTCCGGCCACCGCCCCGTCCTTGGTGACGTGCCCGACCAGCACCACGGGCAGCCCCCGCTCCTTGGCGACGGCGATCACCGCGGTGGCCACCGCCCGGACCTGCGCCACTCCACCCGGGCTGCCCTCGGCGCCGGCGCAGGACATGGCCTGCACCGAGTCCACGACCAGCAGACCCGGCCGCACCGCGTCGAGGTGCCCGAGCACCGCGGCCAGGTCGGACTCCGCGGCCAGGAACAGCTCCTCATGCAGGGCACCGGTGCGCTCGGCCCGCAACCGGACCTGTCCCGCGGACTCCTCGCCCGTCACGTACAGCGCGCGCCGACCCGCCGTGGCACAGCGGTGCGCCACCTCCAGCAGCAGCGTGGACTTGCCGACCCCGGGCTCCCCGGCCAGCAACACCACCGCACCGGGCACCAGCCCCCCGCCGAGCACCCGGTCGAGCTCGGCCACCCCGGTGGGGGTGGCTCGCGCGGACTGCAGATCGACCTGGGAGATCGGCCGGGCCGGGGCCGATGGCGCCCCGACCGCCACCCGCGGCACCGCTCGCGCGCCGACCTCGGCGACGCTGCCCCAGGTCTGGCATTCCGGGCAGCGGCCCACCCACTTGGCCACCTCGTGCCCGCACTCGGCGCAGCGGTGGGTGACGCGCGGACCAGCGGTGGATCTCACCATGGCCGCGGACGCTATCCGCCTACCCCGACAGCGCCGGGATTTGGTCACCGCGCCGGGAGTCCGCGCCGTGTCTGGACATCCGGCCGGTCAATCGCGGCGACGAGCCCCGGGAGCAGGAGAGCCACTGGTCAGCCTTCAGCTCACGCGCTCTGGATTACGCCCCCCAGCAGCCTCCATCGTTGGGACGGCACTGCGGCCGGCAGTTCGTCGATGACATGCTCGTCACTGCCCGGAGCCCTCGAGTGGCGTCCGCTCCGAGTCGGCCGGAGTGCCCATGGGAACGGTGAGAGTCAAGGTGCCTGCGGCGCGGAATACGAACGTGATCTCAACGTTCTGCCCGGCACGCAGCGGGCGGGTGGTGTCGGTCAGCACGACCCACAACTCGCCCACGTCCAGCGGGCTGAGCGGCGTGGCGCTGGCTCCGGTAGCCGGAGGGGTAGGCGCGGCAACGGTGGTGGACGTGGTGCTGCCACCTTCCGCGGTGCTGCCACCTTCCGCGGTGCTGCCACCTTCCTCGATGTTCCGCGTCGTGGTGACCGAGAGGCCGGGGGGAATCGTTGTCGTACCTTGCACCAGCACCCGGTGGGCCGCCGAGGTGGTGACGGATACCAGGGTGTCGGGGCGGTTGCTCTGGTTGGCGATGGTGAGTTGCAGCGGCACGTTGGACCCGGCCGGGTAGCTGCCGTCGAGTTCCTCGGGATAGGGGATCAGCACGTCGCGTAGCGCCATGGCCCCGATGTCGGCGCTGGCTCCGTCCACGGCGGCGACCTGAGTGTTGGTCTGGGTCACCTGGCCCGCCCCGCAGCCGGCCAGGGCCAGCGCGGCAGCACAGCAGGCCACGATCCGGGTGGCGCGGGTGCGGGGGGACCGCATCGACTGGGGCCTGCGGCTCACGGGTTTCAGTCCTCCTCGGTGGGCTGCGGGGACGTCCGGCCAGCACGTCTGACCAGCGAAAGCCTAACCGGCGCCGAGGCGGCGGCCCGCGCCTGGCCCTGGCCCCCGCGCGTCCACTATGGAACTTCACCAGGCTGTGAGATGCTCTCAGGCACAGTGAGGGGCGCCTTGTCAACCCCGTGACCTGCGATGACGTCATGCCTTCTGCCGCAGGAGTCGCGGGGCGTGGTAGCCTTGGCGTAGCGAAAGGGGCAGAGGACACATGGTTTTCAAGGTCGGAGAGACCGTCGTCTACCCGCACCACGGTGCCGCTCTCATCGAGGCCATCGAAACCCGAGTCATCAAAGGCGAGGAGAAGAAGTACCTCGTCCTCAAGGTTGCTCAGGGTGATCTCACCGTCCGTGTTCCCGCCGCCAACGCTGAGGTGGTCGGCGTCCGGGACGTGGTCGGCCAGGAGGGTCTCGACCGGGTCTTCGAGGTGCTGCGCGCTCCCCACACGGAGGAGCCGACCAACTGGTCACGACGGTACAAGGCCAACCTGGAGAAGCTCGCCTCCGGCGATGTGAACAAGGTGGCCGAGGTGGTCCGGGATCTGTGGCGTCGCGAGCGCGACCGTGGCCTGTCGGCCGGCGAGAAGCGCATGCTGGCGAAAGCCCGGCAGATCCTGGTCAGCGAGCTTGCGTTGGCCGAGGGCACCCAAGAGGACAAGGCCGAGGTGCTCCTCGACGAGGTCCTCGCCGCCGCCTCCTGACCACCGGCGACCGTGCGGCCGGCCCGAGTCGTGGCGCTCGTGCCGGCCGCCGGGCACGGTGTCCGGCTAGCCGCTGGCCTGCCCAAAGCATTCGTGCCGCTGCGCGGTCGTCCCCTGCTCTGGCACTGCGTGCACGGATTGCTGGCGTCCGGTTGTGTGGCGCACGTGGTTGTCGCGGTGGGCCAGGAGCACCGCGACCGGGCCCGCCTCGTGCTGGCCGACGTCGGTGAGCGGGTTCGGGTCGTGGCCGGTGGCGCCGAGCGTTGCGACTCGGTAGGCCATGCCTTGGACGCGGCGGGGGACGCGGAGGTGATGCTGGTGCACGACGCGGCCCGCTGCCTCACCCCGGTCCGCGTGATCCGCGCGGTGACTCAGGGGGTGCTCGCCGGGCAGCCGGCCGTGGTGCCGGTGCTGCCGGTCGTCGACACGATCAAGCAGGTGGACGCCGGCGGTCAGGTGGTATCTACAGTGGACCGCGCCGCGCTGCGGGTGGTGCAGACCCCGCAAGGGTTCGCCGCGGACCTGCTGCGCCGGGCACACCAGTTGCGCTCCGGGCCGGTGACCGACGACGCCGGCCTCGTCGAGCGGCTCGGGGAGGCGGTGCGCACCGTGCCGGGTGACCCGCTCGCCTTCAAAATCACCACACCGTTCGATCTTCTCGTCGCCGAGGCGGTCGTGCGTGGCCGGGCACCTGCTGGCGCGCCGTGAGAGTGGGGATCGGCACCGACGTGCATCCGGTGCAGCCCGGCCGGGAGTGCTGGCTCGCCGGCCTGCACTGGCCGGGGATCTCCGGTTGCGCCGGGCACTCCGACGGGGACGTCGCCGCGCACGCGCTGTGCGATGCGGCGCTGTCCGCGGCGGGGCTGGGGGACCTGGGCTCGGTGTTCGGCACCGGGGAGCCGCGTTGGGCCGGTGCGCACGGCACCGACCTGCTCGCCGAGGTGCGCCAGCGGCTGGCCGCAGCGGGCTGGGTGCTGGGCAACGCCGCGGTGCAAGTGATCGGGAACGTGCCGCGGATCGGCAGCCGCCGGGCCGAGGCGCAGCGGGTGCTCTCCGCCGCCCTGGGTGGCCCGGTCTCGGTCTCCGGCACCACCACCGACGGCCTCGGCCTCACCGGCCGCGGCGAGGGCATCGCCGCGGTGGCAACGGCGTTGCTGGTGAGTGCGTAACAGTGTGCTGGCACCCACTGCCACGCATGAGCGGTTACAGCTCTTCGGCGAGCAGGTCCATGAGCAGGCCGTCGTGCCAGCCGGTGCCGTCGGCGTCGCGCTCGTAGCGGCGCATGACGCCGACCGGGCGGAAACCGACCGCCGTGTAGCACCGGATGGCCGGCTCGTTGTCCGCCGCCGGATCGATCACCAGACGGTGGTGCCCCCGGTCCCGCACCAGATGGCGGGCCAGGGTGCGCACAGCGTCGCGGCCGATACCGCGCCCGTGCACGACCGGGTCGAGGAAGATGTCGATCGACGCGTGCCGGTACGCCGGGTCGTCCTCCTCGCCGTACTGCACCATGCCGCGGATCACCCCGTCCATCAGGATGGCGAACCGGGTTGCCGAGGGGTCGTCAAAGGGCCACTGCGCGGACACCGCCTCCTCGCCCCAGCGCAGCCGCACCTCGGGGGTTTGCAGGATCCGCCGCAGGTCCGGCCCGTGCTCCGCGGTGACGGGCACCAGCACGACGCGCTCCCCTCGCAACTGCGGACCCGCGGTCACCCCGCCCTCCCGGGTGGCCTCGGTCGAGGACACCGAAGTCCCGCGCCCAGCGCCCGCATCACCGCCCACGCCCACCACGCCATCATCGCCGAAGCGATCAGCGTCGGCCAGACCCAGCCCCCATACCGCGCCCGCGTACCTGCTCTCCCGCCGGGATGACCTTTACCCTCGGCGACGGCTCGTCTTGCCACTCACGGGTGCACGGCAGGCCACGCTCTACGATCGCGGGGTGAGCCTGCACCTGTATGACACCGCGACGCGCAGCCTGCGGGAGTTCGTCCCGCTTTGGCTGGGCCGGGCGTCGATCTACGTGTGCGGGGCCACGGTGCAGGGCGTCCCGCATATCGGGCACGTGCGCTCGGCGCTGAACTACGACGTGCTGCGCCGCTGGTTGATCGCCACCGGGTACGACGTGACCTATGTGCGCAACGTCACCGATATCGACGACAAGATCCTGGCCAAGGCGGCCGAGGCGGGCCGGCCGTGGTGGGAGTGGGCCTATACCCATGAGCGGGCGTTCGAGGACGCCTACACCGCGCTGGGGACGCTGCCGCCGTCAGCCCTGCCGCGGGCCACCGGCCACGTGCCGCAGATGGTCGAGTTGATGCAGCGGCTGGTCGACCGCGGGCACGCCTACGCCGCGGGTGGCGACGTCTACCTCGCGGTGCACACCGTGCCGGACTACGGGGCGCTGTCCGGGCAGCGGATCGAGGAGGTCTCGCAGGGCGAGTCCGCCGCTGCGGCCAAGCGCGACCCCCGGGATTTCACGCTGTGGAAGGGCGCCAGGCTCGGCGAGCCGTCCTGGCCGACGCCGTGGGGCCCGGGCCGCCCGGGGTGGCACCTGGAGTGCTCGGCGATGGCCACCACCTACCTCGGGCCTGAGTTCGACATCCACGGCGGGGGACTGGACCTGATCTTTCCGCACCACGAGAACGAGCGCGCCCAGTCCCGGGCGGCGGGCGACGGGTTCGCCCGGTACTGGCTGCACAACGGCTGGGTGACCCTGTCCGGGGAGAAGATGTCCAAGTCGCTGGGCAACACCCTGTCCATCCCGGCAACGCTGCGCCGGGTCCGGCCGGTGGAGCTGCGCTACTACCTCATCGCCGCGCACTACCGCTCGGCCATCGAGTACTCCGACGGCGCCTTGGCGGAAGCGGTGGCCGGCTACCGGCGGATCGAGTCGTTCGTGCACCGGGTCCGGGAGCGGTGCGGGGCACCGGAGCCGGGAATCTGGTGCGTGGACTTCGTCGCGGCGATGGACGACGACCTGGGCACGCCGGCGGCGCTCGCCGCGATCCACGGCACCGTCCGGGAGGGTAACTGCGCGCTGGACGCCGGGGACCACGCCGCGGCCATGGCGGCGGGCGGGTCGGTGCGCGCGATGACCGCGGTGCTGGGCCTGGACCCGCTGTCCGAGCAGTGGCGCGCCGCTTCGGGCTCGGATGTCAGGTCGCTGGCGCTGACCTCCCTCGTGGAGGGCTTGCTCGCCGAACGCGCGCAGGCTCGGGCGCGCCGGGACTTCGCCGCCGCCGACGCGGTGCGCGGGCGGCTGCTCGCCGCCGGGATCGCCGTCGAGGACACCCCCGACGGTCCGGTGTGGACGGTCAAGGGAAGCTGAAGCCGATGGCAGGCAACTCCCGGCGCCGGGGCGCGCTGCGCAAGCCGGGCACCAAGAAGGGCGCCGTCATCGGCTCGGGCGGGCAGCAGCCCAAGGGACTGCGCGGTCGCGGCGCGACTCCGCCTGCCGAGCTGCGGCCCGGTCACCCCGCGCAACGACAGGCTCAGCGCCGGGCTGCCGGCCAGGGGGGTGATCCGGCCCGCCGGGGGATCCGCCGGCGGGCCGACATCGAGGCGGCGGAGACCGTGTTCGGGCGCAACCCGGTGCTGGAGTGCCTGCGCGCCCGCGTGCCCGCCACCGCGCTGCAGGTCGCCGTCGGGGTCGACCTGGACGATCGGGTGCGCGAGGCGGTGCAGTTGGCCGCCGACGCCGGGCTGGCCGTGCTCGAGGTGCCCCGGGCCGATCTCGACCGGATGGCTGCGGGTGGGCTGCACCAGGGGGTGGCACTGCAGGTGCCGCCCTACCGCTATGCCCATCCCGACGACCTGCTGGCCGCCGCTCTGGAGTCGCCGGAGCCGGCGCTGCTGGTCGCCCTGGACGGGGTGACCGACCCGCGCAACCTCGGTGCGGTGGTCCGCTCGGCCGCTGCGTTCGGCGCGCACGGGCTGCTGCTGCCGCAGCGCCGCTCGGCGGGCATGACCGCGGTGGCCTGGCGGACGTCAGCCGGGACCGCCGCGCACCTGCCGATGGCCCGGGCCACCAACCTGACCCGCACCCTCAAGGACTGGGCCGCGGCCGACCTGATGGTGGTGGGGCTGGCGGCGGACGGCTCGCTGTCGCTGGACTCCTTCCCGCTGGCCAGCGGACCTCTGGTGGTGGTCCTCGGCGCGGAGGGGCGGGGGTTGTCCCGGCTGGTCCGGCAGACCTGCGACGCCACGGTGTCGATCCCCATGCCCGGACCGGTGGAGTCGCTCAACGCGTCGGTCGCCGCCGGCATCGTGCTCGCCGAGATCGCCCGCCTGCGCCGTGGCGATCAGGGCCGGCCGGTATCGCGCTGAGGCATCCGCACGCTCCTCGGCCTGCGGTCGGCCGACACGCGGGTGAGGGTGCGTGCGTCTTGTCGGGGCCACCCGATACGGTGGCCCGGCGCTCGTCTCGTGGAGCGCTCTGGCAACGTGATCTGGCGGGTAAATGGGGGTGGGCAGATGTCGCTCGCACACGACGCACCAGCGGCCTGGTTGGCTGCTGAGGGGGCCGTGGAGGCTGGGTACGCCGACCTGCTGGGTCGGCTGCAGACCCGCTGCCTGGTTGACGAGGACTGGTCTGCGCTGGTCGACGACGCGGTCACGATGTGGAGCCGCCCGGGGTTCGACACCTTCGTGACGGTGCCGCAGTTGCCCTTCACCCCGTACGACTACCAGGTGCAGGCCGCGCAGTCAGCACTGCGCCGGATGCGGGGCCGGGCCATCCTCGCCGACGAGGTGGGGCTGGGCAAGACGATCGAGGCCGGGCTGGTGCTGGCCGAGCTGCGGCAGCGGGGGCTGGCCGACAAGACGCTCGTCGTCACCCCGGCCGGGCTGGTCGGGCAGTGGCAGGAGGAGCTGGACCGCAAGTTCCTGCTGCCCTCGGTGGTGCCCCGGGCCGGAGCCTGGGAGCGCTCTGCCGACCGGCCGGTGGTGGTGGCCTCGCTGGCCGCGGCCCGCCGGGACCCGTTGCGCTCGGCACTGGCCGACGAGCGCTGGGACCTCGTGGTGATCGACGAGGCGCACCGGGTGCGCAACCCGCGCAACGCATCCGGCAAGCTGGCCCGCGCGCTGCGGACCCGTTACCTGCTGATGCTCACCGCGACCCCGGTTGAGAACCGGCTGGACGACTTGTTCGAGCTGGTCAGCCTGGTCGCTCCGGGCCTGCTGGGCACCGCGAAGGAGTTCCGCAGCAGGCATGGCGGGGCCGGCGCCGGCACGGCGGCGGTCGGTGATCTTGCTGCCCTGCAGGCGCGGATGCGCGAGGTCATGGTGCGCCACCGGCGCAGCGAGGTCAGCGTCCTGCTGCCGCAGCGGCTCGCCGAGACGCTGCGGGTCGCGCCGGCGCCGGATGAGGCAGCGCTGTACGCCGAGGTGGGCTCCCGGATCCGCGCGGCGGCCGCCGGCGCGCCGACCAGCACCCTGCTGGCACTGCGGCAGACCGCCCGGCTGGTGGGCTCCGGACCGGTCGCGTTGGCTCCGGCGCTGGGCAAGCTGGGCTGGGCCGATCTGGCCGCCGCTGCCGGGTCCGCGACCAGGGGGAAGGAACGCCCGCTGCTGGAGCTGCTGCGCCGGCATGCCTGCCGCGGCGAGAAGGTCGTGGTGTTCAGCGCGTCCCGGCGGACCGTGGAGCACCTGGCGGGTGTGATCGACACGGCCGGGCTGGCTTCCGTCGTCTATCACGGTGGGTTGTCCCGCCACGCCAAGGATCAGGCGGTGCGTGACTTCGCCGCCGACGCCGGGGTGCTGGTGACGACCGAGGCCGCCGGCGAGGGACGCAACCTGCAGTTCTGCCATATCATGGTCAACTACGACCTGCCGTGGAACCCGATGCAGATCGAGCAGCGGCTCGGGCGGCTGCACCGCATCGGGCAGAGCCACGATGTGCTGCTCACCAACCTGGTCACCGCGGGCACGATCGACGACCACCTGCTGCACGTCCTCGAAGCGAAGATCAATCTTTTTGAGCTGGTCGTCGGGGAGCTGGACATGATCCTGGGCCGGATCTCCGATGAGTTCGACCTGGAGTCCGCGGTGTTCACCAGCTACGTCCAGGCCGGCGACGACGCGGAGTTCGCCGCCCGGCTGGAGACCATCGGCGACGAGCTGGCCGGGGCCCGCCGCGAGTACCTGGCCAGCCGGGAGGCCACCGACCTGCTCGTGGCGGAGCCGGCATGAGCGCCGACTCGGCACTGGATTTCTGGCTGCGCTGGGCCGAGCGCGAAGGTGCGCTCTACGAGCCGGATGAGGACGCGACCCTGGTGGTGCTCCCCTCGGCGCTGCAGGACGCCCTGGCGCTGCCGGACGAGGTGGTGGTCACCGCGAACCCGGAAGTGGCCCGGGAGGAGAACGGCGTACTGCTCGCCGCCGGCCACCCGGCGCTGGACCGCGCCACCGAGGAGGTCCTGCGCCGCGGCGACGTCGGCCACGACTGCCTCGCCACCCCGGCCGCCGCCATCCCCGACGCCGCCAGCCTGCTGGCCCGGGCCCGGGACGCCATCCCGGTGGACCACGGCCGGCTCGATCTGACCGGGGTGCCGGTGCGCGAGCGCGTGCCGGTGCTGCGGGTCGGTGCGCTCGTCACCTACACCGTCGGCTTGGACGACCGCTTCCAGGAGCGCGCCGAGGCCTGGATCGAGGTGCCCGGCCGGGTGCGCCTGCCGGCGCAGATCAGCACCATGCTGGCCCAGTATCCACGGGACCGGGGTGGGTCCGCCGCGTCGGCCCCGGAGGGCCTCGCCGCCGCCATGGCCGCGGCCCACGAGCAGATCGCCGCCACTGCCACTGCCCGCCAGCAGGTGCTGACCTCGCAGGCCGACGCCACCCGGGCGGACGAGGTGGCCCGTACCCGGGCCTACTACGACGAGGTGCTGGCCGGTCTGGCACGCAGGCGGGGCACGGCCACCCCGGAGCGGCGCGGGATGCTCGACGCGAAGCTGTCCGCCACCCGCGCGGAACGGGCTCGGCGTCTCGCCGAGATCGAGGAGAAGTTCCGGCCGACGCACACGATTCGCCTGTTCCGGTTGCACGTGCTGTGGGTTCCGGCGCTGCGGCTGCCCTGCGTCGTGCAGCGCGGCAGCCGGGAGTTCCCGCTGGCGCTGCGCTGGCTGCGCCCCCCGCGGGCCTTCACCCCGGTGGCCTGCCCGCACTGCCGGGCGCTGGAATCCCTGGTGGCCGCCAAGGACCGGCTCGGCTGCCGGCGCTGCCTGCCGCGCTCCGCCACCGTCGCCGGGTAGCCATACCCGCAGGGGCTGCCCCGTGGCCCGGTGCGCCTGGTGATGAGGTGACAACAGTCCCCGGCCGGGGGTGAGCAGAGGGTAGCGGAGGGGCTGAGTTCTGTGCTGGTTCTCAGCCGCCCAAGTCCGTGGAGGTGGGGCCGCCGGTCAGGATGGCGTGCTCCAGCCGCCGCAGTTCGGGGCCGGGCTGCAGGGCGAGTTCGTCGGCCAGGGCGGCCCGGGTGCGGTGGTAGACGTCCAGTGCTTCAGCCCGCCGGCCTGCCTGGCACAGCGCCGTCATCAGCAGTCCCTGCAGCCGTTCGCGGAGCGGGTAGCGGGTGGCCAGCCCACTGACGTCGGGCACGATCAGCCCGGCGCGACCGCAGGCCAGCTCGGCGGCGTACAGCTCCTCCAGAGCGGCCAGCCTGCGCTCAGTGAGCCGGTCGATCTCGGCCCGCACCAGCGGCACGTCGCTGACCCCACCGAACGGATCCCCCCGCCAGAGCCCGAGTGCGCTGCGCAGCAACCGCGCCGCGCGGGACGGATCCGGGTCGCGGGTGCTTGTGGCGAGTACTCGCTCGAAGCGCTCGGCGTCAAGCTCACCGGGATGCAGCCGCAGCAGGTAGCCGCCGTGCTCGAAGCCGATCCGCGCCGGGGCGCCGAGCGCGCGGCGCAGCCGGTGGACGTGCAACTGCAGGCGCTTGGCGGCGCGGGGAGCCCGCTGCCCGGCCCACAGCGCATCCACCAGCACGTCCACCGGCACTGAGGTGTTCGCCCTGGTCAGCAGGACCGCAAGCAGGGTGCGGGGCATCATCGCGGTCAGCACAGCGAGCTGCCCGGCGGCTCGCACCTGAAGCGGACCTAAGACCTCGAACTCCATCCCCACCCTCCGGGTCCCAGCGTAAAGACTGCGGAGTGGACGGTCAGAGCGAGCCGAGGAAAGCCCACCGAAAGCGGACCGCAGGGGTGAGGATGTGCAGTACCGGCTAGGTGACTGTGTGCAGCAGCGGCCGAGCAATCCGCGGGGAGTCGAGATGCTGGTGATCAAGGCGGGCCGTGCGTTCGACGGTGAGCGTCAGCTTCCTGGTGGGGCTGTCGTATTCGTCGATGAGGGGCGGATCGCCGGGGTTGAACCCGCCACAGCGCCGCTGCCGGCCGGTTGGCCGGTCGCCGAGTTCCCCACCGCCACGGTGTTGCCCGGACTCATCGACACGCACGTCCATCTCAGCGGGGACGGTGCAGACGGTGCCCTGAACCGCCTGCCGCACTACCGCGACGACGAGCTTGCCGCGGTGATCGCGGCAGCTCTGCGCCGTCACCTGGCGGTGGGCGTGACGACGGTCCGGGACCTGGGTGACCGGCACTGGTGCGTGCTGGAATGGCGGGACCGGGTGGTGCGTGGCTGTGCCGAGGTCATCGGCCCGACGATCCTGGCATCCGGCCCGCCGATCACCAGTGTCGGTGGGCACTGCTGGCAGATGGGAGGCGAGGCCGGGGGAGCGACGCAGTTGCGCGCGGCCATCAGGGAACGCGTCGAGCGTCGGGCGGACATCGTCAAGATCATGGCCAGCGGCGGCGCGACCACAGCCGGCACGGACCTGATGGGCTCCCAGTTCACCGGCGACGAGCTGCGCCTGATGGTGGATGCGGCACACGCCGCCGGGTTACCGGTGACCGTGCACGCGCACGGGCTGGCGGCCGTCGAGCAGGCCGTCGACGCCGGGGTCGACGGGATCGAGCATTGCACGTGCTTGACACCTTCGGGCATGGACCTGCGGGAGAGCCTGCTGGCGTCCCTCGCTGAGCGGCGGATCGCGGTCTGCCCCACTCTGGGCATGGTCACCGACCCCGTCCGGTCCGCAGGCATGCGGGCCGCCCTCGGGCAGGTGGGCCTGACCTGGGACCTTGTGGTGCAGCAGATGGGCAACGTGCACCGGGCCGGCGTCCGGCTGGTCTCCGGGTCCGATGGCGGGGTGATGGCCGCGAAGCCACACGGGCTCCTCCCGGCAGCGGTCGCCGACCTCGTCACCGCCGGTGTCCCGGCCTGCCAGGCGCTGGCCTCGGCCACCTCCGTGGCGGCGCAGGAGTGCGGGCTGGGCACCCGCAAGGGCCGGCTCTGCGTCGGCCAGGACGCCGACCTGCTGCTCGTCGACGGCGACCCGTTGAGCGACATTCACGCCCTGACCCGCACCGTCGCGGTGATGGCAGGCGGGCAATGGTGTCGCTAGCCGGCTGGCTCAGCCAGCGGAGATCGAGCAGCACGGCGATCACACCGGGCGGCCGGCTCCGCTGCACCCGAGCAGCGCGATCACGACCCCCACCTCGGCAGCCAGGGGACACGGGGTGGGGTGGTCGGGGATCTCCCGTACCACCGTCACCTGGTGCGTGGGCTCCCCCTCGGCATCATGCAGCAGGGACACCGCAAGATAGGCCCACGCCGGCTCGCTGTCCGCAGTGCGCAGCCGCACCTGCTGCGCCAGCCGCACCCGGGCCCGCTGCCCGGTGCGCAGCTCCTGGCAGGCGCTCTGCAGTGCACCGGCGTCTGCGGGGTGCAGCAGCTCGAGCACCGAACGCCCGATGAGGTCGGCCGCGGACGCACCGAGGATCTCGCCCAGCGCCTGGTTAGCTTCCACCAGCGTGCCGTTGAGATCACTGATCGCGAGCCCGACCGCCGCGGAGGCGAACAGCTCCCGGAACCTCGCCTCGCTGACCCGCAATCCGCGTTCGGCGTTCTGCCGGGCCCGTAACAGCGCCTGTTTGACCTGTTCCTGCTGGTCGAGGGTGCGGGCGCGCAGTGCCGCGGCAAAACCCGCGGCCAGCGCGCCCAGCAGGCAGATCATTTTGCTGCCGAGGCGGGGGACATCCCGCAGCTCCGGTTGCACCGGGAGGGCCTGCCCCAGCACCTCGACGGTACGGCTCAGGCTCTGCTCGCCGATGAAGTTCTCGGCGACCAGCCGCACGCCGACCTCGCGGGCGGCACCCGGGTTGAATCCGGGGCCGGAGAGGGAGTCGAACAGCTCGTCGAGCAGGCTGCGCAGCAGGCGCTCGATCTCCCGGCCGGACCGCGGCACGTAGGCCGTGGTGCTCAGCGCCTTCGCCCACACTCGGGCCAGTTGGGCCCGTCCTGAGCCGGTGGGCGGGCCCTGCGGCGGGGGGCCCGCCGGCTGCCCCGGCCTCGTCATGGCTGCCCGGTTGTCTTGGTTGCCTGACGGGTGTGGCCGACGGCGGGCCCGAGCGCGACCGGTGATCCGACCTGGCTCAGCCTGGTGGTCACGGTCCGCCCTATCGGTGTCGGCTCGGTGAACCGCAGTGTAACCGACCGCAGTCGACCTTACCGTCGGCGTCGAGCGACCAAGGCGACGATGCCGGCCCCGGCGAGCACGGTGACCAGCACCGCCCGCAGACGACGCCCCGGTACTGCGGTACGCGCGGGCACACCAGACTGGTTCGGCTTCACGTTCCTGACCCCCTCTGTCGCGGCAACACCACGAGGTTCGTAGCTGCTCGGCAAGCCTGGCAGCCCCCGGTTTCCGGGCGCTTTCCTCGGCTGGTCAGCGGCTTGGGACCGGTTGGTCCCCGCCCGGTCCCACCAATGGCAGGTTTATGACATTTGGTGCACCGGCTGAGTTATGGCGCCTGGAGGGGTGTGGGTAACGGGTAGCCGGGCTACGCCTCTTCGCGGGAAGGTGAGGTCGATGAAGGCGGGATCGCGGGAGACGGGAAGGCGGGCAGGCGGACGGTGGCGGTGACGTCGGCGGCGAGGCGCAGCGTGTCACCGTCGGCGAGGGCGATCCGGGTGCCCGGCGGAGCCGGAACGTCGTTGACGTAGGTGCCGTTGAGCGATCTCTCGTCGCGGACCCAGGCGCCCTCGGTGTCGACGCCCACGGTGGCGTGCAGCCGGGAGACGTTGTCCCGGTCGGCGAACACCGTCGCCACCGGAGAGCTCGCCGGATCACGGCCAAGCTGCACCGCCTGGCCGGCGCCGACGGTGACCTCACCGCCGGGAAAGTTCAGCGTCAGCGGCTCGGCGCGGGTTAGCGGGCGGTGGCACTCGACGCAGACCTGATTGCCCGGGTCGGGCACCTGCGCCCCGCAATGCGGGCAGGCGGGCCGGCTTTCGCCGGGGCTGGCCTCGACCGGCCGGGTCTCGGCGGGCGGGCTCTCGGCGGCTGGGGCCGGGGGGGGTGGGGCCGGTGGGGGCGGCTCGGTGGGTAGCTTGCGGAAGCAGGTCCGGCACAACTGGTCGCCCGGCTCGTTCTCCGCGTGGCAGTAGATGCAGGTCAGGCTTGCCACGTGAGGTCCCCCAGCAGCACCCCGGCCGCCGCCAGGTGCTCGGTGAGCCGGTCCATGTCCCCGGCGCGCGGGATGCCGATGCAGTAGATCTTGCCGGCCCGCACCTCGACCTGCATCCGCTGGTCCGCGGCCGGGGCGTGGTGGCGGCGCTCGCCCAGCGCGGTGAGCGGCACCAGCCGCTGGTTGTCCGAGCCGCGCAGCGGCGCCCCGGTGTTGCGCCGGGCGACGTAGGGTCCGGCGATCACCGCGTCACAGCGAGCCAGCAGCGGCGCCAGTCGCGGGGACCGGGCCAGCCGCGACCATGGGTACCCGGAGTACACCAGCACGTCGAGCTCCCCGGTGCGGCCGCGGCGCCAGGCGTCGAGGCTGGCCAGCAGCTCGGCCAGCGCCGCCGGTTGCTGAAACGGCTCGCCACCTGAAATGGTCACCCCGTCCAGCGGGCCGTCGATCCCGGCCAGCCAGTCCAGCACGGCCGCGACGTCGACCGCCGCACCGCCCTGGGCGTCCCAGGTGTCCCGGGCCACGCAGCCCGAGCAGCCGATGCTGCAGCCCTGCACCCAGATCCCGGCGCGCACCCCCGGACCGAGCACCGTCACCGGGTAGTGGGTGCGGGCCAGTTGCAGCACCGTCACAACCCCTCCAAGGTCAGGTTGGGTCCAGTGGGGTCGATGGCGACCACCGTGACGGTGCTGCCCGGGGCGTGGTCGCCGTCGAACAGTGCCCGGGCCAGCGGGTTGATCAGGTGGGACTCCAGCGCGGCGCCGATGCCCCGGCCACCGCGGGAGCGGTCCGCGGTGCAGCGGGCCAGTAGTTGGGCGCGGACCTCGGGGCGCAGCCGGACGGTGATCCGGTGTTGGTCGGCCACCCGGCGCAGGATGTTGCGCAACTGCCCGTCGAAGATCTGCCCGGCGGACTCGGCGCCGATGAAGTCGAAGATCACGAAATTGTCGCCGAACCGGTTGAGCAGCTCGGGGCGGCCGAGCTTGACCGTGAAGTGCTCCTCGATCGCCTGGCGCATCAAGCTCTCCAGCTCGGTGTACGGCATGCCCGGTCGCAGGCTGGGCACCCGGTGCCCGTTGCCGTCCTCGGTCATCGAGCCCAGGTTGGAGGTGAAGATCAGGACACACTCGGAGAAGTGCGTGGTCGCGCCCCGGCCGTCGGTCAGCCTGCCGTCCTCCAGGATCTGCAGGAACTTGTCCAGGATCCGGTGGTGCGCCTTCTCGATCTCGTCGAACAGCACCACCCGGAACGGCTGCTGGCGCACCGCGTTGGTCAGCTCCCCGCCCGCCTCGTAGCCGACGTAGCCGGGCGGGGCCCCGATCAGCCGGTCCCCGGCGTGCTCGGCGGCGAACTCGCTCATGTCGAACCGCAGGTAGGCCGACTCGTCGCCGAACACCAGCTCGGCCACCGCCTTGGCCAGCTCGGTCTTGCCCACCCCGGTTGGCCCGGCGAAGAACAGCACCCCGCGCGGACGGGACGACGAGCTGGTGGCCTGCGCACCGGACAGGCCCAGCGCGGCCCGCTTGAGGATGTCCAACGTCTTGGTGACCGCCCGCGGCTGGCCGACCACCCGGGCCGAGACGGTGGCCTCACCCTGGGCGATCCGCTGCCGCAGATACCCCCGGCGCCAGGGGCTGTCCAGCACCCCGAGCTTGTAGGTGCGCACCGCGTCGGGCAGGTCGGCCAGCGCCAGCCCGCGGTCCTGGGCCAGCCGGGTCACCTCGATCATCTCCTGCAGGGTGAGCCCGTCGGCCTGCTCGGCGAAGCGCTGGCAGCTCTTGACCGCCTCGGGGTCGGCGTCCGGTTCGGGTACCCCCATCAGCCGGGTCAGCAGTTTGGCGGTGTCCAGCCGGTCCCCGAAGTCCGGCCGGGGGACGCTGATGGTGCGGATCCGCTCGTTGCCGGCGGTCAGCCAGACCGGCAGGTCCTGGTCGCGCTCGGCCAGCCAGAGCAGCGGGTTGTACAGCGGGCTGGGCCGGTGCGCCGGCCCCGGGGTGGGCGCGACCTCGCGGGAGAGCTTCTCGCAGTACAGGAAGAAGTCCCGCTCGGCCCGTTCCAGATGGGCCGGGTCCAGCATGATCCGGGAGGCGTAGTCGATCAGGAACGCGGCCCGCCGCGAGGCGGCGGCCACCGTGTGCAGGTGCCCGCGCAGCTTGTCCAGGGACGGCACAACCCTGCCCCGGTCGGCACCAGCCCCGTCAGTACCGATCTTGATGCCGAGGATGCTGCTGGCGGCGGCCTGCGCGCTCGGCGGGTAGGCGCCGAGCCCCGCGACCGGGTCGTAGGTCACCAGGCACTCGTACCCGCTGGGCTGCAAGGTGCGCCAGAGCAGCTCGGTGAGCGTGACGAACTGCGCGCGCTCGCCCGGTGCCCGGCCGGGCAGCAGGAACACGTCACGCAGGTTGCCGTGCAGCACGTACTGGGCGTGCACGGGCAGGGTGGTGGCCAGTTCCCTGGCGAAGGCCGGGCCGCTGTCCAGGGCTGCCCGGGTGGGCAGGATTCCGGTCACCGCTTCGGCCTGCCCTGCTGCCGCTGGCGTTCCTGGTGCTGGGCGGCCGGGCGGCGGCGACGCGCGGCCACCGGCACCTGGCGCTCACCCGGTGCGGTGAGCCGCTGCACGTCCAGGCGCAGCCCGTCGCCGGCCAGCTCGTCGCGCAGCTCGTCGAAGTCCGCGCACCACTGCTGCTCGCGCTCGACGTCGAGCCGGACGCCATCGTCGCCCTCGGCGCTCTCGGTGCGCACCACCATGGCGCGCACCTCACCGTCCTCGACCACCATGCTCACCGCGTGCTCCGGCCACTGGTCGCGGACCAGCCGCAACCGCGCCCCGTCGCCGGTGAACGTGTCGAACCCCTGGTCCACCTGGTAGCCCAGCTTCTCCAGGCCCCGGGTCAGCGAGTCCCGGACGTAGCCGGCCTCCTGCTCGAGGCGGACCTGCTCGCAGGCGGCCATCGCCTGCCGGTGCAGCTCGGCATCGAGCACCCGGCGGCCCGCGACCACGTCGGCCAACTCGGTCTGCAGCCGGGTGGTCACCGGGGCCGATCTGCTCGGCGACGAGCCGGCGAGTGCCTGCAGCATGGTGGCCGCCGTCCGGGCCTGCTGCTGGCGCTGCGCCGCGGCCGCGTTCGCCTCCCGGACCCGCACCCGAAGCTCCGCGAGCCAGCCCTGGCGGTCGGCGGGCGTGGCGCACTCCCGGACCCGGGCCACCGCGGCGAGCACCTGCGCCCGGTCCGCGTCCGCCCTGAGCCCGCCCAGGATCCGGCGGCACGCCGCCACCAGCTCGGCGGGCGGCGCGCTGCCCGCCGCCTGGTGCGCCGCCAAGGCCCCGGCCGCGTCGGTCGGCTCGCCGGTGGTGACCGTATCGAGCAGCCCCGACACCGCCGCGGCCGCCTCGGCCAGCAGGGCCCGCTCGGCGTTGGCCAGCGCCTGGTCGGTCGCCACGCACCAGGCGGTGAGCTGCTCGCGGCTCTGCCCCCGCAGGTCCAGCGGCGCCGGCAGCCCCGGGGCGGCGCCCCGGCGGGCGACCAGCACCGCCAACCGCGCGTTGCGGTCCACGACCTCGCGGGCGGCGGCCTCCCACTCGGCGAGCGCGGCTTGGCGGTCCCGGTGCCGGGCGTAGCCCTGCTCCATCCGCCGTCCCACCGCGCTCAACCCGGCCCCGGGTGCCGCCAAGACGGTCCCGGCCACCCCGCCTACCGCCCGCGCGGCCACCAGGGAGCCCGCCGCGACCACCGCGCACACCTCGACAACGCTCGCCGACTCCCCGCTCATCGCACTCCCAGCGCCTCTCGCTGCTCCTGGGCGTGCACCTTCGCCCAGGCCCGCTTGCGGTGCCACACCCACCCCAGGTGCGCGGCCAGGACCGTCAACGGCACCGCGGGCGGGACGGTGATCGCCAAGATCACCAGCGTGACCAGGCTGGCCGAGGCGATCCACAACTGCTTGCCGCTGGCCTGCAACTGCAGCAGGCTCCCGGCCCGGCCCGCGAGCTTGCGCAGGCTCCACAGCAGCGCATAGTCCGGGACGTAACGGCGGGCCAGCTTCCAGGCCAGGAACACCTCGGCACCGGTGGCGACGAGGATCGTCAGCAGGCCCAGGCCGACGACCAGGGAGCTGGCGGCGGTCCCCAGGTAGATCAGCCACGGCAGCAGCGGGATCGCGATACCAGCCAGCGCCCAGCCGAGCGCGGCCTCCCGCCCGGCCAGCCGGCGGCGCTCCTGCTGGTACCACTGGGCCCGCCGGGCCGCCGGCTGGCGGGCCGCGACCTCCCGCTCCCGCACGGCCTGCTCGGCCTCGGCCACCGCGACCGCGCTGACCAACAGCCCGAGGACGACCCGCTGCGGGGCGTGGCCCATGGTGCGGAAGAACTTCACGAACCACGGCACCGGGGCCGGCAGCCGGCGGCGGACCTGCCGCACCTGGTCGGCCAGCGCGGCGGTGATGTTCTGCGCCGACGCGGCCTGGGCCAGCAGCACCGCCCGCGCCCACTTGATCGCTTCGGGGTCGGCCAGCCGGTCGGCCACCTGCGGGGCGTCCTTGGTGAGCTGGGTGGCCATCCGGTCGAAGTCGGCGACCAGTTCCCGCCAGTGGCGGTCCAGCTCGGCCAGCGGCCCGCCACCGGCGAAGCGGGCCAGCACCGGCAGCAGCTTGTGCGACCACAGGTCGTCGACCACCGTGGCGGAGCGGGGGTCCCGGTTGACCGCGGCCATGGCGATCGCGAAGACCTGCCGCGGACCCAGCGCGAAGTTGCGGTAGCTGGGCGGCAGTGTCGGGTCCAGCCAGGCCAGCAGCCGCAGCAGCTTGGGGTCTGCCGGGCCGGGCTCGGACAGCTCGTCGACCAGCTCCCGGCGCCCGGCCACGTCAAAGCGGTCCGGGTCGTCGAACTGGGCCAGCCAGGCCCGCAGGTCGTTCCAGTGCTCGCCGAGCCGGGCGAAGTGCAGCCGGGCGGCCAGCGCCCAGTTCTGTGCCATGGCCAGTCCGAGCTCGCGCGGCTCGGTGTAGTGCTCACCGAGGAACAGGAACGGCCGGACACCCGCCACGTGCTGGTCGGCGGGGCCGCGGTTCTTCGGCACCGGCGGCGACTCACCGGCCAACCACTGCTGCACCTGCCCCAGGCCCCAGCGGGTCTCGAAGTCGTGCACCAGCAGGCCACGGCACAGCAGCCGCACCCGCGGGTCCTCGACGTCATCGACCGGGAAGGCGTGCCGGCTGAGCTGCATCATGATCGGGTGCTCACTCAAGCCCGCGAAGGGCCGCTTGCCGGTGGCCAGCTCGTGCACGATGACGCCCAGCGACCACCAGTCCCGGGCGAACGACACGTGATCGTAGAAGGTCTCCGGAGCGGTGTAGATCAGCGTGCGGGCCGCCGTGGAGAAGATCATCGACTGGTCGAGGTGGCGGCTGAGCCCGAAGTCGGTGAGCACCACCTCCATCGGATCGTCCCCGCGCAGCAGGATGTTTTCCGGCTTGATGTCGCGATGGGTGATGTTGGCGGCGTGCAGGACCTGCAGGCCGGCGGCCAACTGCCGGACCACCTCGGTGATGGTGGCGGTGTCGAACCGCCGCCCGGTCAGCGCGCGCAGGTTGCCGCCGGGCAGGTACTCCATCAGCTCGTAGCTGCGCCCGGCCACCTGGCCGGTCTCGTGCACCCGGACCAGGTTCGGGGTGCGCAGTCGCGGTAAGGCCCGCCAGACGTCCGGGTCCGGGCTGATCTCCGGGCGGTAGAGCTTGAGCACCAGGTCCTGACCGGCCGCGTCGCGGACCCGCAGCACGTCCGCCTCGGACCCGTGCTGGGGCAGCGCGCACACCAGGTGGAAGCGGGCGGCAAGCTCAGCCGGCAGGTGCGGCTCCGGCTTGCCGGGCTGGGCGCCGGGTTCGCTGCCAGGCAGCGCTGGGTCGTTACCGGGCGCCCAGGGGTCGGCGCTGTCGTGGCGCGTGGCCGCTGCGGCTGACCAGGGCCGGTCCCGGCGGGTCGGGGCCGGGCCGAGCTGCTCAGCAGCGGCCAGTTGCCCGGCCCAGGCCGGGTCCCTTCTGGTCGGAGTCGGGTCCCTCCGGGTCGGGGCCGGTTCGGCCGCTGACGTCATCGTGGTCCTCGCTCATCCGTAGCGTCCGGCGGCGCCATTCTGCGCCAGACGGCGTATCGCTGCGCCCCACCCATTGTGGCCGGACGCGGTGGCTGTGGTGCCCAGATCTCGTCGACCTGCTCCTGCGGTCCATTGTCGAGTGGCGGGGGACGCTACCAAGGCCGGAACAGCGCGGTTCGTCATTCCGGACCGACGCGCCGGGTAGCATTGAAGATCAAGTCTCGGGATGAGGCGCGCACGATCCCCTTTGAGCTAAGACCGGTCCGGTCATAGCCCGCGCTTCGGCCGGTTGTGGGTGTCCAGCCGCGGCCCGCTGCTCGGCTAGGCTCCGACGCCAGCCATGTCCTTCGCCAGCCCGCTCTTCTTGTGGTACTTCATGCCGGCCGTGCTCGCGGCCGTGCTGATCGCGCCCCGGAGCTGGCGCAACGGGATCGTGGCGAGTGCCAGCCTGGTGTTCTACGCGGTCGGGGCCGGCCCGACGACGCTGCTGTTGCTCGGCAGCATGGCCGTCAACTACCTGGTTGGCCCGGGGCTGGAGCCCAACGAATGGGACCTTGAGCCACGGCGCCGGCGCCGGCGACTGATCGGCGCCGTCTCGTTCAACGTCGCCGTGCTGGTGTTATGGAAGTACGCGGGCTTCGCCACCGAGCAGGCCGCCAGGCTGGCCGCGCTGACCGGGATCGACCTGCCGGTCGTCCAGCTCGTACTGCCGATCGGCATCTCCTTCTACACCTTCCACCACATCTCCTACCTGGTGGACACCTACCGCGGCGAACGGCCCGCGCTGCGCAACCCGGTCACGTTCGCCACCTATATCGCCATGTTCCCGCAACTGGTGGCCGGGCCGATCGTGCGTTACCGGGAGATCGCCGACCAGCTCCCGCAGGTGCGCTACCACCGGCTGGACGATATCGCCGCCGGGTTCCCGCGCTTCGCGCTCGGCCTGACCAAGAAGGTGGTGATCGCCGACTCGCTCGCGCCCATGGTGGAAGCCTGCTTCGCCACCCCGGCCGACCAGATGACCACCGCGATCGCCTGGCTCGGCGCCATCGGCTACACCCTGCAGCTCTACTTCGACTTCTCCGGGTACTCGGACATGGCGATCGGGCTCGCCCGGATGCTCGGTTTCAAGCTGCCGGAGAACTTCGCCCGGCCCTACTCGTCGGCCACCGTCACCGAGTTCTGGCGGCGGTGGCACATGTCGCTGTCCCGGTGGTTCCGCGACTACGTCTACATCCCGCTCGGGGGCAACCGGCACGGGCCGCGCAAGACCTACCGCAACCTGTGGATCGTGTTCGCGCTCACCGGGTTCTGGCACGGCGCGAACTGGACCTTCCTGATCTGGGGTCTCTACCACGGCACCGCGCTGGCGATCGAGCGCCGGTTCGGCTGGCAGGTCGCGGTCGCCGAGCCGGGCCGGTGGCTGGCCCGCCGCGCGCTGACCCTGCTGATCGTCATCTTCGGCTGGGTGCTGTTCCGCTCACCGGACCTGAGCTACGCCCTGACCGTCCTGGCGCACATGGTGATCCCCGACTTCGGCGGGCTGACCGATGAGGTGGACGTCTCGCTGACCAACCAGCGCGTGCTGATCATGCTGCTGGCCGCCCTGGTGTTCGTGCTGCCCGCCCGTCCGGTCACCGGTCCCTACCTGGAATCGGTACGCTCCCGCCCCGCCACGGTCCTGCGGGTCGGCGTGATGACCGCCGGCCTGTTCTACGCCACACTCCTCGTCGCTACCGGCACCTTCAGCCCCTTCCTCTACTACCAGTTCTGACGGGCACCCCTCTGATTGGCTGTTATGCGCAGAATCGGGGTCCTGGACCGGTCCTGGGCCGTCTCTGGGCCGTCGGAGGGGTACAGCCGCTCGTCGACCACTCGTCGGGTGCGTTCGTAGCTGGACGGCATCAGGTGGGTGTAGATCCGCAGCGTGAAGCCGGGTCGGAGTGCCCGAGGTACTCCGAGACGGCCTTGACCGACTCGCCTCAGTGGTCACCCGCGAGCGGGGCAGGGTCAGCGGCAGCATCCCCGCACTGGAGGTGCAGGCGGCGTCGGCGGGTCACGGCTGGGTGAATCGCTGGCAGACCGGGCACCGTAATCCCGTGGTGTCCTGGTCTAGTGTCGCGGGCTGGCCGCGTTCTATACTTCTTATTGTTCACTCAGGAATCTGGTGTGGACAGTGCAGAAGCGGACCAGGTTGGTTGCCAGGGAATCCGCTTCTGCGCCTACGGGTCATTAGCGCGGGATGAGGGCGTGCGGCATCGCCGCACCACCCCCAGTGCGCTTTTCTTGCTCTCGTGAAATTTCTGTGCGCTGCCTGTCTGTTACTGCAGGCTCAGGCAGCCACCGCAGATCTGGTCACCATCGGCCAGGAGGAAGGATCCGCTCCCACATCGGCGGCAAATCTGCCACGTCACGCGGCCGTGCCGCCTCCGCCGGTATCGACGCCGCAGCCGTTTCCGTTCCCGTCGCCCGGCCACCAGCCGAGCCCAGCTCCGGCCCAACCCCATCACCCGCACCTCCTCTCTGCATTGAGCGAATTGCTATTGGGATTTCTCGGCGCTGATCTGGGCCGCGATCTTCTTGGCTGTTTCCTGTTCCAGCTCCGCCCAGTACCGCGCTTCGTGATGATGGAATCGATCAATATCGGCGATCTCCGCATATAACGCCGCCGACCGCTGGCGATACCTCAGCCATGCCTCCAACGACGCATCCTCACGAGGACGCAGGCGCATCAACAACTCATGCGCCTCTTTCAACGTCCTCGGCTTGCGCTCAGGCTTGGTGGTCTTATCCCGATTCATCACGCGGCTTTCCCGGTCGGCCCGCTGGGTGCCCTGGTGCCCGTAGCCGGGGCACGCATCGCCCGCGCCCGCATGCTGTAGGCCACCCGGTGGCGCTTGTCATCCACACCCGGGGTCACCGTCAGCCCCTCGAACTTCACCGGCCGGACCGGCAACCCCGCCACCGCCTCCGGCTGCACCGGCTGCACCGGCGCGCTGATCTTCACCAGCACCGTCTTGGCGCCCTTGCGTGCCGACTCGTCGGCGTCGAGCACCGGCACTGCCCACAGCAGCTCGCCGGTCTCGTCCTTGGTCTGCGCGAACCGCTCCGGGGTGGACTTATCGAAGTCTCGCACCGCCTCCACGTCGCCGACCACGAACGCCCCGGTGGGGAACACGTCGGCCATGGACACCCGGAACCTGCCGTTGATCGCCATCTGTTGCTCCCTCGGTCTTCGACACGGCCCCATGTGGCCTATGCCGCTTGCCACCATAAGTGGCATAGGCCACTGTTGCAAGGGGCGTATGGCGGCGTGTCAGTGACAGCGGGCTACCGGGACAGCGAGTACTCCTGCCGGAACGCCCACCGGTCCGGCGGATACGTCGCATCGTCAAACTGCAGCGGTGCATCGGCCGCGTCGTACACGGTGAGCCGGTATACCAGCACTGCCGCCGGGCGGGTCAGCTCCAACAGACGGCGCTCCTCGGCGGTGGCGAGCCGCGCGGCGACCTGGTCGCGGGCGTAGGCTGGCTCCTGGCCGGTGATCTCCGCGAGGTACTTCGCGGTGCCGCCGCGCAGCCGCTCCGGTTCGAGCAGCCGCGGGGCCTGCTCGGCGCGCTGGGGTGCGAACCACGACGTGGACAGCTCGATCGGGCGGCCGTGCGCATCCCGCAGCAGTCGGGCTCGGCGGACCACGTGGCTGTTCGCCGCCAGCTGCAGCGCCTCCACGACGTGGTCGGGACCGGGCACGACCGCGGTGGCCAGGAACTCGACCGACTCCGCCGGGGAGTACATCGTCCCCAGCTCCCGAGCGCGCTCGTAGCGTTCCCGGGCCCGGGGCGCCGCCTGCGCCTCCCGGACGTAGGTGCCCGAGCCGCGCCGCGACGCCACGAATCCCTGAACCCGCAACGCCTCCAGCGCCCGCGCCGCGGTCGGACGCGCCACCCCCCAGGTGGCGGCGATCTCCCGTTCGGAGGGCACCTCATCGCCCGGCTTCAGGTCACCGCGCACGATCTGATCCCGAATGTGCCCCGCGATCTGCAGATACTTCGGCAGGACCTGCTGAATCTCGGGCACCGGGTCCTCACTGATCGTCAAGTGGCCTATGGCACTAGCCACTGTAACCTCACCCGTTGCCCCCCTTTCGGTAGGGTCACCGCGGTGGGCACGCTCGTCATCGCCGCCGGTGGGGGAGGCGACGCCATCACCGGATCAGCCCTCGCCCGCCCGCTTGGCCTCAGCGCACCCCCGGTCGTGTTGACCTACTCGTGGGACCGGCTGATGATCGACCCGCTGCCCGGGCCGCGCACGGCGGACGACTTCATCGGCCTGCGCCAGCTTGCCCCGCACGTGCTGGAAGTCCTCCCATCAACCCAGCCAATCAGCCCGGCGGGCTCGTCGCTGCCCCGGCTCGCCGCCGACCTGCCCACCCGGGTGCTGCTGCTCGATCCCACCGGCGGCGCCGTCATGATGGCAGCCCAGATCAGCGCCGCTGCCGCCTACTTCCACACGGACCACCTCGCGTTGATCGACGTCGGGGGAGACGTCCTCACCACCGGCACGGACCCTGGCCTGCGCAGCCCCCTCGCCGACCAGCTCGCCCTCGCCGCCTGCGTCCGCACTGGCCTGCCCAGCCAGCTCCTCATCACCGCCCCCGGCATCGACGGCGAACTCTCACCCACCACCATCCTCGCCCGGCTAGACCAGCTCGGCGCCGACCAGCTCCCCAACCTCACCAGCACCGACCTCGCAGATGTCCGTCCCATTTTCGACTGGCACCCTTCCGAGGCCTCCGGGCTGCTCGCCGCCGCCGCCGCAGGACGACGCGGCCGCGTCGAAGTCCGCGACGCCGGTGACCACGTCGAGCTGACTGCCACGACGCCCACACTCTTCACTGTCAAGGCGAAGGCCGCCCTCGACGTCGCACCGGCCGCACAGCTCACCGACTCACGGTCGCTCGACGAGGCCGAGGCGGTCATCCGCGAGGCAACCGGCATTTCTGAGATCCGTTACGAGACGGACAAGGCCACACGTCTCCGCAACCGTCGTGCCCACGTCCCCACCTCTGATGACCTGCCGGAGATCGACCGACAGGCATACAACGCTCATAAGCACGGCGCGGACTTCATCAGCGTCCGACGACTCTCCGAAGTCCTCGGCGCGATCACACTGGACACCTTCGCGGCGCTATCCGCGCTACTGGCAGCACAGCGCCCCGACCGCTATGAGCCATCGCTCTACCGAACGCACTGACCCCCGTTGCCGCGTCACACTGACGCCTAGTGTATCGTAATGGATCGTGTTTTACGTCGACACACGCTTGACCTGCGGCGATTGGTAGCTGGCGAGTAAACTCCGCACCATTACGACACACTAGGCTAGACAACCTATCCTCGGTGAGAACTTTCTATACGTCTTCAAGCCGGGCCTGACGGCCCGGACGCGCCGCCGCAAACCCCTCCGCGCTCCCGGTCGCAAGCTCCCTCCCGCGCTCCGGGCGGCTGGCGCGTGACACTAACGGCGCGGGTTGAATGGGTTGGATGTTTCAAGCTGTGCCGGGTGTCTTGGTGTCGCAGCTCCTCGGTTGGGCGCGGCTGGCTAGGCGTTGCTGGAGGTCGGCGTGTCGGAAACTGGTAAGCGAACTCAATACCTGTGGTGATCGCCTCTATTATCTACCCATTTCAGCCCGTTCTAACTCCTCCCACCGATACACCCGCCCCTCTCGCTTTAGCTCCACCAACTCCACGCTAGTGACAAGTACTTCTGCCGGTGGCAAGTGCCGTAAGGCTTCCACCTGGGATATGAGTGGTGCGGCCAGTTGAGTAGTGTTGCTATACGCAATACTGACGTGCGGCCAGAACTCCTCTGTTGCACACGTAGGGATATGCCCAGGTGTATCCACTGGGGTGTTCGTCGGTGTTGCAGTCATTGCGTGTACTTCGGCGATAGGCTCAATGGGCAACGCCGTGAAACGGATAGCACCTGTTGAACCGGCCAGCCAACCAATCCGCAGCCGGAATGGGGCGATGTCTCGGCAGCGCTGCCTGACAGGGGCTGTTACGGCCGACAGGCTAGATACAGGCAGCTCGTCAGTGAACGCTACTCGCTGGAGAGTGAGATGCAGTCCATCAAGCGGTACGAGGTCAAACTGGGGGAGATTACGGAACGGCGCTTGGCACTGTGCCGCCAGCGCATGCAAGTCGGAAGCGTGCTCGAACGTCAGGAGCCAATGGTAGGAACGCTGACCCTCGGCCCAACCTGGCCGCTGCCAGTGGTTGCCGAGGCGCTCAAGTTGCTGGAAGCGGTGCCAGTCCTGTTCCTCTGGCGGCAGCTCGTCATCGGGCGGCACTGTATCCTACTTTGCCGTCAGCCAACCGGATACATCAGCCAGGAAGTCTGCGACAGTCGGGAGGTGCCGCCACGGCCGCAGCGCGATGGCCAGTTCACGGGTGCGCTGTTGGATGGATTCGATCCGCTGGTAACGGACCGCGTTGAGAGCTTCCGCGCCCAGCGCACTTGCGCCCTCCGGCTCTGGCTGTTCGGCGCTCAGAAGGGCCATCGCAATGTCAAGTCGGATCAGGGCGTAGCTCCACTGTGACGATGAGGTATCGACAATCTCCCGGGCTCGTTCGGCATAGCCTAACACCTGTTTGGTCTGCTTGAGCGCCAGATACGCGGTGGCCGCGTTCGACGCCGTGCGGGCTTCACTGTAGATGCCAAACGAGATACACGGCGTCATGCCGGCTGCTGGCGGAAACCGCTCCAGCAGCCGATAGGCCCTGGTCACCGCCTCATCGGCGCCTCGCCGATCTTGGAGTTTGCCCAGTGCCCGGGCTTCACCGTTGATGACCAGCCGGACAGCCTGGAGGCTGTCCTTGGCATAGCGTTGTCCGTCCTGGGCAAGGATGAGCGACCGTTTGTAATTGCCGGTGTAGTAGGCTGCGAAGCTCTGGGTGCCTCGTACCCAGGTGGTCAGCTCGTCGTGTTCGATGAACCGTGCCAGCTCGAATGCTTCGGCGCCGTAGGCTTGGGCGGTATTGAAGTTACCAAGGTTGACTGCCATGTAGCTGAGTAGTCCGGACAGTCGCCCAGCCAGTTCAAACAACTGTGCACGCTGCTTGAGCCGCTGGTTGCCCTTCAGTAGCCGGTGCACCAGCCGTCGGGCATCGACCACTTCAGGTGCCAAGATCAGCGGCCCTGCGGTTTCATAACGGTCTGGCAGATCAAGCAGGAACTGTTCCAGCTCAGCCACTAACTCACCAGTCAGACCACTGGTTTGCAACTCGGCACGTCTGGCGACGATTTCAGTCGGCGGCTCCAGCACCCCGTTCGAGGCACCCGCGTTGGCAGGATGACCTACTGCTGGTGCAGTGGTGGCCGGCTGGCGCTTCTTCTCTGCGGGCAACTGAAACCACAGCCGCCGAGGTGGTATCCGCAAGGTCTGAGCCCAATGCTGCAGGGTGTCCAGATGCTCGATCGGCGGCCCGGTCTCGTACCGGCTGATCTGGGGCTGACCGACGCCTAACCACTGGCCGAGCAGTGTTTGCGAAATACCACCGGGGCCGTAGACCGCATGCTGGTAGGGATGCGTGCGGTAGACCCGGGCGACCCAGCCCATGTGCTGGGCGGCGAACGCTTCCTCGAACTGATCAGTGTGCCAGAACTCCGCAGGGACCTCGGGTGGGGCGATGAGCTTGTCTCGGGAGAGGTGCTGGCAGCGGGCGCACTGGCGCTCGGTGTTGTCCTTGGCCAAGGGTGTGCCACAGCGGCAATACCGCTGCCGCGCCCGTCGGGATGCCATGAGCCCCCTCCGATCCGTATCCGATCCGACGAGGAGTGTAACGGTCCGTCGGGGCCGGTGATCCGGGACCTGATCAGCGAGGATTGCCTCACCTTATGCCGGTGGATACACCTATGCGCCACATGGATACGTCCATACATGCCAGCCCACCATGGTGATCTTCCATGGCCCCAGGGCCGGGATGAAGACCGGGACCCTTCCGGAGACGTCAGCACCGGTGCTGACCAGCCCCGGTAGCTCCCCGGTCCTGGGTGCCGTCCAGGCAGCGAGGACGAGCATACAAGCGGGGTTGCGGGGTGGCACGCGAGGACGAGCGGACAGGTCAGAATACCGACGGCATCCGCCCCATCGCCGGTACGGGCCATCCCAGTTACTTCCTGTGGGAACGGGTATGAGCTACGGACACGTCCATAACCTTGCCAACCTGCCTAATGGTAATCCTGGCAAGTCAGAGTTTGTCACCGGCACGTGGGTTATCTGGTCGGGGAAGAAGAGTTGGCTGCCGAGTGATAGACCCTTGCGTGGTCAGGTTGTCGGGCCTGACCAAGACTATTTCCCCTCGCCTTCCTCCGTCTTTGTGTCATTCCCGGAGACCGGGTTTGCTCTCCTGCTGTATGTGACTGAGCTGAAGGTTATTTCACCTCCGAAGGCGGAGGGCTCTACACCATGACTGATGACGACCACGCACTGCTCATTGCACTGAGAGATGCCTGCGACACGTTCTGCCTCAGCCTGGCCGGGACCAGGCTCAGCCATGAAGATCATATTGAGATGGCACTTCTGTTCCTCGATATGGCAGACCGAATGTTGAAGCAGCTGATCGATACGCCTACGACTGCCGAGGACACCACCACATGAGCCGGGGCGGGGCCGCACCGAAGACAGCGCCGGTTGGCTGGGTGTTTCTGGATCGTCACCGTAATGAAGGCATCACGATCCGCTGGCGGCGTGGTGATACACAGGCGTACGTGCTGGAAGGGAAGCGGGTGGGTGACCACAGCACAGGGGGCGTCCTCGCCACCATCCCGGTTACGCCAACCGGCTGGGCTGATCTCGCTGAGGTTAGGCAGGTTGGGATGCGGTGGCTGGGGCGACAGTGAGGAGCGCGTGGGAGACGGGGCAGGGGGTGTGGCATTAAGTTATTTATCTGTCGAATGTACGATCGACCGATACGACCCACCACCGGCGAGTTCCCGGGAGATGATTTACCGTTCCTCGGCG